>NZ_JBFBML010000001.1:394147-790763 GCF_040687075.1 Leucobacter sp. NPDC077196
GCGGAACAGCCCGGCTTCGGCCGGGCTTTTCCGTTACTGCCGCGAGTGCATCGGCTCAGTGTGACACTCGATCGCGCAGCGATCGAGTGGGAGTAGCGGAACAGCCCGGCTTCGGCCGGGCTTTTCCGTTACTGCCGCGAGTGCATCGGCTCAGTGTGACACTCGATCGCGCAGCGATCGAGTGGGAGTAGGCGTGAAGCGAACGGTCACTTCTGACCGTTCGTAGCCTGCCCCGAAGCCGTCTCGGCCTCGGGTGCGATCGAGAGAACAGAAAGGCCCGGCCTCGGCCGGGCTTTTCTGTCGCTGCATGCTGGCGCGACCTATTCTTCGTGCACGGGGCGGGTAGCGAAGCGTGGTCTTCTGAGGCGTCAGGGGCGCGACAGGGGCGTATCAGGGGCGCGACAGGGGCGCGACGGGGGCACGAGAGCGCAGTTGGGCACCATGCAGGTTTGTGCGTGAGCACAAACTGCGCTCTCGCGACGAACAGGAGGGCTCGAAGGCTGGACATGCCGGGCGGCCCCGCGGCGCGCCATCCACCACTGGGGCAGACACACGAAAGCGGGCCCGGCGCCGAAGCACCGAGCCCGCCCGAAAACACCCTCTGGCTTAGTCGCCGCGCAGGATCGCGAGGATGCGCAGAATCTCGACGTAGAGCCAGATCAGCGTGACCATCAAACCGAACGCTGCCGACCATGCCCACTTCTCGGGCACGCGGTTCTTGACGCCGTTCTGGATCAACTCGAAGTCCATGACCAGTGAGTACGAGGCGAGCAGCACGGCGAGCGCGCCGATCGCGAGACCCAGCGGGCCGCTGCGCATGCCCCAGGGGTCCTGGTTCACTCCGGTGAGCATGAGCACGAGGTTGACCACGGAGAACGCGAGGTACCCGAAGATCGCCACCATGAAGATCTTGTTGAGCTTCGGGCTGGTGCGCACCTTGCCGCTGCGGAACAGGATCAGCACGGTGGCGAAGACCGCCAGCGTGCCGATGATGGCCTGCGAGACGATGCCCGACCACTGGGATTCGAAGATGCCCGAGATGCCGCCGAGGAATACGCCCTGGAAGACCGCGTACAACACGATGAGCGGAACGCTCGGCTGCTTCTTGAACGCGTTGACGAGCCCGAGAACGAGCCCGACGATCGCGGCCGGGAGCGCGAGGGCTGGCATGAACCAGCCGACGGCTCCGAATGCGAGCACGATGACGAAGAGCATGACGGTCTTCGAGATCGTGTTCTCGTAGGTCATGGGCTTGTCTGACGGCGCGACCGGCGGATGCTGGATGCCTCCGTACGACGCCTCCGCCGCCGGAGTGTCGACGCCCGGACGCTGCGTCTGCGCGGCGGGCTGTTCGTAAATGCGGCGCAGCTCATCGGCGGTAAGTGATTTACCGTTGAGTGCCGGGTTGTTGCTGAGAGCCGGGTTGCTCATGCGTCAGGATCCTTTCCAGGCGTATGGGTCTGATTCAGTGTATCGAGCGCGCGCTTCGGATCGGCTGTGACTTCTGGACTCTGTTCATCGACGGCGGCATGCGGGTCTGGCCTAGGCTGAGAGCATGGTCAGCCTGGAACGCCGCCCGCTCGTCATCGGCCACCGTGGAGCGTCGGGGTACCGCCCAGAACACACAGCGTCGGCGTACCGGCTCGCCTGCGAAATGGGTGTCGATTTCGTGGAGCCCGACATCGTCGCAACGCGTGACGGAGTGCTCGTCGTGCGGCATGAGAACGAGATCTCGGGCACCACCGACGTGGCCGATCGAGCGGAGTTCATCGACCGCCGCACGACGAAGTCGGTGGACGGCGAGCAGCTCACCGGGTGGTTCACGGAAGACTTCACCTGGGCAGAGCTCGCGACGCTCGGAAGCCGGGAACGGCTGCCGCGTGTACGCCCCGAGAACACTCGGTTCGACGGCGCCGAGGGGATCCTGCGGCTGCGAGACGTCTTCGCGATCGTCGACGAGCAGAGCGCCGCACTGGGTCGCGAGATCGGTGTGGTCGTGGAGGTGAAACACGCCCAGTTTTACGAGGATCGCGGAATCGATCTCGTCGAGATGCTCTGCGTCGAGCTCGCCGGGAGCGGCTGGGCCGATCGGCCGGAGCGGCTGGTGGTCGAGTCGTTCGAACTCGGCGTGCTGAATCGACTGCGTGCTGCCGGCGTACGTGCGGAGTTCGTCTTTCTCGCGGAGCGCTTCGGCTCGCCTGCGGACGAGCCGGTCGGCGACGCGCCGCCCCGCAGCTACTCCTGGTACCGCAGCGACGCGGGTCTCGACTTCCTGGCGACGCGGGTCGACGGGATCAGCGTGGCCAAGGCGAATCTGCTTCGCATCGGCGTGCTCGGCCAGGCGCTCGGACCGACCAACCTGGTGGAGCGAGCGCACGCCAGAGGTCTGCGGGTGTTCACGTGGACGCTGCGACCGGAGAACCGCTTCTTGAATCTGGTGTTTCGGGGATCGGCCGCTGCGGAGCAGTGGGGAGATTGGAACGCTGAATTCGCGATGATCGCGTCTTCCGGAGTCGACGGCGTGTTCGTCGATCATCCCGATCTCGGTGTCGCGATACGCGACGATGCGGTGGCCTGAGGCGAACGCCCGCGGCGCTTCAGACGCTCGCGCTCGTACGTTCGCCCACGAGATTCTGCTGCATCAGCATCCGCAGCTCATCATCGCCGTGGCCGCGGTCGAGCAGAAAGCCGAGTTTTCCCGTGGCCGCCTCGACCGTCATATCGCCGCCATCGATGACCCCCGCTGCCGCGAGTTCTCTGCCGACCGCGTAGCGGTTCAGGTCGACGCCCCCGGTGGTGCACTGCGTCACGGCGACGACGGGCAAGGCAGCGCAGAGTTCCCGCAGCGTGCCGAGCATGCCCGGGCGAGCCATCGGCCCATTGCCGCTGCCGTAGCACTCGAGCACGAGTCCTTGGGGGCGTCCGCCCACCGAGGCGCGCACATCGTCGGAGGTGACTGCGGGAACGAAACGGAACGCGAGCACGCGCGATGGCGCCTCGGGAGCCGGCATATCGTGACCGACGGGTGGTGCCGCCGGCACCCCGGAGGCTCCCGCCGCGAGCGGGAGTTCCGCCCGAAACGCGGAGAGCGCGACGCTGTCGTGCTTGATCGCGCGCACCGCCGGAAGCAGCTCTCCGCCGAAGGCGATGGCGGAGGGTGAGCCGGGGGCGGCCTTCACCGCGGCGCGGATCGCGAGAGTGAGGTTGCCGATCGCATCGGTGTCCATCTCGCCGTGGGGAAGCTGGCTACCCGTGACGACCACGGGCACGCCGAGGTCGCCGAGTTCGAATGCGAGCCGCGCGGCCGTGTAGGCCAACGTGTCGGTGCCGTGGGTGATGACCACCCCGCGGGGGCGCTGGGTGCGCACGCGGGCGCGAACGGCGCGGGCGATCTTCGGAGCGGTATCGGCGTCGGCGTTCGCGCTGTCGATCGCGGGGGAGAGGTGATTGACCCGGGCTTCGACGCCGAGCGGGGCGCAGATGCGCGCCACGAGATCTTCGAGAATCTCGGGGAACTCCGGATCGGGGGCCAGACCGCTGTCGGTGCGGCGCATGCCGATGGTTCCCCCGGTGGCGAAGACGAGCACGGACGGGCGCCGAGTGGCGGAGGCAGACATACCTCCTATTCTGCGGGATCGGAGGGCATCGGCCGTACGCCGGGCCAGCGAGGACGAATGTCGGGTTTGTCTTCTGCGGTGATATGAGCCGAGCGTGCGAGGGGCTTCACGTGTGTGCCTCGAAAGCCCGCGCTCATTGCTGCGTCCGCCTGGTCTCCGGCGAGCGATCAAGGCTCTAGAGATTACTGAAGCCGGTCGTGATTGCTACGGAAACGCGACGGTCCCGTGCTGAACCGGCATCGATGCAAGAAACCAGATCCGTCACGTGGCGCAAGATCGATAGCGAGATCCCGAGGTCGGCGATGTCTGGGAGCTCGCCTCCCGCCCCCTCCGAACTGTTGGACCGGCAGGTCAAGCTCACACCTTTACAACATCATGGAGACAAGAATGCGCACAGACCCCATCGCCATTCCAGACCTGGATGGACCAGTGGTCGTCGAACAGAACCTCTGGAGTGGAAAGCCGCGACTGCTCGTCGGGAGTGTCGAGGTCCCGTCGACTGGACGACGCTCTTTCTCCGTTCGAACACGGGAGGGTTCGTCGGTCGAAGTCACTGTGAAGAGCACGCTTGTGAGGCCATTTCCGACGATTCAGATAGGAGAACGCAATTTTGAAACTGGCCCGGCGCTCCCCGTTTGGCTGGTCATTCTCATGCTCCTGCCCTTGGGACTGCTTGTCATGGGCGGCGCACTGGGTGGAGCAATCGGTGCTCTCGGGGTTGTCGTCAACACGATCATCGCGCGCAGTGCGTGGGGCGGCGTCGCGAAGGCTCTGACGATGCTCGGCGTCTTCGCCGTCGTTCTCGGTCTCTGGTTCTCGCTCGGACTGGCAGCGAGGCTCTTGTAGACCGAGTTCGTCCGCCTGACCGGGCCAGCGAGGCCGAATGTCAGAGGCGCCTCGTAGACTGGGGGCACGATGAGCGACTTCGAACTTCTCGACCCTTCAGGTCTCCCGGTCGGCGGCGGAACAGGCGCGAACGGCACGGCCGACGACCCCCTGGTCGACGGTCTCAACCCCGCGCAGGCACGTGCGGTGACGACTCGCGGGCCCGCGCTGCTGATCGTCGCGGGAGCAGGCTCGGGCAAGACCCGGGTGCTGACGCATCGGATCGCGCATCTCATTCGTGAGCGCGAGGCATGGCCGAGCCAGATCCTCGCCATCACGTTCACGAACAAGGCCGCGGCCGAGATGCGGGAGCGCATCGAGGGGCTGCTCGGAGACGCATCGCAGGGCATGTGGATCTCGACCTTCCACTCGGCGTGCGTGCGCATTCTGCGTCGCGAGGCGGAGCGCTTCGGCTATGTGTCGGGCTTCACGATCTACGATTCAGCCGATTCCCGTGCGCTGCTCAAGCGAATCATCAAGGAACTCGACGCCGACACGTACGGCTTCACTCCGGCGAACTCGGGTTCGAAGATCTCGAAGCTCAAGAACGAGCTCGTCGATGCCGCGACCCACGCGGCCACGATGAACGAGAACGACCCGCGCGAGCGCCTGTTCGTCGAGATCTTCAGAATGTACGAGCAGGAGCTCAAGCGGGCGAATGCCTTCGACTTCGACGACCTCATCGGGCAGACCGTGCACCTCTTCCGCGCGCACCCCGAAGTCGCCGCGGTGTACCAGCGGCGTTTCCGCCACATTCTGGTCGACGAATATCAGGACACGAATCACGCGCAGTACTCGCTGATCCGCGAGCTCACGCGTCCCATCGAGCCGGAAGTGGTCGAGCGTCTGGTGCCGCCGGCGCGTGAGCGCGAGGTCGACGCCTCCGGCCGAATCTCCGCCGCGAGCCTCACCGTCGTCGGTGACTCCGACCAGTCGATTTACGCGTTCCGCGGCGCCGACATCCGCAACATCGTCGAGTTCGAGCGCGATTTCTCCGGCGCCGAGGTCGTGAAACTCGAGCAGAACTACCGCTCGACGCAAAACATTCTGTCAGCAGCGAACGCGGTGATCGGCAACAACTTCGACCGTCAGGAGAAGCGCCTCTGGACCTCGGAGGGCGACGGTGAACGCATCGTCGGGTTCACCGGGTACTCGCAGCACGATGAGGCACGGTTCGTCGCTGAAGAGGTGGAAGACCTGCACCGCGCGGGCGTCGGGTACAGCGATATCGCCGTGTTCTACCGAACCAACTCGCAGACGCGAGCCCTCGAAGAACTGCTGATTCGGTCGGCGATCCCGTATCGAGTGCTCGGCGGTACGAAGTTCTACGAACGTGCCGAGGTGAAAGACGCGATGTCGTATCTCACGAGCATCGCGAATCCCTACGATCCGATCGCATGGTCGCGTCTCCTCGGTGCGCCGAAGCGCGGTGTCGGCGCGATGGCGGAGGCCCACCTCGCGAACTTCCAGGAGGCACGCGGGCTTTCCTTCCACGAGGCCATGCTGCGCGCCGAAGAGGTTACCGCGATCGGGCCGAAGATTCGCGCGACGGTGCGCGCACTGGGCGAGATGCTCGTGAGGGCATCGCGCATGGCGGCTGGCGGGGGAGCGACCGATGTGGCGGGTGAGGAAGCAGTACCCGCACCGGTCGGCGACGTGATGAAGCTCGTGCTCGACGAGACCGACATGATCGAGAAGCTGCGGGCCAAGCGCGACCCGCAGGACGACGCGCGCGCGGAGAACCTCGAGGAACTGCTCGCCGTGGCCCGGGAATTCGACGTGAAGCAGCCCGGCGCCGGACTGCTCGCCTTCTTGACCGAGGTGAGCCTCGTTGCGGCTGCCGATGACCTCGATGATTCGAGCGGCACCGTATCGCTCATGACCATGCACACGGCGAAGGGGCTGGAGTTCAAGGCCGTCTTCATCACGGGAGTCGAGGAGGGACTGCTGCCGCACCAGATGTCAGTCGACGAGATCGGCGGCATCAACGAGGAACGGCGGCTGATGTACGTGGGGATCACGCGTGCGCGCGAACGCCTGTACCTCACGCTCGCCTCGACGCGGGCGACGTTCGGCGATGTGTCAGTCGCGATGCCCTCTCGCTTCTTGCAAGAGATTCCCGAAGGGCTCATCGATTGGCGACAGTCTCCGGGAGAAGTCACCGGCCGCGGCGGCACCGCTTCGCGCGCGCTGAATGCGCCCCGCGCCGCGGGGAGCGGCGGATCCTGGTCGCGCACCCGCAACGACTCTGCGGTCTCGTTCTCCGGTGGGGGAGGCGGATCGGGTTCTGCAGCGGTGAGTGAGCCGGCGAGCGGGAACATGCAATCTGCGCTCGACAAGTGGCGCGAGCGGAAGCGACTCGCAAAGGAGGCGCAGGCCACTGGCGGGGGCTTCCCGAATCTCGTCGGAGGGTCGGTGCGCGACAATGGCGACCTCGAGCTCGCAACCGGAGATCGGATTCGCCACGACGAGTACGGTGACGGAAGAGTCACCGGGATATCGGGAGTTGGCACGAAGCGCATCGCTCATGTCGTGTTCGACAGCGTGGGAGAGCGCAAGCTCCTGGTGAAGCTCGCGCCGATCGAGAAGCTCGAGCCGTAGCCGTAGCTGTGGCCGTAGCGGCGTGGTCGGTCGTCCCAGCCGGGCGATCCGTCGTCTCAGCCGAGCAGTCGTCGGAAGTCGGCCGCGACGCAGAGGAAATCGGACTCGTCGGCACTGACGTCACCGCTTCCGCTCGACCATGCGGTGATCTGCGCCGTCATCGTGCCGTGCACCAGCGCGAGCGCCAGCGTGGATTCGCGCTCGGGCGAATCGAGCTTCGCGTGCTCCGGATGAGCCCGTAGCCACGCAACGGCCACTGCGCCGAGTTGGTGACCCGATTCCAAGATCGAGATCATCATGAGTCGCCCGGCCTCGTACTGCTCCGCGACCAGCCGCATGCGCTCTCGCGCGACGTCGGCGTTGACGCTCCGGTGGCCAATCGCCGCGAACAGCAGGCGGAAGAGGCCGAGCGGCAGGTCGTCGGGCGTGCTGTCGAGCACGGCGAATGCGGCTTCACCGTCCGGGATGTCGATGGCGCGACCCACGATGGCGTCGTCGCGCGAGGGAAAGTAATTGAAGAACGTGCTGCGGGAGATGTCGGCGCTCTCGCAGATCGCGTCGACGGTGACGTTCTCAACGCCGAGTTCGAGTGCGAGCCGCACTGCAGACGACTCGATGGCGTTCTCGGTGCGCCGGCGCTTCCGGGCTCGCAGGCCTTCAGGAGGGGTGCCCTCGGTTGTGCTCACGTGACTTCTTTCCCACCGCGCCGACTCGAATACCTGCCCGGGAGCGGGAGGGCGGCGGTCGCAGCGCCATCGAGTGTATTCTTCATCGCTGAGAGAACGGGTCGAGTGCTGCAACCGTGGCCAGCGGCAAATGTCGGCATATCCTTTGGCCTCTGGAATGTGTACCCTGTATTCGGGCTGTTGGGGAACTCGGGGGATGCACAACAACGGAGGGAGGGTGACTTGTGCCCTCGGTGACCGCATTCCTCCGCAGACAGGACCCTCACTCGTGGTACGTGGCCTCTGCTGCAGCGCTCATGGCGGCCACACTCGCCATCGACCTGGCGTTTCACGACTACATCGAGCATCGCGTGCTGATCTGGGTGCTGCTCGTCATCACCCTGAGCGGTGGTGCGACAGCGATCATCCTGGGGCGCCGGCTGCCGCGCTGGGTCGGAATCGTCGCGGTGTTCATCTTTCTCGCGGCTCAGGCGTACTTCTTGAGCCTCGCACATGACTCGCAGACAGTCATCTCTGCACTGCAGCAGCTTCCCATCGTCGCGTTCTACCTCGGGTGGTTCGTGCGGCCGAGGCTCGCGGTCCCGCTGACCGCGCTGAGCATCACGGTGTTCGGCGCTGTGATGTTCACAAACCCGCTCTTCCACGCTGATGGACGCATCGGTTCACCGGTGGCCGTGCACGGCCTGCTGAGCCTCCTGTTCTGCTACGTCGCCGGAAACTATCTGTGGCGCCGGGCCAAACGTGTGGAATCCACTGACGCACTCACCGGCGCGCTGCATCGAGCGCCGTTCGCCGAGCGAGCCGAGGCCAAGCTTCGACGGAGAGCGGCCCCGCTGTGCTTGCTCGCCGTGGATTTCGACGGCTTCAAGCAGATCAACGATGCCAGCGGTCACGCCGCGGGCGACCGGGCGCTCGAGACGACGGTCGCCGCGTGGCGGGCTGAACTCCGCAGCGCCGACGTTGTCGGGCGTCTGGGCGGCGACGAGTTCGCGATCCTCCTTCCCGACACCGATCGGTCGACAGCGACCGTGATCGCCGAGCGCCTGCAGACAGCGTCGCCGCACCCCTGGTCGTGGGGGCTGAGCGAGTACGCGGCGGGAGATGATGTCGCGGACCTGCTGCGGCGCGCCGACGCTGAGCTGTACGAGCAGAAGCGTTGCAAGCAGAAAGCGGATCGTGCGTAGACGCCGCGCGGGGCGATACATGCTGCACGATGCGCGCGACGCCTGGGAGCGCTTCAACCGCAGGCAGACGCCGTTCTCGTACATGAGCGGGGCGATTCCGCTGCTGCTCGCGACCGTCTTCGTCTCCGACCTGCTCATCGCCCATCCGCACCTCAACCGAGTGACCGTCTCGCTGTGGCTGGTGTTCTACACGGTCGCCACCGTGCTGCCGTTGGCGCTCGGCACTCGATACCCCCGCTGGGCCGGGCTCGTGATGTTCACGGCGATCGAGGCGTGGTCGACCTACTTTCTGCTCTCCTCGATTCATGTGCACGCCGAGATCAACGCGCTCCTCGAGCTTCCGCTGGTCGCGCTGTACATCGGATGGTTCTACCCCGGACTGCTCGGTCGCGCGCTCATCGTGTTCGGCGTGGTGCGGCTGCTACTGGTGCTTCAACTCAACCCCGACCTGGGGAACGGCGTCTCAGACCCGAGGATGCTCGTGGGGTACGCGATCCTCGTCGCACTGTTCTGCTTCGAGGGGGCCCGTACCGTGAGGCGTCAGCTGCGCCGTGAGGCGTGCCTCGATTCGCTCACGGGGGCCCTGAATCGGCGCGGATTGCGCGAGCTCGAGGGGTCCCTGCGCAAGCGAGCTTCCCGCCGGGGGGAAACCGTCACCGTCGCCATGCTCGATTTCGACGACTTCAAGGGCGTGAACGACGCGGGCGGCCACATCGCCGGTGACGCAGCGCTCACGGCGAGCGTGCGCGCGTGGAACGAGCTGGTCGAGCGCCGCGGCACCGGAGCGAAGCGGGGCGGACTCGTCGCGCGATTGGGCGGCGACGAGTTCGTGCTCGTCTTTCGCGGGGATGCGGCAGTCGCCGAGGAGCGACTGCGGCAGCTCAGCGCGGGCTCCGATTTCGCGTGGTCATGGGGGATCGCGACGGCGGAAACGGGGGAGACGCTCGACGCGGTGCTCGCGCGAGCCGATGCGGCGCTCTACCGCTCGAAGCCCGAGAGCGGTCGAGGTTCGCCCATCGC
This sequence comes from Leucobacter sp. NPDC077196, assembly GCF_040687075.1. Lineage (NCBI taxonomy): Bacteria > Bacillati > Actinomycetota > Actinomycetes > Micrococcales > Microbacteriaceae > Leucobacter > Leucobacter sp. NPDC077196. Next base: position 404,141 of record NZ_JBFBML010000001.1, read on the forward strand.
GCGATGATAGGCTGAGCACCGGTCGAGTTACCTCGACATCGAGACATTTTTCTGCCTCGGATCACCCCGACTCCCAAGCAAAGGACAGTACGTGGATCTGTACGAGTACCAGGCACGAGATCTATTCGAACGATACGAGGTGCCGGTACTGGCCGGCATCGTCGCCGACACCCCGGAAGAGGTGCGCGCGGCCGCCGAGAAGCTCGGTGGCGTCGTCGTCGTGAAGGCTCAGGTGAAGACCGGAGGCCGCGGCAAGGCCGGCGGCGTGAAGGTTGCGAAGACTCCCGATGAGGCGTTCGAAGCGGCGAAGTCGATTCTGGGACTCGACATCAAGGGGCACGTCGTCGAGCGCGTCATGGTAGCGGCCGGCGCTGATATCGCCCAGGAGTTCTACTTCTCCGTGCTGCTCGACCGTGCCAATCGCTCGTATCTGTCGCTCGCCTCGGTTGAAGGCGGCGTCGAGATCGAATTGCTCGCGGTGGAGAAGCCCGAAGCGCTCGCCCGCATCGCCGTCGATCCCATTGTGGGCATCGACGCTGCGAAGGCCGAAGAGATCGCTCGGGCTGCGAAGTTCCCCGAGGAGCTCATCTCGAAGGTCGTTCCCGTCTTCCAGAAGCTCTACGACGTGTACGTCGGCGAAGACGCCACGCTCGTCGAGGTGAACCCACTCGTGCTCACCGGCGCTGGCGACGTGATCGCGCTCGACGGCAAGGTGTCGCTCGACGAGAACGCCGACTTCCGCCAGCCGCAGCACGCGGAGCTCGCCGACAAGTCGACCGAGGATCCGCTCGAGGCGAAGGCCAAGGCGCAAGATCTCAACTACGTGAAGCTCGACGGCGAAGTCGGCGTCATCGGCAACGGAGCGGGTCTCGTCATGTCGACGCTCGATGTCGTCGCCTACGCGGGCGAGAACCACGGCGGCGTGAAGCCCGCCAACTTCCTCGACATCGGCGGCGGCGCATCGGCCGAGGTGATGGCGGCGGGTCTCGACGTGATCCTCGGCGATCCGCAGGTGAAGTCGGTGTTCGTCAACGTCTTCGGCGGCATCACCGCGTGCGATGCGGTCGCCAACGGCATCGTGGGCGCGCTGGAGAAGCTCGGCGACGCCGCGAACAAGCCGCTCGTTGTGCGCCTCGACGGCAACAACGTCGAAGAGGGCCGCGCGATCCTCAACGAGGCGGCGCACCCGCTGGTCACGCAGGCTGCCACCATGGACGAGGGCGCCGACAAGGCCGCCGAACTCGCGAACGCCCGCTGATCCGAGACGAAAGACTGTAGGAGAACCACCATGTCGATCTTCCTGAACAAGGATTCCAAGGTCATCGTCCAGGGCATTACCGGCGGCGAGGGCACGAAGCACACCGCACGCATGCTCGCGGCGGGCACCAATGTCGTCGGCGGCGTGAACGCCCGCAAGGCCGGCACCACCGTCTCGCACGTCGACGCCGCGGGCAACGCGGTCGAGCTGCCCGTCTTCGCCTCCGTCGCGGAGGCCATGGAAGCCACCGGAGCGAACGTCTCCGTGGCGTTCGTGCCGCCGGCCTTCACCAAAGACGCGGCGATCGAGGCCATCGACGCGCGCATCGGCCTGCTCGTCATCATCACCGAGGGCGTGCCCGTGAAGGACTCGGCCGAGCTGTGGGCTCACGCCCAGGCGACCGGCAACGAGACCCGCATCATCGGGCCCAACTGCCCCGGCATCATCACGCCGGGCGAAGCGCTCGCCGGCATCACGCCCGCGACCATCACGGGCAAGGGGCCGATCGGCCTCGTCTCGAAGTCGGGCACCCTCACCTACCAGATGATGTACGAGCTGCGCGATCTGGGCTTCTCCACCGCCATCGGCATCGGCGGCGACCCGGTGATCGGCACGACGCACATCGATGCGCTCGCAGCCTTCGAGGCCGACCCCGAGACGCAGGCGATCGTGATGATCGGTGAGATCGGCGGCGACGCCGAGGAGCGCGCTGCCGACTACATCAAGGCGAACGTGACGAAGCCGGTCGTCGGCTACGTCGCGGGGTTCACGGCGCCCGAGGGCAAGACGATGGGCCACGCTGGCGCCATCGTCTCGGGCTCTGCTGGAACCGCGCAAGCGAAGAAGGAGGCCCTCGAGGCCGCCGGCGTGAAGGTCGGCAAGACGCCGACCGAGACGGCGAATCTGCTGCGCGCGGCGTTCAACGCACTCTGAGTGCGCACGCGGTGACGCACGGACAGGGGCGGTCTTCTTCGGGAGGCCGCCCCTGGTGCGTTCACGGGGCGGAGCGGGCGCACGGCGCTGGTCTGCCGTAAACTGGTGAGGTTGTGCGCGAAGCCGCGCCGCCGCGCGCCCCACTGGCCGCGCCATCTCGAAAGGATCGCCGTGACCCGCCTCACCCGCTCGCTCTCCCTGACAGCCGCCGCGACCGCAGCGCTCGCGCTCGCGCTGACCGGCTGCTCGTCGCAGAACGCAGACACCGGTGCCGACGCGTCATCGGACGCCCTGCGCATGGGCACGCAGCCCTGGCTCGGCTACGGCCAATGGTACGTCGCCGAAGACCAGGGGTTCTTCGCCGATCGCGGGGTCGACGTGCAGCTGTCGAGCTTCAACGCCGACTCCGATGTGAATGCGGCACTCGCCGCCAATCGTCTCGATATGGCGAACGTCGGTGCACAGGCCGCACTGCAGTTCATCGAAGAAGGCGTGGACGTGTCGATCGTGCTCATGCTCGATTCCGCGACCGCAGCCGACGCGATTCTCAGTACATCAGGCATTGACGATGTTGCCGGGCTGAAGGGAAAGACGGTCGCGTTCGAAAAGGGGGCCACCAGCGAGATCCTGCTTGCCGAAGCGCTCGAACAGGAGAACCTCGACTTCGACGACATCGAGATCGTGGAGTCGTCCGCCGATAAGGTGACGCCCATGCTCCTCGCCGGTCGCGTGGACGCCGGCGTGACGTACGAGCCGTACATCAGCGAAGCGCTGGGCTCGGATGCGGGTGTCGATACCGTGGTGACGGCGGGCGAGTTCCCGGGACTCATCACCGACGTGCTGGTGGTGCGCAACGAGGTGCTCGACGAACGGCCCGACGAGGTGCGCGAGGTGCTCGCCGCATGGGACGATTCCGTCGCGTACTACGAGAGCGACACGGAAGCGGCGCAGGGCGTCATCGCCGCCGGTGTCGGATCGGACCCCGCCGACCTCGAGACGGCCTTCGCGGGCGTGCACTACTACTCGCTCGCCGAAAACCGTGACGAGCTGTCTGGCGCCTACGCGACCGATACGCTGCCCGCGCTGGCCGAGGTGGCGCAGCGCATCGGCCTGATCTCGGGCGATGTCGACGCGACGAGCGCGATCCGCTCCGAGTTCCTCGGAGAGTAACCGGCACCATGGCGCAACCCATCGCAGCACCTCCCGTGCGCCGGCGTCGGCGCGCGCGCATCGGACGGCCGATCGGGCGCCCTGCGTACCTCGCGATCGCAACCGCCACGTTCGTCGTGCTCATCGTCGCGTGGTGGGCGGCGGGCGCGACCGGCCTCGCAGACCCGATGTTCCTTCCGGGCCCGGGTGCGGTGCTCGATGCGCTGGGCCGACAGGTCGCGAACGGCGAGCTGTGGAGCGATGCCGGGGTCAGCGCCTTCCGCATTCTCATGGGCTTCGCGATCGCCACGGTCATGGCGATCCCGATCGGCACGCTCATGGGCGTGAACGCGCGGGTGGAGGCAGCGCTCGAGCCGCTCATGGATTTCATCAGGTATATGCCGGTGGTGGCATTCGTGCCGCTCACGATCGTGTGGGTCGGCATTGACGAGAACCAAAAGTTCTTGATCATCTGGATGGGCACGTTCTTCCAGCAGGTGCTCATGGTCGCCGACGCGGTGCGACGCACCCCGCGCACCCTGGTGAGCCTGGGCGAGACGCTCGGCCTGAGCTGGGGCCAGCTGCTGGTGCGGATCGTCGTGCCATCGGCGATGCCGCGCATCTGGGACGCGCTCAGGATCACGCTCGGCTGGGCGTGGACCTGGCTCGTCGTCGCCGAGCTCGTCGCAGCGTCGAGCGGCATGGGTTACCGCATCACGGTGGCGCAGCGCTTCTTCGAGACGGACCTGATCATCGGGTACGTGTTCGTGCTCGGTGTGCTCGGACTGATTCTCGATCAGGCGATGCGCGCTGCCGGTCGGCGCATGTTCGCATACCAGGAAGGCCGCCCATGAGCGTGCAGAACGCCGCAGACCTGAAGCTGCGGGCGACGGGGATCGTGAAGCGCTTCGGCGACGTCACCGCACTCGAAGGCGTGGATCTCGAGATCGGCACCAACGAGTTCGTCTCGATCGTCGGCGCGTCGGGCTGCGGCAAGTCGACGCTGCTCTCGCTCATCGCGGGGCTCGAAGAGCCGAGTGCGGGCACGCTCGAGGTGAACGGGATGCCGATCACGGGCCCGGGCAGGGACCGGGGTGTGGTCTTTCAGCAGGCGACGTTGATGCCGTGGCTCACGGTGCAGCAGAACGTCGAATTCGCGCTTCGCGGCGAGACGGATCTCTCCCGCGCCGACCGGGCCGATCGCGCGCGCGAGTTCCTGGGGCTCGTGGGCCTCGAAGGATTCGAGCGCGCTCGGCCGGCGCAACTCTCCGGCGGCATGCAGCAGCGCGTGGCGCTGGCCCGTTCGCTCAGCTATGGCCCCGAGATCCTGCTCATGGACGAGCCGTTCGGCGCGCTCGACGCCCTCACGCGCCGCACGATGCAGGAGCTGCTGCTCGAGATCTGGGACCGCCACCGGCTCACAGTACTGCTGGTGACGCACGACATCGGGGAGGCCGTGGTGACGAGCGACCGAGTCATCGTCATGAGCCGTCGACCCGGCCGCGTGCAGCAGATCGTCGACGTGCCGATCGCGCGCCCGCGTGCGCTGTCCTCCGAGCGAACGGTCGAGTTCCAAGATGTGCAGGATCGCATCCTCGGCCTCATCCACGGCACCGAATAGGGGCGGTTACCGGCTGTACGCCTCGCGCAGAGCGGGTTCGAGCTCGGGGTACCGGAAAGCGAACCCCGCCCCTTCCAGCCGCTTGGGCAGCACCCACCGGCTCTTGAGCACGAGTTCCGTCTCGGTGCGGATCGCGATTGCGCCGACCTCCTGAATCCAGCGGGGCAGCGGCGGGCCGATCGGCACCCCGAGCACTCTGCGCACCGTTCGCATGAACGTGCGGTTGTCGACCGGGTTCGGTGCGCTCAAGTTCACCGCTCCATCGAGCTCTGCCCGCTGCTCCAGGAAATCAAGGGCCCTCGCGGCGTCTTCGATATGGATCCAGCTGAACCTCTGCGAGCCACTGCGCGTCGCGAATCGATGCGCGGTGCCGGCACGCTGGCGGCCCCGGCTCGACGGCCAACGGCCGTCGAATTGTGATCCACCCAGACCGAGGCGAGCCAAACCGCGAATCGTCGGAAGCACCCCGCCGTGGCCGAGCACGATCGCCGTGCGCAGCGCGACGCGTCGCGTGCGAGGCAGATCCTCGCGAAACAGCGCTTCCTCCCACGCCTGTGCGACGTCGACCGAGAAGCCCGAGCCGATCTCGCCGTCGGCCTCGGTCATGGGGCGATCGTCGGCGTGGCGGTAGATGGTCGCTGTGGAGGCGTTCAGCCAGACCGGGGGAGGGTCGGTGGCTGCGGCGATGGCGCGCGAGAGCCGTTGCGTGGTCACGACGCGGGATCGCATGATCTCGGCGCGGTTCGCGGCCGTGTATCGGCAGTTCACGCTCTTCCCGGCCAAGCCGACGACGAGCGACGCGCCGTCGACCGCGTCGCGCAGCGCATCGGCGTCGTCCCAACCGATGTGCGACCCGGTTCGACCCACCGTCACCGCATCACGCCCAGCGTCTCGATACCGCTCGGCGAGATACCGGCCCATGAAGCCGCTCGCCCCGGTGATCACCACCCGTCCCTGTGGCGCGTCGGCCGGGTGTCGGAGAGAAGAATGCGGCACGTGCGACCCGGCCTTCTGTGCGTGATTCGTGGGCTGTCACTTCACCCTACGGCAGTGGGGCCAGGGAATTCGAGGCGCGGCGCGGAGTAAGATTCTGGCAATGAGATCCTTGGTGACCGCGGTGATCGCCGCAATCGAGGCGGTCGCCGTGGCGCTCGCCGGGCTCGCCGTCGTCGCGGTTCCTGCAGTGCTGGTCTGGGTCATCACCTTCGGCCTCGCGGCCGAACCCGCATCGGTTGCGGCCGACGTCGCCGGGGTATGGCTGCTGGCGCATTTCGTGCCCCTGCAGTTCTCGGTCTCGGCCGAAGCCGCTCTGAGCCTGGGGCTCACTCCGGAAGCGCTCAGCTTCAGCCTGTCACTCGCTCCGCTCGGAATCACGCTGATCTCGGTGCTGCTCGCGCTGCGGGCCGGCTGGCGTTTCGCGGGGCGCGGCGGTGTCGGTGCGATGGGCGTGCTTGGAGGGATTGTGGGCTTCGGCGCGGTGTCACTCGGGGCGGCCGTGGTCGCCGCACCGTTGCTCGAATGGACGGCGATGCAGGCGGCGTTCAGCGCGGCAGCGGTCTACGGTGGCGCGTCGGCAGTTGCATTTCTGGTGCGCGCTGGCCGTGACGGCCACCCCTGGTGGGAGGCGGCCGTGCGGCGCATCTTGCGAGGGCTCGAATATCTCGGGGTGCGTTCGGGTGCCGCGTTGCCGCACCGTGCAGCGGACATGATTCGGCTCGCCGCTGCGGCGCTGGCGCTCGTGTTCGGCATCGCCGCCGTCGGCTTCGCCATCGCGGTGGCCACGGGGTACGCCGATGTCACGGCGTTGACGCAAGGCCTCCAGCTCGATCCGATCGGATCGCTCACGCTCTTCCTGGCTCAGCTCGCGCTCGTGCCGCTCGCCATCGTGTGGAGCCTTGCCTGGATGTCGGGCACCGGTTTCGAGATCGGCGCGGGGAGCTCGGTCACGCCGTTCGAAACATTGCTCGGTCCGCTTCCGGCGCTGCCGATGCTCGGGGTGCTGCCCGAAGGATGGGGCGAGCGCGGTGCATTCGCACCCGGACTGCTGGTCGTCGCGGCACTCGCGCTCGGCATCCTCTTCGCGAGAAGGCCCGGCATGCGCCGCGCCTCATGGCCCGCTGCCGTTGCGATCAGCCTGCTCGCAGCGGCGTTGACCGGCCTCGCCGTCGCAGGCATCAGCGCGCTCTCACGCGGTTCGATGGGGCCTGATCGCCTCGCTTCGAACGGTCCGGACGCGTGGCTCACCGGCGGGTTCATCGCTCTCGAGGTGGGCGGCGGGTTGCTCATCGGGACCATCGCGGGACGCTTCGATGTTGCGAAGATCCGCGCAGCGCTGCCGAGCGCGGTGCCAAGCGCGGTGCCGGGAAGCGGAGTGCTGCACCGCCGTCACGAGACCGCGGACACCGCTTCGGTGCACGAAGACGACGTCGACTTCGACTCCGCGGTCGACGAGGCGCTCGACATTGCGGCGGACCGTGATGAGACCGATGCGTTTGCGACGGATGTCTCTGAGGCGGCGACGCTGATGCCGAATGATCAGGAGACCGCGGCGTATGCGACTGAAGAACTGGCGCTGACGGATTCGGGGTTCGAACCTTCCCAAGCGGCGACGACAGAAACGGCCGGCTCCGCTGATCGTGCAGCCGAGGCGCTGACTGACGAGCTGACCGATGAGGCGACGCTCGTTGAGGCGTACGCATGGGACGCCGAAACTCCCGCGGCTGAGGAGAGCGAGGATCATCCGAAGCCCGGCCGCCGCGCGGGTTGGCGCTGGCCGAGCCGAGGGCACTAGGGTAAGAGGGCAATCCACGGGAGTCCCGACGCGCGGGGCTGAGAGGGAGCACGCGAGCTCCGACCGTTCACCTGATCTGGTTCATGCCAGCGGAGGAAGGACGCCTCAATGACACCTACGCCCAATTCCCGTCGAGTGACGCGAGCAGCCGCGCCCGTGGTCACGGTCATCGCCGTGCTGGGTCTCGGTCTCACCGGCTGCACGACCGGGGCCGAAGATCGCACCGACGCGCAGACCGTGACACTCGCCGTGCACGACTCGTTTCCGAATGAGGATTTCGCCGCCGCGGCGAGTGCGGCGACCGGCTACGACGTGCAGGTCGTCTCGGCCGGCGACGGCGGAGAACTGACGAACAAGCTCGTGCTGACGAAAGGCGCACCCATCGCCGATGCGTTCTTCGGCGTCGACAACATCTTCGCCTCCCGTCTGATCGACAACGATGTCGTCGCCGACTACGCTCCTGCGCAGCAGCCAGAAGGCGCCGAGCAGTTCGCCGTCGACGGCGATCCGGGTTCCGGACTCGTCGCAGTGGACCACGGCGCGACCTGCATCAACATCGATACGGCCTGGTTCGCGGATCAGGGGATCCCGGAGCCGCGATCCTACGACGACCTGGCGAAGCCGGAGTATCGCGATCTCACCGTGCTGCTCGACCCGACCGCTTCGTCGACGGGCGCCTCGTTCCTCGTCGGCACCGTCGCCGAGTTCGGGGAGGACGGCTTCGCGGAGTACTGGCAGGGACTTGTCGACAATGGAGCGCGCATCGAGCAAGGCTGGAGCGACGCCTACTACGGCCAGTTCACCCAGGGCGGTGACGACGGCACGCGGCCGATCGTGCTCTCCTACGCTTCGTCGCCCGCCTTCACCGTGGACGAGGCCGGCACCGCCTCGACCACTACGGCTCTGCTCGATACGTGCACGCGGCAGGTTGAATACGCAGGCGTGCTGGAAGGGGCTCCGAACGAAGCCGGGGCGAAGGCGGTCGTCGACTATCTCGTCTCGCACGAGTTTCAGCAGACCATTCCGGATGCGATGTTCATGACCCCGGTCGATGACACGGTCGAACTGCCGACAGTCTGGACCGAATTCGCGCCGTCGCCCGAGGCGGGCCAGACGCACGACCTCTCCTCGCGTGAGATCGAGTCTGGCCGCGAGGAGTGGCTCAAGACGCTGAGCGAGCAGATCGGCCTGTAGATCATTCGTCGCACCGCCCGCAACGCCCCTCGCGCCGCACTCGGCCCGTGGGGCGTTGCGGCATGGGTGCTGGCCGCTGCGCTGCCGCTCGCGTTTCTCGCGCTGTTCTTCGTGTGGCCGGTGCTCTCGCTCATCGCCACCGGGTTCATCGACGAGGGCGCCCTCGATCTGAGTGGGATTCCCGAGGTCTTCGGGGCGGACCGCACGTGGCGGGTCATCGGCCAGACGTTCGCGCAGGCGGGCCTCGCAACGGTGCTCTCGTTGGCCCTCGGTGTGCCGGCGGCATACGCGCTCTACCGACTCGATTTTCCGGGCAAGACGATGCTGCTCGGCTTTCTCACCGTTCCGTTCGTGCTGCCCTCCGTGGTGGTCGGGGTCGCATTCTCGGCGCTGCTCGGGCCGGGCGGACCGCTGGGCGGATGGGGTCTGGACCAGAGCTTCGCGGCTGTAGTGCTCGCTCTCACGTTTCCGAACGTCGGCGTCGTCGCGCGCACCGTCGGAGCCTTCTGGGCCCGGCTCGATGACAGCTCCGAGCAAGCAGCGCGCGTGCTCGGGGCTTCGCGGGCGCGGGCCTGGTGCACGGTGACCCTCCCGGCACTCGGTCCCGCGATCGCCTCGGCCGCCGCCCTGGTGTTCCTCTTCTGCTCGACCTCCTTCGGCATCGTTCTCATTCTCGGCGGCACGGCCTTCGCGAACGTGGAGACCGAGATCTACCGGCTGACCGTGCAGTTTCTCGATCTGCGCGGCGCGGCGGTGCTCTCGATCGCCCAGTTCGCGATCGTCGCTCTCGCACTGATCGTGTCGACGCAGCTGCGCCGCGCGGGTGAGCGAGCGGTGGTGCTGCGCGAGGAGCGCGGGCGCGGCGTGCGACCGAGGCGAGCCGATGCTCCGGTGCTGGCCGTGTTCGGGGCAACCGTGCTGCTGGTGCACGTGCTTCCGCTCGTCGCTCTGGTCACACGCTCACTCAGGGATCGCGATGGAGCCTGGACCGTCGCGAACTATGCGGCACTCGCGGATCCGCCCGACGATCTCCCGATCGACGGAACGGTGGTCGAAGCGATCGTGGCGTCGCTCCGCATCGCGATCGTGGCGGCACTCATCGCGATCGTGCTCGGCATGCTGCTCGCCCTCGTGCTCTCCCGACGGCCGCGAGCACTGATGCTGCGTCGAGGGATCGATGCCTTCGACGCGCTCGTGATGCTGCCGCTCGGAGTCTCGGCCGTAACGCTCGGCTTCGGGTTGCTGCTCACCATGCACCGGCCGCTCGGCATCGGCCTGGATTTGCGCACGTCGACCGCGCTCATCCCGGTCGCGCAGGCACTCGTCGCGCTGCCGCTCGTCGTGCGCACGCTGCTGCCCGTGCTGCGGGGCATTGCGCCGGAATTGCGCGACGCGGCGTCATCGCTCGGCGCCGGCCCGCTGGCGATGCTGCGCACGATCGATCTGCCGCTGCTCGGCCGTTCGGCAGGCCTCGCACTCGGCTTCGCGTGCGCGGCCTCGCTCGGCGAGTTCGGGGCGACGTCCTTTCTCGTGCGGCCGGGGGAGCAGACGCTTCCCGTCGCCGTCGCCGCACTCATCGGTCACCAGGCCCCGGGCAGCTACGGGGCTGGGCTCGCAGGGGCTGTGGTGCTCGGCGCCGTCACGGCCGGAATCATGCTGCTGGCCGAGCGGTGGCGGACCGATGGAAACCGGGAGTTCTAATGCGGGATGCGGATATCAGCGAGTTCAGAGAGTGCGACGTGCTGCTCATCGACGGGCGCTCCGGCTCGGGCAAAACGCGGCTCGCTGAACGACTCGAGGCTGAGGGAGCCGCGGCCGGCCGGGCGATGCAGGTGCTGCACGTGGAGGCGCTGTATCCGGGGTGGGACGGCCTCGCGGAGGGATCAGAAGCGCTCGCCGCAGCGCTGCACGCGGGCACCTATGGGGTGTACGACTGGGTCGCCGCAGAGTTCAGTGAGCGGAAGCGCATTGAACCTCGCCTGCCGCTCGTGATCGAGGGCTGCGGTGCCATCACGGTTTCGAACCTCGCGGCAGCGCGAGAATGGGCAGGCAGGATCGGCGGGGTCGTGTCGCCGTGCGTGCGCAGCGTCTGGCTCGAGGTCGAATCCGAGGTTCGGAAGCGGCGCGCACTCGCACGAGACGGCGAGGTCTACGCGCCGCACTGGGACCGGTGGGCCGCCCAGGAGGAAGCGCTGTACGCGCGGCACCGCCCGTGGGAACTCGCGGACCGCACGATCAGGTTTCAGGAGACCGCGTAGCGGCCAGCTCAGAAGGCCACGGGCACGTCGGCGTCTTCGAGCGCCTGGCGCACCTCGTCGCTGTGGAATGCCTCGGCGAGCGCTGCGATTTCCGGCGAATCCGCGTTGTCTTCGCGCGATACGAGCGACACGGCGAACTGAGAGTCCTGCTCCACGGCGATGGCATCGTCATCCGGTGTGAGCCCGAGCTGACGAGCGAACGTGCCGTGCAAGAACACGGCGTCGGCCTCGGGGTACGCCGCTGAGAGCTGCATGATGTCGACCTCGACGAACTCGAGATCCTTCGGGTTCTTCGTGATGTCATCGACAGTGACGGTCCAGGTGTCGACGTCAGGGTCGAGTTCGATCAGTCCGGCGCTCGCGACCATCTGCAGTGCCCGAGCGGCATTCGAGGTGTCTTGCGGAATCACGATGCGCCCTTCTTGCGGCATGTCGTCCATGCTCGCGTGCGTGCTCGAGTACATGCCGACCACGGTCAGATACACGGGCTCGATGACCACGAGCGAGGCATCGTTGCCCGCGTTGAACTCTTCCATGAATGGCGGATGCTGCACGAAGTTCGCGTCGAGCTCCCCGTGCTGCAGCATCGAGTTGGGCTGTACGTAATCGGCGACCTCGACCATCTCGATCGCATAGGGCTCTTCGATGGCCTCGGCGGCTGCCTGCACCACGTCGGTCATCGGCGTGGTGGTCGCCGCGACCTTCAGCGTCTGGGTGCTTCCGGAGTCGCCCGAGTCCGCGGTATCGGCGGCGTTCTGACCCGAAGCACATCCGACGAGGGTGAAGAGGGCGGCGGTGGCGGCGGTGGCGGTGATCATCAGGCGTTGGCGCATGGTGGGGCTTTCTGTCGTGGTGCGGTGGGGTGGGAAATTGCGGGAACCGACTAGCGGTGATCGATGGCGCGCGAGAGTCGCGTTCCGGCGCTCTGCAGCAGCATGACGCAGGCGACGATGAGCGCGATCGTGACGTACATGAGCGTGAAGTCGTACTGGTGATAGCCGTAGCGCATTGCGAAGTCGCCGATGCCGCCGCCGCCGACGACGCCGAGCACGGTCGAATAGGAGACGAAGCTGATCGTCGCCGAGGTGAGCGCGTAGACGAGACCGGATCGCCCCTCGACGAGGAGGAAGCGGAACACGGTCTGCGGAATGCTCGCGCCCATGGACTCGGCCGCCAGCAGCAACCCGCTCGGAAGTTCGAGCAGGATCTGTTCGGTGAGGCGAGCGTAGATCGCGACCGCGACGAAGCCGAGTGGGAACGTCGCGGCCACGGTGCCGAAGCTCGTATCGAATACCAGGCGTGTCAGGGGAATCATGAAGACCACGAAGAGCAGGAAGGGGAAGGAGCGCACGATGGTGACGTACGCATTCGCCGCAGTCCAGATCGCGCGCCTCGGCATGACGCCGCCCGGTCGTGTGAGGGTGATCACGATGCCGAGCGGAGTGCCGAGGAGTACCGCGACGATGATCGATGCGAGAACCATGTAGCCCGTCTCGCCCAGTGCTCGGGCGATCTCTCCGCCGTGCTCCCCGAAGACGCGGTCGAGCTCGTTCCAGAAGTTCATGATGCGAGCCTCGATTTCACGTGGTCGAGGTATCGGGGCTCCCGGTGCTGTGCGACTCGGGGAACCTCGACGATGTCGAGCAGGCGTCCTCGCTCGAAGACCGCTGCGGCGTCGCACACGGCCTTCACCGCGTCGAGTTCGTGGGTGACCAGTGCGATCGTCGTTCCGAACTCCGCCCGGGTCGCCTGCAGCAGTTCGAGAATCTCCGCCGTCGTGTGCGTGTCGAGCGCGGACGTGGGTTCATCGCATAGCAGCAGTTCAGGGTCAGTGACGAGTGCGCGGGCGATCGCCACTCGCTGCTGCTGCCCCCCGGAGAGCTGAGCCGGATACCGGTCGGAGAGCCCTGCGAGCCCGACGAACTCCATCATGGCGGTCACGCGCGCCGGGTCGCGGCGATGCTGCAGGCGCAGCGGGAGGGCGATGTTCGCGCGCACCGTGAGATTGCCGAGCAGGTTGAAGTGCTGGAAGACGACGCCGATCCGGTGGCGCATGGCGCGCAACTCTCGAGAGCCGAGCGTGGCGAGATCCGTACCGCTGACGATGACGCGTCCGCTGGTCGGCAGATCGAGACCGTTCATGAGCCTCAGCAGCGTGGATTTGCCCGCGCCGCTCTCGCCGAGCACTCCGAAGATCGAACCGCGAGGAATGTCGAGGCTGACGTCGGAGAGCGCGTCGACTTCCGCCTCACCGTGAAGGAAGCGCCGACTCACGCGGTCGAAGACGACCGCCGTCGAAGTACTCGTTGTGTCGCTCATCGGCTCTTCACGGTGCTTTCACGAATCATATTAATTAGACTGGGTCTAACATAGAGTGCGGAGCCCACAATCGCAAGTCACGTCAGGAGCACCATGCCAAGCAGTGAAACGACGCACCGAACACTCGAGCCACCGATCTACACCGCAGTGGCCCGCAACTCCGACGGCATCAGCGGGGAGAGCTTCGTCGACGGCGGCCTGCGCGTGCGCGTCGCATCGCCGACCGCGGAGAACCGGGCGGGAGCCACGAACCCGGAGGAACTGCTGGCCCTGTCGTGGGCGACATGCCTGAACGCGGCAGCTCGCGTCGTCGCGGGGCCGGGCATCGACGTCGAAGCAACCGTGGAGATCTCGCTGCACCCGCTGGCCGACCAGGGTTTCGAATTCTCCGGAGCCGCCGAACTGCACTTCGACGGCGTACCGCTCGACGAGGCGCACGCGCTCGCCGCAGCCGCGCACGAGCGCTGCCCGGTGTCCCGCATGCTCAGCGGTCGCTCGGCGGTACGGGTGACGGCTGTCGCGTAAACTGATGCGGTGCTGAAAATCGCGGTTCTCATCTCCGGTGGCGGCAGCAACCTCAAGGCGCTGATCGACGCGACCGCCGACCCCGATTTCCCGGCAGAGATCGCCTGCGTCGGATCGGACACCGACGCGCCCGGCCTGGAGCACGCGCGCGCCGCAGGGATCCCCGCGTTCGTCGTGCGACCCCGCGACTCGGACTCTCGGGAGGCGTGGGGCGAGATGCTCGCCGCGGCGATCCAAGAGCACCACGTCGGCACCGGCCCGCACCCCGGTCTGGTGGTGAGTGCCGGACTCATGCGAATTCTTCCCCCGGGCTTCGTGCGCGCATTCAGTCCCCGCCTCATTAACACGCACCCGGCACTGCTTCCCGCATTCCCCGGGGCCCACGCGGTGCGCGACGCGCTCGCCGCCGGCGCCGAGCGCACCGGGGTCACCGTGCACGTCATCGATGAGGGCGTCGACACCGGCCCGGTGCTGCGACAAGCCGCCGTCGACGTGCGCCCTGGCGAGACCGAAGCGGAACTCCACGAGCGGATCAAGCAGCTCGAACGCCCCTTGCTCGTGCAGACCGTGCGAGAGATCGCACTCGGAGAGCTCGCGCTGCCCGGCGCGCGGTGATCCTGCGCTCAAACTGCGCACCAGCCCACGAATCGTTTCCCTCCAGCGAACACCGACCTAAGGAGCCCCGCCGCATGGCCGTTCAGAGCCACGACCCCAGCCTCTACGAACACCGCGATCTCGTTCCCGTGCGGCGAGCACTCATCTCGGTCAGCGACAAGACGCGACTGCTCGATCTCGCTGCGGCACTCGCGGAGAGTGGCGTCGAGATCGTCTCCACCGGCTCGACGGCCGCGACGATCCGCGACGCGGGCCACGCCGTCACCGATGTCTCCGAGGTCACCGGATTCGCTGAAGCCCTCGACGGCCGAGTCAAGACGCTGCACCCCGCCGTGCACTCGGGGCTGCTCGCCGACCTGCGCCTCGCCGACCACCGTGCGCAGCTCGACGCGCTCGGATTCGCTGCGTTCGAGCTGGTCGTCGTAAACCTGTACCCGTTCGAGGAGACCGTCGCGTCGGGCAAGCCCGCGGCCGACGTCATCGAGAACGTCGACATCGGCGGCCCCGCGATGGTGCGGGCGAGCGCGAAGAACCACGCGAACGCGGCGATCGTCGTGTCGCCCGGACGCTACGACGAGATCATCGCCGCCGTGCAGGCCGGCGGAACGACGCTCGCCCAGCGCCGCTCGCTCGCCACGGAGGCATTCGTGCACACCGCGCAGTACGACGCCGCGGTGGCGAACTGGTTCCTCGAGCAGGAGGACGCCGAGTGGGGCGAGGCGCCTGCCGCTGAAGCCGATTCGAGCGAGGCGTCGATCGACAGCATCTTCGAAACCACCGAGGGGTACGTCGGCTACGAGGTCTTCGGGCTCCGAGAATCGGTGCTGCGGTACGGCGAGAACAGCCACCAGCGGGCCGCACTCTTCACGGAGAACGAAGGATCGGGCATTGCACAGGCCGCGCAGCTCCACGGCAAGGAGATGTCGTACAACAACTACGTCGATGCCGACGCCGCGCTGCGGGCCGCATTCGATCATGATCGCCCCGCCGTCGCCATCATCAAGCACGCGAACCCCTGCGGCATCGCCGTCGCACCAGAAGGCGCGGCCGACCCGATCGCCGCCGCGCACGAGCTCGCGCACGCCTGTGATCCGGTCTCCGCGTTCGGCGGCGTGATCGCGGCGAACCGCATCGTCACGAAGGCGATGGCGGAGACCGTCGCCGGGATCTTCACCGAGGTCATCGTGGCTCCCGGCTTCGAGCCCGACGCCTTGGCGGTGCTCACGCAGAAGAAGAACGTTCGCCTGCTCGTACTGCCGGCCGACTACCAGCCGAACCCCGTGGAGCTGCGTCAGGTCTCCGGCGGATTCCTGCTGCAGGATTCCGATCGCTCCTTCGCACCGGCATCCGAGTGGACGCTCGCGACGGGCGAGCCCGCTGATGCCGCGACGCTCGCCGATCTCGAGTTCGCGTGGCGTGCGAGCCGCGCCGTGAAGTCGAACGCCATCCTGCTCGCGCAGGGGGGTGCTTCGGTCGGTGTCGGCATGGGCCAGGTCAACCGCGTCGATTCCTGCCGCCTCGCGGTGGAGCGCGCGGGAGACCGCGCGCGCGGATCGGTCGCCGCCTCCGACGCATTCTTCCCGTTCGCCGACGGACTGCAGGTACTGCTCGACGCGGGCGTGCGCGCGGTGGTGCAGCCGGGCGGGTCGGTCCGAGACCCTGAGGTCGTCGATGCGGCTCAGGCAGCAGGCGTGACCATGTACTTCACGGGCGAGCGGCACTTCTTCCACTGATCCTCTGATCTGCGGTTTTTCCGCTCATTCATCTGGTGTGAGCAAGCCTCGCCTTCGTTGCGGCAGGGTGCTCGCCCCGGGAGAATCGAGACGTGGAAATCGTCAAGGGAATACTCATCGTCTTGCACATCGTCGGATTCGGCGCGGTGTTCGGCAGCACGCTCGCACAGCTGTCGGCGGTGAAGCATGCTCGCGCTCGCATCACTCCTGGCATCTTGCACGGCGCGTGGCTGCTGCTGGCGACCGGCCTGCTGCTCGTCGGCATGGTCTACGCGACCGGAGGCCAGCCGAACAACGCGAAGATCGGCGTGAAGCTCGTCGTGCTGCTCGTGCTGATCGCAGTCGTGCTCATCGGCCGGAAGAAGCAGCCGGTGCCGGGTGGATTCCTCGGTGCCATCGCCGGACTCTCGGTGGTGAACGTCGTACTCGCGGTGCTCTGGAACTGACTCTGGTCAGAGACCGGCACAAATCCCCCGGGAGGCTGAGCCTCTCGGGGGATTTTGGTGGGTGTCAGCGGGTTAGTGCCAGCGTGTGCCCCAGTGGTGTGATTGGCCTGCCGGTGCGATGTGTTGGGGGATGCCGAGTGGGTTGGTGTCTTGGAGTGCTTCGGGGAGGAGTGCTTGGGGTGCGTTTTGGTAGGCGACGGGGCGTTGGAAGCGGGTGATCGCTGCGGTGCCGACAGAGGTTGATGCGTCGTTGGTGGTCGCGGGCCAGGGGCCGCCGTGTTGTTGTGCTGGGGTGACGGCGACGCCGGTGGACCAGCCGTTGAACAGAACGCGGCCGACTTGGTTCGCGAGGGCGGTGATGAGGGCGCGGAGGTCGTTCGCGTTGTCGGTTTTGCCGGTGGCTTCGGCGTCGCTGATGTGGAGGGTGCCGGAGAGGTTGCCTTCGTAGAACTCGGGCATGAGGGCTGCGAGGTCGGTGCCTGCGGGGGTTTCGACGAGGATGGAGAGCGGGCCGAAGGATTCTTCGAGGAGGGTGTCGCGTCCGGCTCGGAAGTCGTCGAGGCTGATCGCGATGATGGTGGGGGTGGCCCAGCCCTGCCCCTCGTTGTCGAAGCGGATGCCGCCCTCGATGAGGGGGCGTGCGCCTGGGGTGTTCAAGATGTCGGTGCGGCGCTCGTCGTAGGATTTCGCGATGCGGGGGTCGAGGAGGCGGTGTTCGGGGACGTCGGTCGCGTTCTGGGTGATGGCGTCGGGGAGTGCGCTGCCCGCCGGAACAAATGCGAAGCCGGGTTTGGTGCAGAGCTGGCCGGCGGAGCCGGTGACGCTGGCGAGGTAGCCGGTGGCGATCTCGGTGGCGCGTTCGGTGATGGCGTCGGGGGTGATGAAGACGGGGTTGACGCTGCCGAGTTCGCCGTAGAACGGGATGGGTGCTGGCCGGTTCGCGGCGATGTCGGCGAGGAGGCGGCCGACGCGGATGGAGCCGGTGAAGGATCCGGCTTTGATGCGGGGGTCTTGCAAGATCTGCACTCCGGCTTCGCGGCCGTGGATGAGTTGGAAGGTGCCTTCGGGCATGCCCGCCTCGGTGAGTGCGCGCGCGGCGACTTCCGCGGTGGCGTCGGAGAGGTCTGGGTGGCTGGAGTGGGCTTTCACGATGAGGGGGCAGCCGGCTGCGAGGATCGCTGCGGAGTCGCCGCCCATGACGGAGAACGCGAAGGGGAAGTTGGAGGCGGAGAAGTTGATGACGGGGCCGACGGGGATGTGGGTGCGGCGGATGTCGGGGCGTTGGCCGAGGGCGAAGTCGGGGTCTGCGGGGTCGATGCGGGCGTCGAGGTAGCCGCCGTCGACGATGGTGTCGGCGAAGAGGCGGAGCTGGACGGCGGTGCGGGTGATTTCGCCGGTGAGTCGGGCTTGGGTGAGGCCAGTTTCGCGGAGCGCGATCTGTACGAGGTCGGGTGTTGCGGTTTCCAGGGCGTCGGCGATGGCGACGAGGGCTCGTGCTCGGTGTTCGGCTGTGGTTGCTGCGAGGTGGGGTGCGGCGGTGGTGGCGCGTGCGATGACGGCCTCAAGATCAGGAGAAAGCGCTTCGTGAGTCATGCATCGATCCTTGCGTGTAGAGAGGGGCGGCGACGGAATCTCTGCTCATTCTGTCATTCCGATCGCCGGCGCGAGTCCGCGCTTTCGCACAGTGCGCACGAACTGCACGGTGCGAAAGCGCCCTCGTTCCGCACTGCAGCGGTCAGCTCGTTCGGCTCACTCTCGAGCGCCTGCACGCCGAGGAAGCACGATCTCCATGGTCTCGGTGAACTCCCGGTCGATGTCAGCATCGGGGCGCTTCGTCGCGAGACTCACGAGTACCGCGGCGGCGAGCGCGACGATGAAGCCGGGAAGCAGCTCGTAGAGGCCCGTGTTCAGCGCTTTCCACACGAAGACGGTGAGGGATCCCGCAATCATGCCCGCGAGCGCGCCCCAGTTGGAGAGACGGCGCCAATACAGGCTGAGGAGCACAACGGGACCGAACGCGGCGCCGAATCCCGCCCATGCGAAACTCACGAGGCCGAGCACGGAATCATTGGGGTTGATCGCGAGCAGCGCGGCGATGACTGCGACGGCGAATACCCCGACGCGGCCGAGCAGCATGAGCGTCTGATCGCTCGGCGGGGTCTTGCGCACGATGCGGAACAGATCTTCGACGAGCGCGGAGGAGCACACGATGAGTTGGCTGGACAGCGTGCTCATGATCGCCGCGAGCACCGCGGCGAGCACGAAGCCGGCGACCAGCGGGTGCAGCAGTACTTGCGACATCAGCAGTACTACGGTCTCGGGATCGGTGGGTGCATCGCCGAACCTGTCGAAGTATGCCGCGCCGACGAGTCCCGACGCGACGGCGCCGAGCAGGGAGAGGAACTGCCAACTCGTGCCGATGCGGCGGGCAGAGGCGGCCTCCTGGGGTGATCGCAACGCCATGAATCGAACGATGATGTGCGGCTGCCCGAAGTAGCCGAGGCCCCACGCGAGACCCGAGGCGATGACGAGCGCGACGGCGCCCGTGGTGAGCGTACCGCCGCCGAAGAGCGACAGATGGCCCGCGGGCACGGATGCGTCGAGGCGCGACAGCTCACCCCACCCGCCGATGGTGATGATCGCTACGATCGGCACCACGATGAGCGCGACGACCATCATGAGTCCCTGGACGACATCGGTGAGCGATGCTCCGAGGAAGCCGCCGAAGAGCGTGTATCCCAGTGTGACGGCGGTGACGAGGAGCATGCCGACCCAGTAGTCGCCCCCGAACGTCGACTCGAAGTATTTGCCCCCGGCAACCATGCCAGAGGAGGCGTAGAGGGTGAAGAACACCAGGATGACGATGCTCGAGATGGTGCGGAGGAGGCGGGAGCGATCCCGGGTGCGGTTCTCGAAGAAGCTCGGCACCGTGATGGAGTTGCGCGACACCTCGGAATACGCGCGCAGCCGTGGTGCGACGAGTCGCCAGTTGAGGTATGAGCCGATGAAGAGGCCGATGGCGATCCACCCCTCGATGAGACCTGCCGCGTAGATGGCTCCTGGCAGCCCCATGATGAGCCAGCCCGACATATCCGATGCGCCAGCCGAGAGCGCTGCGACCCAGGGTGGCAGGCCCCGCCCGGCGAGCATGTAGCCCTCGTGGCTGCTGGTGCGCCTGAACGCGAGCCAGCCGATGAAGAGCATGATCGCGAAGTAGATCGCCAGCGCGAGGTAGAGGTAGAACTGGGCAGACATCGTTGTCGCCTTTCTGTGATCAGCGCGTGGCCGGGCTGCCGGCCACGCAGTGGGGAGGGGGCGTTGGAAGGAGTGATGGGGAGGACAGTCGGGATCACATGTGGAGTGTCATAGGTGACAGTAATAGTGAAGCTTGCCCCCCCGAGGCTTACACGATTCCCTCACTGAGGCGGCTGGGCGTGCCGAAGCGGTGGGCCGTGATCGACACCGCCTGTTCGCGAAGGTACGGGAGCATCTCGACGCGCCCCGATGTCACGACCTGAGCCGCGTAGACCGCGATGTCGGGCTTGCCCGCCGCTGCGGCCACGACTTCACGTGAGGCCTCGCCCCGCGACGCCTCGGCGACGATGCGAACCCTGGCTCCTGAATGCGGGCCTCTGCGCGCGGCGAGCGCGGCGACGCGAGCACTCCATGCTGCTGCGTCCTCGAACGCGATGCGCACGCCGGCGCTGTCGAGGGCTGCGACCATGGGAGCCGGCAGCGCGACCGGCGTGCTCAACTCGGGGGGAGAACCCGCCCCGACGGCCGCTGCGACAGTGCGCAGCACCTTGGCGGGCACCGCGTCGGCGGTGGCGCGGATGACGACGGGTGCGGGCAGGTATCTCAGCACGTTGCGTTCGATGCCGATGCCCGATGCGTCACGGTGCGCGCCGAACTCCTGCTCCCAGGCGGCGGCATCCGAACCCAGCGCAGCTCGCAGCCACGCGAGGTTCGCAGAGTCGAAACCAGACTGCTCGGCGGCCGTGAGTAGGCGAGCGGCGGCCGAAAGCGGCGCGCGAAGCGGTGCGATGGCCGGGGCGTCGACCCAGTCTCCGAGCCCGAAGAGGTAGCTCGGCCCTCCGGCTTTCGTGCCCGCGCCGATCGCCGACTTCTTCCAGCCGCCGAACGGCTGCCGGCGAACGATGGCACCGGTGATGCCGCGATTGACGTACAGATTACCCGCTTCGATGCGAGCGAGCCAGCGGTCGAGCTCATCACGGTCGAGGGAGTGCAGACCGCTCGTCAAGCCGTACTCGATGTCGTTCACGATGTCGATGGCTTCGTCGAGCGACTCTGCCGTCATGATGCCGAGGATCGGCCCGAAGTACTCGGTGAGGTGGTATTCGCTCCCGCGCTGCACGCCCGCACGCACCCCAGGCGACCAGAGCTTGCTGTCGCCGTCACGGTCCGTAGCCAGCGGGTGACTGGACGTGACCGGCTTCGGCTCGATGGCCCAGTTCTGTCCGGGCTCGAGCTCCGTGAGTCCGCGCAGCAGCTTGCCCGAGGGAGCAGCGATCATCGGCCCCATTTGGCTGGTGAGCTGGTCCGGGGTGCCGACGCGCAGCGACCGCACCGCGTCGAGCAGCTGGCTGCGGAACCGAGCGGACGCGGCCACCGACCCCACGAGCACGATGAGCGAGGCTGCCGAGCACTTCTGGCCGGCATGCCCGAACGCCGACTGGGCGACGTCGCGGGCAGCGAGGTCGAGGTCTGCGTTCGGCGTGACGATGATGGCGTTCTTGCCGCTCGTCTCTGCCAGGATCGGCAGGTCCTGGCGCAGACTGCGAAACGTCTCGGCGGTCTCGTAGGCGCCGGTGAGGATCAGCCGGTCGATACGCGGGTCGGCGACGAAGCTGGACGCGAGTTCGCGATCACCGAACTGCACGAGTTGCAGCGCGTCTCGGGGCACGCCGGCCTCCCACAGCGCTTCGACCATCACCGCCCCCGATCGCGCGGACTGCGCCGCCGGCTTGATGATGACGCTCGCGCCCGAGGCGAGCCCGGCGAGCACGCCTCCTGCGGGAATGGCCACCGGGAAATTCCAGGGCGGGATCACCGCAACGAGCTGCTGCGGAACGTACCGGGCGCCGTCGACGTGCTCGAGCTCTTGGCCGAGCGCCGCGTAGTAGTGCGCGAAGTCGATGGCCTCCGACACCTCTGGGTCGCCCTGGTCGAGCGTCTTGCCGCACTCGGCGCCCATGACCTCGAGCAGCTCGCTGCGTCGCGCCTCGATCGCCTCCCCGGCGCGGTGCAGGATCCGCGCTCGTTCGTCTGCGCCGAGGGACTGCCACTCCGATGCGGCCGAACGGCCGCGCTCGATCGCGGCATCGAGTGCAGCGCTGTCGGTGATGCGCGCCGTTGCAACGGAGGTCATGCCCAGCTCGGAACTCACCATGCGACCTGCGATCGCTCGGCCCCACGCTCGATTGCCGGGGAGATCGGGATCGGTGTCGGGAGTATTGCGGAATCCGTCGGCGCCCGCGGCGACCCGCTGCTCCACGCGCGCGGCGACATCGGGATCGGCCAGGCGCTCCGACACCGGTATCTCGGCCTCGGCTCCGCGATCCTGGTCGCGATTCGGCGCCGGCACCCGGTAGTGCTCCGGGTCTCCGTCTGCCGTGATCGCCTCGAGATCTGCGAGCGACGCCAGGAAGCGCTCGCGCTCGCGCTCGAACAGCTCGGTGCGGTCGTGGAGCTCGAAAACGGCGGACATGAAGTTCTCGGTGCTCGCGCCCTCCTCGAGACGGCGGATGAGGTAGGCGATCGCCACGTCGAACTCCTCGGGGTGAACGACCGGCACGTAGAGCAGCAGGTGCCCGACCTCGCGTCGAACTGCCTCAGCCTGGCCGGTCGCCATGCCCAGGAGCATCTCGAACTCGATGCCGTCGGTCGCGCTCCGGCGCTGCGCGAGCAGCCACGCGAGTGCGACGTCGAAGAGGTTGTGGCCGGCGACGCCGATCCGCACGTTGCGCACGCGATCCGGGTGGAGCGCGTAGTCGAGCACCGCCTTGTACCCCGTGTCCGAGGCCTGCTTCGTCGGCCACGTGGCCGAGGGCCAGCCGTGAATCGCAGCATCGACGAGTTCCATCGGCAGATTCGCGCCCTTGACCACGCGTACCTTGATCGGAGCTCCGCCGCGCGCCACGCGCTGCGCTGACCACTCCTGGAGCCGCATCATCGCGCTCAGTGCATCGGGCAAGTAGGCCTGAAGCACGATTCCGGCTTCGAGGTTCGCGAACTCGGGGCGATCGAGGATCCGGGTGAAGACGGCGAGGGTGAGGTCGAGGTCCTTGTACTCCTCCATGTCGAGATTGATGAACTTCTGCGGCGCTGCAGCGGCGGCGCGCTCGAACAAGGGCACGAGCTGCTGCTCGATGTGATCGACCGCTTCGTCGAACGCCCAGTGATTGTGCGGGGCGACCGTGGCGGAGACCTTGATCGACACGTAGTCGATGTCGTCGCGTGACAGGAGGCGATGGGTGCCGGCCAGTCGCCGCTCGGCCTCGCCCTGGCCGAGAATGGCCTCGCCGAGCAGGTTCATGTTGAGTCGCACGCCGTCGCGTGCGATCTTGCTGATCGCCGGACCCAGCTTCGCATCGCTGGCGTCGATGATGAGGTGGCTCACGAGCTCTCGCAGCACGCGTCGTGCGATCGGCACGACGATGCCGGGGAGGGGCTTGGAGAGCACCCCGCCGACGCTGATGGCTCCGCGCATCGGCGCGGGCAGGAACGACGGGGTCACCGGCACGAGCTCGCGCAGTTTCTTGGCCGCGACGGAGAGATCTTCTGGGCGCACGACACCATCCACGAAGCCGACGGTGAAGTCGAGGCCGTTCGGGTCGCGCAACACCCCTGCCAAGCGCGCTGCAGAGGCGTCGGCGGGCACTGCCGCCGCTTCGGCCAGCCACCGGCGGACGAGTGAGATCGTCTCGTCGGCGAGATCTTGCGGGCGGATATGGGGAGCGGTACTCATGGCGGGCCTCTCAGAACACGAACGGGGCACGCCGGAACCTGGCGCTGCTCCCATATCGTTCAGTGTCTCGCGCCCAGAGCGTGCAGTACAGCGACGGTTTCTATGGAATAGTCTGAAGCGCAACTACCGAATCGAAGGAGCACGCGTGCTCGAGATGAAGCGCCTGCGGCTGCTGTGGGAACTGAACTCGCGCGGCACTGTCGCCGCCGTCGCCGAGGCACTGAACTACAGTCCGTCTGCGATCTCGCAGCAATTGGCCCTGCTCGAGCGCGAAGCCGGCGTGCCGCTGCTGCGCAAAGCGGGGAGAACCCTCGAGCTCACTCCCGCTGCGCACGTTCTGGTCGCCGAGACTCACGAGTTGCTCGCCGGTCTCGAGCGGGCGGAAGCGGCGCTGCACCGGGCGCACGCAGAAGTCAGCGGTACCGTTCGCATCGCCGTATTCCAAACCGCGCTGCTCGCGCTCATGCCACAAGTGCTCGGGCGCTTGCGCGACACGCACCCCAGCCTGCGCGTGGAGATGGTGCAGCACGAACCGGAAGCCGGGCTCGAGGAGACCTGGACACGAGGCTTCGACCTCGTCATCGCCGAGCAGTATCCGGGGCACGCCGCTCCGCGCTTCGCGGGACTCGACCGGCAGCCGTTGATCACTGATCGCATTCGCCTGGGACTGCCGATGCCGGGCGTGGGAAACCCGGCGTTCGACGCCGTCGAGCAGCTCGCCGACGCCGCAACGCTGCCGTGGGTGCTCGAGCCGGAGGGCGCCGCGTCACGGCATTGGGCACTGCAGGCCTGCCGCAGCGCGGGCTTCGAGCCCGATGTGCGCTACGAGACTGCCGACCTGCAAGCGCATGTGCGCCTCATCGAGACGGGGAACGCCGTGGCGCTGCTCCCCGGCCTGCTGCACGCCGGCGCCGCGCGCGCACTCCGGTTGCTCGACCTCGCCGGAGACGCCGAGCGGACGGTGTTCACGGCGGCCCGGGCCTCGGCTGAAGGGCACCCTGCGCTCACCGCCGTGCGTGAGGCGCTCCGCCAAGAGGCGGCACGACTCGAGGCCGATCGCGCCGCCCCGCAGGTGAGCTGACTACTTCGTCTTCGGCTGCTGCTGCGTGATGCAGTGGATGCCACCGCCGCGTGCGAAGAGCGGGCGTGCATCGATGCCGATCACTTCGCGACCGGGGTATGCCTCGCGCAGGATCGCGAGCGCTCGATCATCGGCCGGATCATCGAACGCGCAGGCGAGCACGGCTCCGTTGATGACGACGTGATTGATGTAGCTGTAGTCGACGTAGCCCTCTTCGTCTTGCAACGTCTGAGGCGCGGGCAGATCGATGATCTCGAAGTTCGCCGAGGTGTTGTCGCGGTAACGATCCGCGACATCTCGGTTCGTTCGCGCGATGATGTGGTCGGGATGCGATTCGGCATCCTGCCGGTGCATGAGCAGCAAGTCGGGGCTCGTGAATGCGGCGAGGATGTCGGAGTGGCCGCGGGTGCCGAAGGTGTCGTGGTCGCGCGTGAGGCCTCGGGGGAGCCAGAGCGCGCTCGTCGCACCGATCGTGCGTTCGAGTTCTGCCTCGACCTGCTCCTGCGTCCATCCCGGATTGCGGCCCGGATCGAGCTGCACCGTTTTCGTGATGACCACGCGTCCGGTGCCGTCCACCTGGATGCCGCCGCCTTCGTTCGTCATCTCGGAGTCGATGAGCTCGGCGCCGGCCGCTTCGGCGACGATGCGGCCGATGTGCTGATCGTGATCCCACTGCGCCCAGTCCTGGCCACCCCAGCCGTTGAAGACGAAGTTGACGGCGCCGAGGCGGCCGTCGTCGCCGATGACGAAGCTCGGCCCGATATCGCGCATCCACGCGTCGTTCAGGGGTGCGACGAGCTGATCGATCTGAGCCGAGAGGTACCGCGACGCCATCGCCTCATCGCCGGGGTTGACCACGACGGTCACCGCTTCGTGCTCGCTCGCGGCATTCGCCACCGCGGCCCAGGTCGAGCGCGCCTCCTCGGCTTCTGCCTCGGTGTCGCCGAGCGTGTACCCGCTCGTCGGCCAGGCGAGCCAGAGGCGCTCCTGCTCGTGTCCTTCGATCGGCATGCGCCACGTGGTCATCGGTGCTCCTTTGTCTGCGAAAAACGACGTCGGCTCAGTCTAATGGGCAGGTGACCAATAGTTCTCCTGGCGGCTCACGAATGCTCGATTCCCGTGGCCCAGAGTGTGCGCGCATGGGAGATGTGCCGGTGCAGCACGTGCTCAGCGGCAGCACCGTCGCCTGCGGCGAGCAGATCGATGAGCTCATGGTGCTCGCGCGCAGATCCGGCGAGCCGACCCTCGCGAGAGAGCGTTCCGATGCCGTAGAGCCGCGTGCGGCGGCGGAGTGAGGTCGCCAGCTCGACCAATTGCGCGTTGCCCGTGTAGCTCAGCACGAGCGCGTGAAACTCCCGGTCGAAGCGGAGGTAGGCTTCGAGGTTGTCGCGAGCCGTTGCCTCGAGGCAGGCGTCTGCGAGCGCGCGCAGATGAGTCAGATCCTCCTCGGGAATACGACCCGCGACGATGCGCATCGCCGGCGGCTCGAGCAGCAGGCGAACCTGAGCGAGGTCGTCGAGATCGCGCTCGCTCATCTCGGTCACGCGGAAGCCCCTGTTTTTCAGCGTTTCGACGAGGCCTTCCCGAGCCAGATCCATCAGCGCCTCGCGCACCGGGGTAACCGATACTCCCAGGCTGGCGCTGAGCGCCGGCGTCGAGACCAGCTCGCCCTCAGCCAGGCGACCGGTGATGATCGCCGTCCGCAGTTGCTCGAGCACCGTTTCTCGGAGGCTGAGCGTTCGCATCTGCGGAACCGCCGCGACGTCGTGTTCGGAATCGTGGTCGAAGATGGGCATCGGGCTCCTCGGAGTCCAGGGCGGCGCAGGAAGATGAGACGGCGCGCGCGATTGTCGTCGCCTCATCTTCCCACGCCGTCACACCCGGCTTGCCGCCCGTTAACCGGCGTCGTCGAAGCGCAGCGCGCGAGAGATGAGCTCTTCCTGCTCGACCGCGTGCACCTTGGCGGATCCGGTCGAGGGGGCCGCGGATGCGGAGCGCGAGACCACGCGGATGCGGTCGTTCGCGAGCTTCTTCGAGAGTTCGAGCGAGATGAAGGGCCACGCACCCTGATTCTCGGGCTCGTCCTGGACCCAGACGATCTCGGCGCCCTGGTACTGCGCGAGCACGCGCCCCAGCTGCGTCGCGGGGATCGGGTAGAACTGCTCGACGCGCACCACCGCGATACGCGGGTCGGGCTGCTTCTCAAGCGCGCTGCGCAGGTCGTAGTAGACCTTGCCCGATACGAGCAGCACGCGTTCGACCTGCGCGGGTTCCGTGGTGTTCGGATCGTCGATCACCGGTTGGAATGCGCCCTCGGTGAAGTCTTCGACCTTCGAGGTCGCGCCGCGCAGGCGCAGCATCGACTTCGGCGTGAAGACGATGAGCGGCTTGCGCGGGCGGGCGTAGGCCTGGCGGCGCAGCAGGTGGAAGTAGTTCGCGGGCGTCGACGGACGGGCCACGATCATGTTGTCCTCAGCGCACAGCTGCAGGTACCGCTCGATACGGGCGGAGGAGTGGTCGGGGCCCTGGCCTTCGTAGCCGTGGGGGAGCAGCATGACGACCGAGGACTGCTGGCCCCACTTCTGCTCGGCAGCGGCGATGTACTCGTCGATGACGGCCTGAGCGGTGTTCGCGAAGTCGCCGAACTGCGCCTCCCACAGCACGAGGGCATCCTCGCGCTGCAGCGAGTAGCCGTACTCGTAGGCCAGCGCTGCGTACTCCGAGAGCAGCGAGTCGTAGATCCAGAATCGCGCCTGCTCCTCCGAGAGGTTGAGCAGCGGAATCCACTCCTGTCCGTTCGCGCGATCGTGGAAGACCGCGTGACGCTGAGCGAACGTGCCGCGCCTGGCGTCTTGCCCGGCGAATCGCACCGCGGTGCCCTCCATGAGCAGCGATCCGAGCGCCAGGAGTTCGCCGAAGCCCCAGTCGATGCCGCCTTCTCGGCTCATCTCGTGGCGCTTGTTCAAGAGCTGCTGCAGCTTCTGGTGCACGATGAAGCCCTCGGGCTTGTTCGCGTGGGCGTCGCCGATGCGTTCGACGACCGTGCGATCCACCGCGGTTTCGAGCTGGTGGTCCGAACGGCCACCCGATTCCGACACCTCGGCGATGCCGCTCGTGTCGATGACGGGGATCGAGCCCGTCTGGGCTGCGTGGGTCTCCTGGAACGCGCGCTCGAGTCGATCCTGGAAGTCTTGCTTCGCCCGGTCGTACTCTTCTTCGGTGATGTCGCCGCGACCGACCAGCGCACTCGTGTAGAGGCGGCGGGTCGAGCGCTTCGCCTCGATGAGGTCGGTCATGAGCGGCTGCGTCATCGACGGGTCGTCGCCCTCGTTGTGACCGCGGCGGCGGTAGCAGACCAGGTCGATGATGACGTCGATGTGGAAGCGCTGCCGGAACTCGTAGGCCAGCTTTGCCACGCGCACGACCGACTCGGGATCGTCGCCGTTCACGTGGAAGATTGGAGCCTGAACGACCTTGCCGATGTCTGACGAGTACGCCGTCGACCGTGAGTCGAGGGGCAGCGTGGTGAACCCGACCTGGTTGTTGATGATGATGTGGATCGTGCCGCCCGTGCGGTAGCCCCGCAGCTGCGACATCTGCATGGTCTCGTACACGATGCCTTGGCCGGCCATCGCCGCGTCGCCGTGGATCAGGATCGGCAGGGTCGTGAAGGAGCCGATGGGCTTCAG
Organism: Leucobacter sp. NPDC077196; assembly: GCF_040687075.1. Classification (NCBI taxonomy): domain Bacteria; kingdom Bacillati; phylum Actinomycetota; class Actinomycetes; order Micrococcales; family Microbacteriaceae; genus Leucobacter; species Leucobacter sp. NPDC077196. The sequence goes on from NZ_JBFBML010000001.1 coordinate 432,741, forward strand.
ATCCTGCTTCGCGCGCACGATGCCTTCGAGCACGCCGTCGACGGTCTCGAGATGCGACGGGTTCGCAGCGAGGTGGATCGGGACCTGCGTGCCGTTCGGAGCGGTGAAGACGCCCGAGGTGCCGAGGTGATACTTGACGTCGCCCGATCCGGCCTTCTGAGCCTGAGCGCCCTCGAACTCGCGGAAGATCTGACCGTACGTCTTGCCCGCGATGTTTGAGAGTACGTTCAAGCGGCCGCGGTGGGCCATGCCGACGTCGACGCTGTCGACCCCGTCCTCGGCCGCGTCGATCAGCATCGCGTCGAGCAGCGGAATCACGGTCTCGCCGCCCTCGAGGCTGAAGCGCTTCTGGCCGACGTACTTGGTCTGGAGGAAGGTCTCGAACGCCTCGGCCTCGTTGAGCTTCTCGAGGATGCGCATCTGCTCGTCGTGGCTCGGCTTGGCGTACGGCACTTCGAGCTGATCGCGGAGCCACAGGCGCTGCGCCGGATCCTGAATGTGCATGTACTCGATGCCGATCTTGCGGCAGTAGGAGTCTCGCAGCACGCCGAGGATGTCGCGCAGCGGCATCGTGCGCTTCCCGCCGATGCCCCCCGTTGCGAACTCTCGGTCGAGATCCCAGAACGTGAGTCCGTGGGATTCGATCTCGAGGTCGGGGTGGGTGCGCTGCACGTACTCGAGCGGGTCGACGTCGGCCATGAGGTGGCCGCGCACCCGGAAGGAGTTGATGAGCTCCTGCACGCGCGCCGACTTGTCGACGGCCCCCACGACGTCGACGTGGATGTCAGACGCCCATTGCACCGGCTTGTACGGAATGCGGAGCGCGGCGAAGATCTCTTCGTAGAAGCCGTGCTTGCCGATGAGGCGTTCGTGCACGAGCTTCAAGAACTCACCGGAGCCAGCGCCCTGGATCACCCGGTGGTCGTAAGTGCTCGTGAGCGTGATGGTCTTGGAAATGCCGAGACGGTTCAGCGTCTCCTGCGATGCACCCTGGAACTCGGCGGGATAGTCGAGGGCGCCGGCGCCGATGATGCTGCCCTGGCCCTGCATGAGGCGCGGCACCGAATGAACGGTGCCGATGCCGCCCGGGTTCGTGAGCGAGATCGTGGTGCCCTGGAAGTCGCCGGCGCCGAGCTTGTTGTCGCGGGCGCGCTTCACGAGATCCTCGTAGGCGGAGAGGAACTCGTTGAAGTTGAGCGATTCGGCGCGCTTCACCGATGGAACGAGCAGTGAGCGCGTGCCGTCGGGCTTCGGCACATCGATCGCGATGCCGAGGCCGATGTGAGCCGGCGTGACGATGGAGGGCTTGCCGTCCACCTCTGCGTAGCTGACGTTCTGACTCGGGAAGTCCTTCAGGGTCTGAATGAGCGCCCAGCCGATGAGGTGCGTGAACGAGACCTTGCCGCCCCGGCTGCGGCGCAGATGATTGTTGATGACGATGCGGTTGTCGATGAGGAGCTTGGCCGGAATGGTGCGAACGCTCGTCGCGGTCGGCACCGTCAGGCTCTGATCCATGTTCTTGGAGAGCGTGCGCGCCATGCCCTTGAGTGCGCTCACCTGGTCGGCTTCAGGCGCTTCCTGCTCGGCGTTGGTGCTGCGGGCCGTGCTCGGTGCATCGGCGGGAATCGGGGCGACGCGCGGGGCCGCCTTCGTCGTCCTGGCCGGCTGCGTCGGCGTCGTGATCGGGCTGGTCGCCGGGGCTGCGCCTCCTGCAGGCGCCGCCGGGGTCGATGCCCCCGACTGTGCCGCTCCGTACTTCTCAAGGACCGGCCACCACGACCGGTCGACCGAGTTCTTGTCGACTTGGAACTGCTTCCAGAGTTCGTCCACTAACCACGCATTCGCGCCGAAATCTCCTGCGGGACCAGCTTGATTGGTGGTCTCCGTGCGCTCCGCCAAAGCGACTTCCTCTCGTTCGTGCATTCGTTGCAAGATTGATGTAGTCGGAGGTAAAGGCTCCTGAGCCGTACCGGCAACAAGCCTACGCCCATCCGTGCGCGCATGCGCGAATACTCTCAGCGCAGGTGCCGGGTTCTGGTGGTAATCTCGGAGGGCTATGGACGTTGATTCTCGAAGACCCTCCGACCCTCCGAGTATCGGCCGCGCTGAGGCGCGGCACATCGTCTTCTGCGGGAGCCGTCGATGAACGACTGGATCCTCCTGCTCATCGGCATCGTACTGACGTTGGGAACGGGCATTTTCGTCGCCTCCGAGTTCTCTCTGGTGGCGCTCGACCGACAAGATCTGGAGCGCCGCCGCACGGCAGGCGAGCGCGGACTCGACCGGGTGATCCGAGGCCTCTCGCGCACCTCGACGCATCTCTCGAGCGCTCAGCTCGGCATCACGTTGACGACGCTGCTCGCGGGCTACACGCTCGAACCCGCGCTGAGCAACTTCCTCGACGGTCCGCTCGGAGCCCTCGGAGTGCCCGAGGATCTGCGCCGGGCGATCAGCGCTCCCATCGCCGTCGCCGTCGCCACGGTCTTCTCGATGATCGTCGGTGAGCTCGTGCCCAAGAATTTCGCGATCTCCCGGCCGCTGGCGACGGCGCGACTCGTGATGCCGGCTCAAGCCGCGTTCACCACGACGCTGAAACCGGCCGTGATGGTGCTGAACGGCAGTGCGAACGGCATCCTGCGCACGATCGGCATCGAACCGCAGGAGGAACTGTCTGGAGCGCGATCGGCCCAGGAGCTCTCGTCGCTGGTGCGCCACTCGGCGAGCGCGGGACTGCTGGAGGCCGACACCGCGACGCTGCTCGACCGCACACTGCGCTTCTCAGAGCTCTCTGCCGGTGACGTCATGACGCCGAGGCTCAAAGTCGAGAGTCTGCAGCGGCTCGAACCCGCGAAGGCGGTGCTCGAGCTGTCGGGCCGCACCGGTTTCTCGCGGTTTCCCGTCATCGATGAGGATCGCGACGACATCGTCGGGGTCGTGCACGTGAAGCAGGCGGTGGCGGTGCCGCGCGCGAAGCGCGACGAGGTGCCGGTGGCCGCACTCATGGAGGACGCGGTGCGCGTTCCCGAGACGATGCACCTCGACCAGTTGCTCGAGGAGCTGCGCGCGAGCGGCTTCCAACTCGCGATCGTGGCCGACGAGTACGGCGGCACCGCCGGGATCGTGACCCTCGAAGATCTGGTCGAGGAGATCGTCGGCGAGGTCGCCGACGAGCACGACCGTGCCGCGGCCGGAGTCGTCGGCACTGCCGAGCAGATGAGCTTTCCCGCCGATCTGCGCCCCGACGAGGTGCGGGAGCAGACGGGCGTCGAGATTCCCGAGGATGATGCGTACGACACCGCGGCAGGCTATGTGCTGCACGAGCTGGGGCGGATCCCCGTCGCAGGCGACGCAGTCGATCTGCCAGACGGCGGAACGCTGCGCGTGATGCGCATGGACGGACGCCGCATCGCTCGGCTGCACTACTCGAGCCCGCCGGCGCGGTCGATGGGCGAGGGAGAAGGCGCATGAGCGACTGGGTAGGAATCGTATGGTTGGTCGTGCTGCTCATCGCCAACGCGTTCTTCGTTGGCGCCGAATTCGCCGTGATCTCGGCGAGGCGCTCGCAGATCGAGCCCAAGGCTGAGGCCGGTTCGAAGCGGGCTCAAACGGCGCTCTACGCGATGGAGCACGCGACGCTCATGCTCGCGACGAGTCAGCTCGGCATCACGGTCTGCTCGCTGCTGATTCTCAATGTCTCTGAGCCCGCGATCCACCATTTGCTCGAGGGGCCGCTGCACTGGACGGGCATTCCCGAGCAGGCCGTGTCAATCGTGGCGTTCGTGCTGACGCTGGTGGGCGTCTCGTACCTCCACGTGGTATTCGGCGAGATGGTGCCGAAGAACGCCGCGTTCTCGATGCCCGACCGCGCTGTGCTGCTCTTGGCGCCCCCGCTCGTCGCAATCTCCCGTCTGCTGCGCCACATCATCGCCGCGCTGAACGCCGTGGCGAACGGAGTGCTGCGATTGTTCGGCGTCGAACCCAAATCGGAGACCAACAGCACATTCACGCTGGAAGAAGTGGCGAGCATCGTCAGCCACTCGACCCGAGAGGGCGTGCTCGAGGATCGCAGTGGCGCGCTCTCCGCGGCGTTCGAGTTCACGACCAAGCGGGCTCAGGATCTGCTCGTCGCTTCGGATCGGCTGGTCGTGCTGCCCGAGGGTGCCACGCCGGAGGACGTGGAGGCCGCGGTCGCGCGCCACGGCTTCTCCCGGTATCCGATCGCGGACGAGAGCGATGAACTCGTGGGATACGTGCACATCAAGGATCTGGTGCGCCTCGGAGAGGATCGCATCGCACAGCCGATCCCGAGCAAGCGCATCCGCGATATGGAGTCGGTGCACGCCGGAACGGAACTCGAAGACGTGCTGGCTCGGCTGCAGGGCAGGGGCATTCACCTCGCGCGCATCCACGACGACGCCGGATCGGTGCTCGGCGTTGTCTTTCTGGAAGACATCATCGAGGAGCTCGTCGGAGAGATCCACGACGCCACGAGACGTCAGCGCTTCGCCTAGAGCGCGCCTGAGCGCTCGCTCGCGCTCCAGGACCGAACGGGCGAAGACCCGGGAGCTACTGCGCCGTGAGCACGAGGTGCGCAGAGATCTCGTCGAACGGGAGACCCGCCGTTGAGACGAGCAGGTTGTCGGGAATCGCAAAGGTCACGTCGAACTGCGCCTGATCCTCGCCGAGCTCGGTGGGCTTGAGCTCGACGCTCGTATTGGGCTGGGCCAGACCGCCCACCGACAGAGTGCCCACGGAGGTCACCGTCTCCTCGATGTCGTCGCGCACCAGCATCGTGGGCTTGGTCTGCACGTATGAGGCCTCTGGCATGTCGTCGATGACCACCTGCAGCTCCGCCGACATGATCATGCCGTCGCGCACGACCATGGTGCCGGTCGACGAGATCCGCTCTCCCAGCGCTTCGTGGAGCGCGGAGGAGCCCAGGGGTGCGATGAGGTTGATCTCGGTGACGTCGTAGGTGCGATCGACCGGCACCGTGAGCAGGTTCGAGTCGGGAGCCGCCCGGAGTTCTGCAGCGTTGGCGTCGTGCTCCACGGATGGAGCACAGCCGACGAGGCAGAGCGGAAGCGCCGCCGACACGGTCGCGACGACTCCCAGAGCGCGCCAGGAAGAACGCGCGTGCACGATAGTCAAGCTGAAGCTCCTCTTCCGGTGACGCAGAGACCCGGCGGTTGAGCCGGTCATGGTATGTGGAGAGACTACGTCCGAAAGGTGGGAGGGCCCCGTGTGGCCCCTGCGAGGTCGCTCAGGCAGCGAGCAATCGCCGCAACTGCGCGCCCACTCGTTCGAATTCGATCAAGAACGCATCGTGGCCGAAGGGCGACTCGATACGGGTGGCGCGCGAGCCGTCGAGACTGCCGGGAGTGTGCCGGGCGATCTCGTCCTGGCCTGCGAGCGTGAAGAGCCGATCGCTGGGAATGCCGAGTACCAGTGTCGGCAGGTCGATGGTGGAGAGCGCGGCACGCACGCCGCCGCGCCCGCGGCCGACGTCGTGCGAGTTCATCGCCTGGACCAGCGTGACGTAACTGTTGGCGTCGAACCGGCGGGTGAATTTATTGCCGTGGAAGTCGAGGTACGACTCCACCGCGAAGCGACCGCCGCCCCCGAGCGGGCTCACCGCGGACTGCCAAGCACGCCCGAACCGCTCGTCGAGCTCAGTGTTGCTCCGGTAGTTGAGCAGCGCGAGTCTGCGGGCGGTGGCCAGACCGTGGTGCGGGCCCACCCCGTCGGGGGCGTCGTAGTAATTGCCGTTGCGGTAGAACGGATCCGAGCGAATGGCTTCGAGCTGCACAAGATTCAACCCGATCTGGTCGGCCGTCGTTACCGGGGGTGCGGCGATGACGGCAAGGCGCGCCGCGCGGTCGCGGTGGGAGATGCCCCACTCGAGCGCGTGCATTCCCCCCATCGAACCGCCGATGACGGCCTCGAAGCGCTCGATGCCGAGTGCATCGGCGAAACGCGCGGCAGCGGAGACCTGATCCCGGATGGTGAGAAAGGGGAATCGCCCGCCCCATTCGCGGCCTGTCGGATCGAGGGATCCGGGCCCGGTCGATCCCTGACACCCGCCGAGCACATTGGGAGCGACGATGCAGTAGCGATCGGTGTCGAGCGGCCGACCCGGTCCCACGATCTCCGACCACCAGCCATCGGTCGGGTGCCCCGCCGCTGCAGGTCCGAGCAGATGACTGTCGCCGGTCAGCGCGTGGAAGACGAGTACGGCATTGTCACGACGCTCGTTGAGCTCACCGAACGTCTCGTAAGCCATGCGCACGTGAGGGATCGTGTCGCCGGCTTCGGTCGTGAGCTCACCGATCGAGACGAACGAGCGCTCGCCCACGGCATCGCCGTCCCGCCAGCCGCCCGAGATCGGCGGCCGTCCCATCAGTGCACGCAGCTGGGCGTCAGTGATGAAGTCGGTCGGGAACGAATCCTCGGGGGTCTGCCAGTCCATAGGCACCTATTCTGTCGTGGGAAGTGAGCCCGGGGGCGAATGTTACGCGCCGCATCCACCCCCGCTCGCTGCCCCGCTGCTATGCGTTCGCCGCCGACTCCGCGACCACCTTGCGGGCCGCTGCAAATCCCTGCTCCAGGTCCGCCTTGATGTCGTCGATGTGCTCGAGACCGACCGACAACCGCACGAGGCCGGGGGTCACGCCCGCGGTCAGCTGCTGCTCCGGGGTGAGCTGCGAGTGCGTCGTGGACGCCGGGTGGATGATCAGGCTTCGCACGTCACCGATATTCGCCACGTGGCTGAAGAGCTCGACGTTCTCGACCACGGCTCGGCCCGCGTCGACGCCGCCCTTGAGCTCGAACGCGAGCACTGCGCCGACGCCCTTCGGCGCGTACCGGTTCGCGGCGGCGTACCACGGGCTCGAGGGCAGGCCGGAGTAGTAGACCGTTGCGACGTCGTCGTGCGAGTCGAGCCACTCGGCGACCTCTTGCGCGTTCTGCACGTGACGCTCGACGCGAAGCGACAGCGTCTCGATGCCCTGGAGGAGCAGCCACGCGCTGAGCGGAGCGATGGACGAGCCGAGATCGCGCAGCAGCTGCACGCGCGCCTTGATGATGTAGGCGATCGGGTCGCCGACCGCGCCGGTGTAGCTGACGCCGTTGTACGACGGGTCCGGCTCGGTGAGGCCGGGGAACTTGTCGACGTGCTTCGACCACTCGAAGACGCCGCCGTCGACGATGACGCCGCCGAGCGTCGTGCCGTGCCCGCCGAGGAACTTCGTGGCCGAGTGGAGCACGATGTCGGCCCCGTGCTCGAAGGGACGCACGAGGTAGGGGCTCGCAACGGTGTTGTCGATGATGAGGGGAAGGCTGTTCTCGTGCGCCACATCGGCGACGGCCCGGATGTCGAGCACGTTCGAGCGCGGATTCGCGATCGACTCGGCGAAGAACAGCTTGGTGTTGGGGCGCACGGCTCGCTGCCATGCGGCGGGATCATCCTGATCCTCCACGAATGTGACCTCGATGCCGAGCTTGGCGAGCGAGTACTTGAAGAGGTTGTAGGTGCCGCCGTAGATCGAGGCGGAGGAGACGATGTGATCGCCCGAATTCGCGATGTTCAGCACCGCGAACGTCGAGGCGGCCTGTCCGCTCGACAGCAGCAGGGCAGCGGTTCCCCCTTCGAGGGCCGCGATCCGCTCCTCGACCACGGCCTGCGTGGGGTTCGTGATGCGCGTGTAGATCGGGCCGAGCTCGGCCAGCGCGAATCGGTTCGCGGCCTGCGTCGTGTCGTCGAACACGAACGAGGTGGTCTGGTGAATCGGCACGGCGCGTGCCCCGGTCTCGTCGGGCTGCTGCCCGGAGTGGATCTGCCGGGTTTCAAAACCCCAGGCGCTCTGGTCGGTCATGGTGACTCCTCGGTGAGTTGGTTTCGATGTGCGAAGTGAAAGGCGGTGTGGTCCGAGCGTACGAGACGCCCATCGAGGCGGCAATGGACGCAGACGTATTGCGTAACGTGTGTCGCATGCCGCGGTGCATCGCTAGGCTCGAAAACAGGCCGAATGGAAGAGGGGCGCATGCAGCGACGGGTCGTGGTGACAGGAGCGAGCTCGGGAATCGGGGCAGCGACGGTGCGCAGGTTCGCCGAGCTCGGGTGGGAGACGGTCGCCGTCGCCCGTCGAGCTGATCGGCTCGAAGCGCTCGCCGCCGAGACCGGAGCGCACGTGGTCGTGTGCGACGTGACCGATGAGGCGCAGGTCGCGCGGCTCGCGGCCGAGGTCGCGGCGAGCGGCGGCGCGACCGGGCTCGTGAACAACGCCGGCGGCGCGTGGGGCACCGAGTCCGTCGAGCGCGCCTCGAACGACGACTGGCGACGCATGTTCGAGGTGAATGTGATCGGGCTGCGCTCGGTGACGGCGGCGATGCTGCCGGTGCTGCGCGAGGGGGCCAGGCGTTCAGGGTGGGCTTCGATTCTGAATCTGACCTCGACGGCCGGCCACGATGCCTACCCGGGCGGCGGCGGCTACAACGCGGCGAAGTACGCGGCGCACGCCGTCACGAACGTGCTGCGGCTCGAACTCGGCGGCGAACCCATCCGCGTGATGGAACTGGCGCCCGGTCTCGTGCACACGGAGGAGTTCACGCTCAATCGGCTTCGCGGCGATGACGAAGCCGCGAAGAAGCCCTACGAGGGCGTGATCCCGTTGCGCGCCGAAGACGTCGCCCGCGTGCTGGTCGGCGCGTTCGAACAGCCCCCGCACGTGAACCAGGACCTCATCGTGCTGCGGCCCGTGGCGCAGACCAGCGTCTTCCATACGCACCGCGGTTCGCTCACCGCCAGAGGCGAGTAGATGGCGCCCGCTGTGCCGACCGGACGCATGGCCGCGGACTGGGCGGCTGCGCTCGATCCCGTGGCTGAGCAGCTCGCGGCCGTCGAGCGCTTCGTCGAGGCGGAGCGGTCGTCGGGTATCGAAGTGCTGCCCGCGGGAGATCGCGTGCTCGCGGCCCTCGAGCGTCCGATGGCGGATGCTCGCGTGCTCATCGTCGGCCAGGATCCGTACCCGACGCCCGGCCATCCGATCGGACTGTCGTTCGCCACGTCGGCCGAGGTGCGTCCCCTCCCGCGGAGTCTCAAGAACATCTACCGCGAGCTCTCCGATGATCTCGGGATTCCTCCCGCGGCCCATGGCGATCTCACCGCCTGGGCGGATCGCGGAGTGCTGCTGCTCAATCGCGTACTGACCGTGCGCGCCGGCGCCGCCGGATCGCATCAGCGCCGGGGCTGGGAGGCGGTCACGGCGCGTGCCATCACCGCGCTCGCCGAGCGGGGCGGGCCGCTCGTCGCGATCCTCTGGGGGAAACCGGCGCAGACCCTCGGCCCGTTGCTCGGCGACGTGCCGCGCATCGAGAGCGCGCACCCCTCACCATTGTCGGCTTCGCGCGGATTCTTCGGCTCGCGGCCCTTCAGCCGCGCGAACGCGGCGCTTGCAGAGCAGGGGGCGGCGGCGATCGATTGGTCGTTACCCGCGTCCGAGCCGGCGCTCTTCTAGGGTGCGCGGGCTCGAAACCACGCCGATGGGCTCCGTGTGGTCGACGAGACGATGCGGCTCGCGGCCGGCGCCTCGTACGAACGCGAAATAGCAGGCGGTCAACAGCGCGACCCACACGAGGCCCACCCAGAGCGCCGGCCGCGAGTCTGGCACGATGCCGACGAGCACGATGACGCAGACGATGAAGGCGACGGTGAGCCAGGATGCGGCGGGCCACAGCGGCACGGGGAACTCGCTGGGGAGCCGCTGCTCGCGAGCGATCTCTGCTTTCATGCGGATGTGAGCAATGAGGATCACCAGCCACACCAGTACCGTCGCGAACGTGGCGAGCGCTCCGAGGAGGAAGAGCACCTGGTCGGGGTACCAGTAGTTGAGCACCACCCCGACGAGGAGCCCCACGATCATGGTGGCGACGGTCATGATCGGCACGCCGGAACGAGTGGTGCGGGTGAATGATCGCGGCGCCTGCCCTTGCTCGGCGAGCCCGTGCAGCATGCGACCGGCGCCGAAGATGTCGGCGTTCATCGCTGAGAGGGCTGCTGTGATGAGGATCACGTTGAAGACGGCAGCTGCCGCCTGGAAGCCGATCGACTCGAAGATGGAGACGAAGGGGCTCGTCTCGCCTGTGATATCGACCCACGGCTGGATGCACATGATCACGCCGAGGGTGAGCACGTAGAAGAGCAGGATGCGGATCGGCACGGAGTTGATGGCTTTCGGGAGTACCTGTTTCGGGTTCTGCGCCTCTCCGGCTGTGACGCCGATGATCTCGATGCCGCCGAACGCGAACATCACGATCGTGAATGAGGCGATCAGACCCCAAATGCCGTGCGGCATGAATCCACCGTGATCGACCAGGTTCTGCGGCCCCATCTGCTCGTGACCGTCAGCCCCGAAGCCGAAGAGGATGATGGCGACGCCGGCGACGATCAGCGCGATGATCGCGACGATCTTGATGAGGGCGAACCAGAATTCGAGTTCTCCGAAGACCTTGACGCCGATGAGGTTGATCGCGGCGATGAAGCAGACGACGGCGAGCACCCAGATCCACTGCGACACGTCGGGAAACCAGAAGCGCATGTAGACGCCGATCGCGGTCGCGTCGAAGACCGCGACGAGAAACATCTCGAAGGCGAACGTCCACCCGACCAGAAAGCCCGCGAACGGGTGGATGTAGCGCGAAGCGTACTGCCCGAAGGAGCCGGATACGGGGTGCCGCACCACCATCTCACCGAGTGCGCGCATCACCATGAAGACCGCGGCGCCTCCGATGATGTAGGCGAGGATCACTGCGGGGCCTGCGGTTTGGATCGCGCCGGAGGAGCCCATGAAGAGACCGGTTCCGATTGCAGAACCGAGCGCCATGAACCTGATGTGCCGCGCGGTGAGGCCGCGCTGCAGGCCGGAATCGGGTGCGGTCATGAGAAACATCCTTTCGTCATTGAACGGGATTCTGGAATTTCGGGCGCGCTCATTGAGCTCGTGCACGCGGGACAGCGCTGGGGCGAAGCGGAGTGGCGCGCGGGGCGGGTCAGCGCCCGAGTCGTCTGGCGAGTCCGGCGGCGGCTTCGAGCACGAGGAGGGCGGCGAGTCGCACGGTGCGGCCATCGGGTGCGTCAGCGGCCGCATCGACCTCTGCGATGTCGATGCCGCGCACTCGCGGGTCCGACGCCAGGAGGCGCGTTGCGCGGCGGAGCTCGTGCGCCAGCAGGCCGCCGGGAATCGACGCGGGGCACCCCGGCGCGACGGAGCGATCGCACACGTCCACATCGAGATCGACGTGAATCGGGCCACCGCCCGCGCCCGCGATATCGAGGGCTTCCGCGACGATGTCGGGCAGGGGGCGGTCGTGAAGCTCGTCTCGATGGATCACCGTCACGCCGAGATCCTTCGCCCGCTGCCGGTACGCACGGGAATTCGCGAAGTCGGCGATGCCGATCTGCACGATGCGGTGGGGATCGAGCCCGGCTTCGATCAGGCGTCGCACGGGAGAACCGTTGCTGCGTCCGTCTCTGAGGTCGTGATGCGCGTCGAAGGTGATCAGGCCGGCGTGCTCGAGCCGCTCTCCGGCAATGCCGAGTGCGGCGGGGACGGTGAGCGCGTTATCGCCCCCGAGCGCCACGACGAGCTCGGCCCGTTCGGCGAGAGCGGCGATGAGACCGGCCGCCGCACGCTCGCCGGCCTCGGAGTCGGGATCAGAGCAGTCGCCTGCGTCGACGATGCGGAGGGCCTCATCGAGCACCACTTCGGCCTCGCCGCCGCGGTGACCCGGCTGGGCATGACCCACCGCGTGGCTCGAATATCGCCGCAGGGCTTCGCGGACCGCGGCGGGAGTCTCGTGGGCATTCGACGGGGAGAGCGAGGTGCGCGAGGTGGGGACGCCGATCAGTGCGAGGTCGATGCGGCCGCCGGTCTCGGGGGAGGGCCAGCCGCCGGTGCGCGGCCAAGACGGGTCGTGTGCCAGTGCGGTCGTCATGGGCGTCTCCTTGTGGTCGGCGGGTGCTGCGGGGAACAGGTGCTCAGGCGCATGGCGCGAACGGCGGTGCTGACACCAGTCTGGAGTGATGCCGAGCGTGTGCGCAGCACCGGCGCTGAGCAATGCGTCCGGGATTCCGGATGCGCCATGCGGTCCGGGATCCCAGACACGCGCATGCTGCGCGTGCTGGTCGTCGGGCACGCCATGCGGTGTGATCGAAGCATGACAGCTTCAGATTCCGCACCCGTCGTGCTCGGCGACGCGCCGCTCGCCATCGCAGACGTCGTCTCGGTCGCCAGGCACGACGCCCGTATCAGCATCTCCGAGGTCAGCCGTGAGCGCGTGCAGGCGAGCCGCAAGGTTATCGAGGACCTGGCGAACGACAGCCGGCCGCACTATGGAATCTCCACGGGCTTTGGCGCGCTCGCCAAGGTGCAGATCCCGGTCGAGAAGCGCCAGCAGCTGCAGCGCAGCCTGATCCGATCGCACGCCGCAGGCGCGGGATCGGAAGTGGAGCGCGAGGTCGTGCGCGCGCTGATGCTGCTCCGGCTGAATACCCTCGCCAGCGGCCGCACCGGCGTGCGACTCGAGGTCGTCGAGAGCTACGCCGCGATCCTGAATGCGGGGATCACCCCGGTCGTGCACGAGTACGGCTCGCTCGGGTGCTCGGGAGACCTGAGCCCGCTCGCGCACTGCGCGCTCACCCTGATGGGAGAAGGCGATGTGCACACGGCGGCAGACCCCCAGGGTGCCCCGGTACCCGCCGCTCGTGCGCTCGCCGAGGCGGGCATCAAGCCCCTCGTGCTCGCGGAGAAGGAGGGGCTCGCGCTGATCAACGGCACCGACGGCATGCTCGGAATGCTCTGTCTCGCGCTCACTGACCTCGCCCACCTGCTGACGATCGCGGACGCCGCCGCCGCCGCCTCAGTCGAAGGCCTCACGGGCACCGACGCGGTGTTCGCTGCGGACTTGCACGCGCTTCGCCCGCACCCCGGTCAGGCGACCTCCGCGGCGAACATGGTGCGCGTGCTCGCGGGCTCCCGCTTGGTGCAGCGACCGCGCGAGGGCGAGTTCACCCGAGTGCAAGACGCGTACTCGCTGAGGTGCGCACCGCAGGTGCACGGCGCCGCTCGCGATACCGCCGCGCATGCAGCCCGCGTCGCAAGTATCGAACTCGTCTCCGCGATCGACAATCCCGTCGTTCTGCCCGATGGGCGCGTCGAATCCAACGGCAACTTCCACGGCGCTCCCGTCGGGTACGTGCTCGATTTCCTCGCCATCGCCGTGGCAGATGTCGCGAGCATCTCCGAGCGGCGCACCGATCGCTTCTTGGATGTGGCGCGGAACCACGGGCTGCCACCGTTTCTGGCGGCCGACGCGGGTCTCGACTCCGGGCTCATGATCGCGCAGTACACGGCTGCGGGGATCGTCTCGGAGCTCAAGCGTCTCGCGGCTCCGGCATCGGTCGATTCGATACCGTCTTCGGCGATGCAGGAGGATCACGTCTCGATGGGGTGGGCCGCCGGGCGCAAGCTGCGCCGCTCCATCGACGGCCTCGCACGCGTGCTCGGCATCGAACTGCTTGCCGCGACGCGAGCCCTCGACTTCCGGGCGGCAGAAGGATTCGGCGATCCTGCGCCTGCGACGGCAGCGATCCACGAACTCTTCCGCACCCGCATTCCCGCGCCCGAGACCGACACCTTCCTCTCGCCGACGATCGCGGCCGCGAACGACCTGATCGTGAGCGGCTCCGTCACCGCCGCGCTCACGAAGGCGCTGGGCGCGCCGCTCGACTGAGCCGTACGAGGCATCGAGCGGATAGGCTGCGCAGGGTGAGCACCCCGAAGGTTCCGGCGGCCGACCAGACGCTGCGGATTCTGAGCCTGCTCGCCGGCTCCCGCGGCCCGCTCGCCGCAAGCATGATCGCGAGCAGGCTCGACCTGCCGCGCTCGACGGTGTACCACCTGCTCGACACGCTGCAGGAGCACGGCTTCGTGATGCATCTGCCAGAGGAGCGGCGCTTCGGTCTCGGCATCGCGGCGGTCGAGCTGAGCTCGGCGTATGCGCGCCAGGAACCCCTCGCGAGGATCGGACGGCCGCTCCTCGCCGCACTCGTCGATCGCGTGCGCCTCAGCGGGCATCTGGCCGTGCCGCACGGGCGCGACGTGCTCTACGTCGTCGAGGAGCGCGCTCCCGGGTCGCCGCCGCTGGTGACGGACGTCGACGTGCGGCTGCCCATGCAGGCGACCGCGAGTGGCCGAGCGATTCTCGCCGCGCTCCCGAAAGCCCAGGTGCGCGCGCTCTTCCCCGACCGCGATGCATTCGTGCACCGACACGACGACCCCGATGGCATCGACCGCTATTCGCGATTGCGGAGCGTGCTCGACGCGACGCGCACCCGTGGCTACGCGCTCGAAGAGGGCTCGGTCACTGCAGGATTGTCGTCGATCGGTGTGGCGGTTCCGGATCACCGGGGGTGGCCCGTCGCGGCGATCGCGGTGACGTACCCGGAGGGAGCGGTCGAGACCGAGGTCGCCGCAGCGCTCGCCGCCGAGGTGCACGCCGCAGCGACGACTCTGTCTGCGCGGATCCACGGGCGCAACGCCTCCTCGCGGATGGTGTAAACTCGGAGGCTGTACTTCGGCGAGGGGCCTGCGAGCCCGTGATCGACGCGGGACGGACTGCCTCAGCGGGCCATCTTGCTGCGTGAATAGCGCAAGTGCGAGACACCAATCCGGCGGCCAGACCGCCCTCATTGGGCGAGAGCCCGCAAGGAGAAATCACTATGAGCGAGACCAGTCAGCTCGTCGGCCACGCACGCGAGAGCTTCGGCAAGGGAGCGGCGCGCAAGCTCCGCGCCGCCGGTCAGACCCCGGCAGTCGTGTACGGCCACGGTTCCGATCCGATCCACGTGTCGGTCGACACGCACCCGCTCAGCCTGATCATCCGTCATGCGAACGCGCTCATCGAGCTCGACATCGCGGGCAAGAAGCAGCTCGTGCTCGTCAAGGATGTGCAGAAGGATCCGGTGCGCCAGATCATCGAGCACATCGACCTGATCGTGATCCAGCAGGGCGAGACCGTCGAGGTCGAGGTGCGCGTGCACGTCACCGGCGAGTCCTTCTCCGGCACGAACGCTCTGCAGGAGCTCAACAGCCTGCACCTGAGCGCTCCGGCTGCGTCGATCCCCGACAGCGTCGAGGTCAGCGTCGAGGGGCTCGAAGAGGGCGCCCAGATCCACGCGGGCGACATCGCCCTGCCCGAGGGCGCGACGCTCCTCGGCGATCCCCAGCAGCTCGTCGTGAACATCGTCGTGCCGCGCGGCGCTGCCGAGGACGAGGACGAGACCGCAGAGGCTGCGGAGTAACCTCCACACGATTACGGGCCCGTCGGCTCGGCGATGCGTCGCCGGCCGACGGGCCGTTCGTCTGTTCGGGCGAGTGTCTGCGGCGGCTGCGATGATGGACGCCGAAGGGGGAACTGATGGTGTGGTGGAAGCGGAAGAAAGCGGAGGATCCCGTGTCGGATGACACCTGGCTCATCGTCGGTCTGGGCAACCCGGGCGCGAAGTACGAGGCGACGCGACACAACGTCGGGCAGATGGCGCTCGACGTGCTCGCGAACCGCATCGGCGGCCGCTTCTCGTCCCATCGCGCGGGTGCGCGCGTCGCCGAGGGGCGCCTGCGTGCGGGCGGGCCGAAGCTCATTCTCGCGAAGTCGAACGGGTACATGAACACGTCGGGCGGGCCGACCTCGGCACTCGCGAAGTACTTCGCGGTGCCGGCCGAGCGCGTCATCGTGCTCCATGACGAGCTCGACCTGCCGTTCGACGCCGTGAAGCTGAAGCAGGGCGGCGGCCATGGAGGGCACAACGGCCTGCGAGACATTGCCAAAGCACTCGACACCCCGGGCTTCTTGCGCGTGCGCATCGGCATCGGGCGCCCCCCGGGCCAGCAGGATCCCGCTGATTTCGTGCTGAAGCCCTTCGCCTCCGCTGAGCGCAGCACGCTGCCGGTGCTCCTCGAAGACGCTGCAGACGCAGCCGAATGCCTCGTCGACGAGGGGCTGCTCGCTGCGCAGCAGCGTTTCCACGGCAGGAGCGCCCAGTGACGCTGCGCGGGCTCGACCGGCTGCTCGAGTCATCGCCGTCTTTCGCCGCTGCACTCGATGCGAGCGCCCAGGATGCAGAGTTCTCGGTAGTCGAGGGCCTGCGGGCGCCCCTCATCGCCGGGCTCCTCCGCAGACGACGCGCTGCCGGGGATCGCGGAGCTCTGCTCGTCATCGCAGCGACGAGCCGCGAGGCCGACGCGCTCCGCACCGCACTCGCGTCATTGCTGCCGGAGGCCGTCACCACCGAGTTCCCCGCGTGGGAGACGCTGCCGCACGAGCGGCTGAGCCCGAGCGCAGAGACGGTCGGGCGCCGCGCAGAGTCACTGCGGCTGCTCCGCGAGTACGATGGCGAGGCCCCGCTCGTCATGGTGGCTTCTGTTCGCGCCGCGCTGCAGCCCGTGTCTCCGCACGCCGCTTCGGCAGAACCCATCGTGCTCGCAGCCGAGCGCGACACGCATGGTCTCGAGACGATCGCGCGGCGCCTCGTCGAGTACGCCTACACGCGTGTCGACATGGTGACGCGACGCGGCGAATTCGCGGTGCGCGGCGGCATTCTCGACGTCTTCCCGCCGACTGCGGATCAGGCCGTGCGCGTCGATTTCTTCGGCGACGAGATCGACCAGATCAAGCGCTTCGCCGTATCCGATCAGCGCAGCGCAGGTGACCCGCTCGATGCGATCGAGCTCTGGCCGGCGCGCGAACTCCTGCTCACCGACGAGGTGCGCGAGCGCGCCGCGGAACTTCTGCCGCGCTTCCCGGCGCTCGGGTCACTGCTCGAGAAGATGAGCCAGGGCATTGCCGTCGAAGGCATGGAAAGCCTGTTGCCCCAGCTCGTTCCCGGTCTCGCGCCGATCACCGCGCTGCTTCCCGACGGTGGAGCCGTGCTCGTCGCGTCGCCCGAGCGCGTTGCGAGCCGCGCAGTGAGCCTTGCCGACACGAACCGGGAGTTCCTCGAGGCGGCGTGGCAGGCGGCGACCGCGGGGGCCGACGCGCCCGTACCGGTCGAAGACAGCGGGATGCTGGCCCTCGGTGAGCTGCGTGCGGTGTCGCAGGGGAGACCGTGGTGGTCGGTGTCGAACTTCGTGCGAGACGACGCGGTTCCCGGCGCTGACGGCATCGACGCGGGAAGGCCGGGCGATCCTGCCGTGGTCGCGGTGCCGGGCGGGGCGTTCCCCAAGCCGGCGCAGGCCGGAGATGCGACCGGCGCGGCGATTCGGTTGATCGGGGAACGCCTGCGCGATGGCTGGCATGCGGTGGTCTCGGCGCAGGGCATCGGTCTCGTCGAGCGCGCCCGCGACGTGCTCTCCGACGCCGGCGCCGCGGCGCGCATCGTGGATGAGCTCCCCGAGGTCTGGGAAGACGGAATCGTGTACCTCGTCACGGGCACCGCCTGGTCGGGGTTCGAGAGCACCGAGGCGAGTCTGCTCCTGGCGACGGAGGCCGAATTCTTCGGTCGATCGGCGGGTTCGCAAGCCGCCTCCGGCCAGAAGCTCGCGAAGCGTCGCGGCAAGAACGTCGTCGACCCGTTGAAGCTCGTCGCCGGCGATTACGTCGTTCATGAGACGCACGGCATCGGCCAGTTCGTCGAGCTCACCCAGCGCATGGTGCCCACGGGAGTCGGTCGCGACGCGACGAAGGCGCTGCGCGAGTATCTCGTGCTCGAGTATTCCTCGACGAAGCGGGGGATGCCGCGCGACAAGCTCTACGTGCCCACCGACCAGCTGGACCAGCTCTCGCGGTACGTCGGCGGCGAAGCGCCGACCCTCTCGAAGATGGGCGGCAGTGACTGGGCGACCGCCAAGAAGAAGGCCCGCAAGGCCGTGCGCGACATCGCCGTCGAACTCGTGAAGCTCTACTCGGCGCGCGTGGCATCGAAGGGCTTCGCATTCTCCTCGGATACGCCGTGGCAGCACGAGCTCGAAGAGGCATTCCCGCACCCGGAGACGCTCGATCAGCTCACCACGATCGACGAGGTCAAGCGCGACATGGAGCGCACGATTCCCATGGATCGCCTCATCGCCGGCGACGTTGGATTCGGCAAGACCGAGGTCGCCGTGCGTGCGGCCTTCAAAGCCGTGCAAGACGGCAAGCAGGTCGCGATCCTCGTCCCCACGACGCTGCTCGTGACGCAGCACCTCGAGACGTTTCAGAACCGGTTCGCCGGGTTCCCGGTGCGCCTGCGGCCGCTCAGCCGATTCCAGTCCGACAAGGAATCGCGAGACACGCTCGAGGGTCTCGCGGCAGGCACCGTCGACGTGGTCATCGGCACGCATCGGCTGCTCTCCGAGAACGTGCACTACAAAGATCTCGGGCTCGTCATCATCGATGAGGAGCAGCGGTTCGGCGTGGAGCACAAGGACTCGCTGAAGAAGCTCAAGACGAATGTCGATATTCTCGCGATGAGCGCGACGCCGATTCCGCGCACACTCGAAATGGCCGTCACCGGAATCCGCGAGATGTCGACACTCGCCACCGCGCCCGAAGACCGTCACCCGATTCTCACGTTCGTCGGGCCGCGCAGCGACAAGCAGATCACCGCAGCAATTCGTCGCGAACTGCTGCGCGAGGGGCAGGTGTTCTTCGTGCACAACCGCGTGCAGTCGATCACGAGGATCGCGAATCAGATCGCCGAGCTCGTGCCCGAGGCGCGGGTCGCGGTCGCGCACGGCAAGCTCGGCGAGCACCAGCTCGAACAGGTGGTGCAAGACTTCTGGGAGCGCAAGTTCGACGTGCTCGTCTCGACGACGATCATCGAGACCGGTCTCGATATCGCGAACGCGAACACCATCATCATCGACAGCGCCGACAAGTACGGTTTGAGTCAGCTGCACCAGCTGCGCGGGCGCGTCGGTCGCAGCCGGGAGCGAGCCTACGCCTACTTCCTCTACGATCCCGACAAGCCGCTCACCGAGCACGCGCATGAGCGCCTGGACACGCTGGCGACGAACAACGAACTCGGCTCCGGAATGCAGGTCGCGCTGAAAGATCTCGAACTGCGCGGAGCCGGCAATCTGCTCGGCGGTGAGCAGTCCGGTCATATCGCAGGCGTCGGCTTCGACCTGTATCTTCGCATGATCGGCGAGGCCGTCAGCACGTTCAAGGGCGAGGAGGTCGCAGGGACCACTGAGCTCGTGCTCGAGCTCCCCGTCGATGCTCACATTCCCGAGGAGTACGTGGAGAGCGAGCGGCTGCGGCTCGAGGCGTACCAGAAGTTCTCGGCGGCGTCGCACCCGCAGGCCCCCGCTGATCACGTGACGCTGGTGCTCGAAGAGCTCACCGACCGCTACGGGGCGCCTCCCGTCGAGGTGGAGCGACTCGCGGCCGTCTCCGCGCTCCGGCGTCGGGCATCGCGACTCGGTCTCGCCAAGCTCGTCGCTGCGGGCCCCGCGCTCCGTATCGAGCCGGTCGAGCTGCTCGACTCCCGTCGCATGCGCATGAACCGCATGTATCCGGGCTCCCGGTACGTCGAGGCGTCGAAGAGCCTGCAGATTCCCCTCCCCGGTGGCACGGCTTCATCGCGCAGTCCGCTCGCCGGTGTCGGGCAGAAGCACGTGGGCGACGAGGGAGACATCGTGGCATGGACGGGTCGTGTACTGTCGACCCTGCTCGAGGAGGATCCGCAGCCGCCGGCCTGAGCCGGCCGCGCCCGACGCGATCCGGCAATGACGAAGGCCTCGCACCAGTCGGTGCGAGGCCTTCGTGCTTCACAGCAGATCAGCCAGCGGTGCAGATGTCCTGCAGGTTCTGCCCGGCCTCGGTGAGAGACGTCGACTGCTCCTGGAGCTTGGTGGTCATCTCCTCGGCCTCTGCCTGCATCTGGTCGAGCTTGTCCATCGCCTCGGGGTCAGCGGGATCGATGCTGCTCGCATCGGGGATCTCGTAGCCCTCGAGCGTGCCGCTCATTGCGGAGAGCTCGTCGGTGAAGCTCGCGAGTGCCGTCGAGACCTCTTCGTTCGTGACCTCCGACTGCGCATCCTCGAGTGCTTCGGTGATGGGGTCGAATGCGGCGCTCAGATCGCCCTCACCCGACGTCGCGTCTGAGAGCACGCTCTGCAGGTCGCCGGTCGCCTCGTTCACCGTGGAGTTCGCGATGTTGCACGCGTCTGCGACGCTCTGCCCGCCCGAGCAGGAAGCCAGGCTGAGTGTCAGCGCCGCAGCACCGAAAATGCCGGCGACCTTGAACAGCGACTTCGTTTCCGTCATGAAAGTTTCCCCCTAGTATGCGTCGATTGCCCAGCTGGTAGTCCCAGGGCCGAACCAGGCAATCAGGCACCTTTCAGGGTGGCGGCGCCAGATAGAGTGGGTGAGCATGAGGACCGACGCAGCCGGTGACCCACGTCCGTTCGATGCTCTGATGGAGACGGTGCGCCGACTCGTCGCCCCGGGAGGCTGCGCCTGGCACGAGGCGCAGACGCACGAGTCGCTGACGCAGTTCCTCGTCGAGGAGACCGCCGAGCTCATCGACGCGGTCGAGCGCGAGCTTCCCGCTGCGGAGGTGCAGTCGGAACTCGGCGACGTGCTGTATCAGGTGCTGTTCCACGCAGCGATTGCAGAGCGCGACGTCGAGGGCTACGACTTCGAGAGCATCGCCACTGCGCTCAACGACAAGCTCGTGAACCGGCACCCGCACGTCTTCGGGGATCGCGGACACATGACCGTGGAAGAACTGCACGCCGAGTGGGAGCGCCTCAAGGAAGACGCGGCGGGGGAGGAGCGCGGGTCGCGCGGCCCACTCGAGGGGATTCCCGCCGGCATGCCGACGCTCGCCCGCGCTGCGAAGGTCATCGAGCGCTTGAAGCGTGCGGGGTTCATCGATCCTGGGGCGGGCGATGCCTACCCCGAGGACCCGCTCGCGGCGCTCATCGGCCCCGACGAGCAGCGGCTCGCGGAGTTCGGGATCGGTGACGCGATGCTCGCAATGCTGATGCGGGCGAATCGAGCCGGCGTGGATCCCGATCGCGCCCTGCGCCTCGCCGTCGATCGCCTGACCGCGCGTGTGCTGCACAGCGGCGGGTGAGGTACCGGCGAGCCGGGCACAGGCAGCGCGTCATACGAGCAGGCCGAGCGCGCGGGCGCGCGAAACAGCCGCATGGCGCGTGGACGCATCGAGTTTCGTCATCGCGGCGTTGAGGTAGCTCTTCACCGTGTTCTCGGTGAGGCCGAGGCACTCGCCGATCTCAGCGTTCGTCGCCCCGAGCGCGACCTGCGCGAGCGTGTCGATCTCCCTGGGGGAGAGCCGCACCGGACGCGCCGCTTCGGCAATGCTGCTCGACAGGGCCGACGGTGCGGAGAAATCGGTGAGCCGACGCTCGATGCCGCTCAGCCGCCCGCGCAGTGCGGGGGAGGATGCCTCGGCGAGCGCGCCGCGCACCCCGGCATGGACATTGCGCAGTACCTCGATGGCCGGAGCCGGAAGCTGCGCCGATGACCGGAGCGACTCGGTTTCGCTGCGTCGCGCCTCGAGCCGACGCGCAACCTCGAACTCGACGCGCAGCTCGTGCGCGAGATCTCGAACGATGCCGCCCGCCGCCCGCACGAATCCATTTCCGGGCATCCCGGGCTCGCGGGTGCCGCCGTACAGTACCGCCCGGGCGGCCCCATCCACGAGCACGGGCACCGCGAAGAGTCCGATGATTCCTTCGTCGACGACGTACGCGTCGTACTCGTGGGTGATCTGTCGACTGCGCACGTAGTTCACGGCGATTCGGGGTCGGCCCTCTCGCAGCGCGCGCCCGCCGAGGCCGCGGTCGCCCCGCACGAGCAGCCCCTCGAGCGAACCGTGCTCCAAGCCCGAAACGGCGGTGACGATGGCGTCTCCCGCACGCTCGAGACCGCCGAACGCCACAGCGAAGCGCGTCGTTCTGGCGAACTCGGAGACCGCATCGCTCAAGATGCTCTGCACGTGATCCTCTGCCGCCCGCTGCATGCGCAATTACCCACTTTCGGAGGTAGCTCACGCTAACACCGGCTTTCTAGGATCAGCATGAGTCGTCGCAACATTGCGCCGAGGACGCTTGAATTCAAGGGAGAAACGAGTGACCGAACCAGTACCCACGCCAGAAAAGCAGTGGGATTCCGTCGATTACGTCGCATTCCAGGCCCGACCCGAGTTCCGAGAACTGAAGCACCGCTTTCGGAGCTTCGTATTTCCGTTGGCGGTGGCCTTCATGCTCTGGTTCTTGCTGTACGTGGTGCTCGCCGCGTATGCGCACGATCTCATGGCGACGCCCATGCTCGGCCTGAATGTCGGCCTGTGGTTCGGACTCGCACAGTTCATCACCACATTCGCGATCACCATGGCCTACGTGCGCGTCGCGAACCGCCGCCTCGACCCGCGCACAGCGGCGCTCCGGGCCGAACTCGAGGCGATGGAGGAGGAGGGAACGCGATGAACGCGATGCTCCATCACGCCGAGGCGACCCAGACCGAGCAGAATCCTGTGCTCAACATCTCCATCTTCCTCGCGTTCGTCGCGGTGACGATGGTGATCGTCATTCGCGCGAGCCGCAACAACAAGAGCGCGGCTGACTTCTACGCGGGCGGTCGCTCCTTCTCCGGGCGGCAGAACGGCATCGCCATCGCCGGCGACTACCTCTCGGCGGCATCGTTTCTCGGCATCGTGGGAGCGATCGCGATCAACGGGTACGACGGGTTTCTCTACTCCATCGGGTTCCTCGTCGCCTGGCTGGTGGCGCTGCTGCTCGTCGCCGAGCTCATGCGCAACACCGCGAAGTTCACCATGGCCGATGTGCTGTCGTTCAGGCTGCAGCAACGCCCGGTGCGCATGGCGGCGGCGCTGACCACGCTGGCCGTGTCGTTCTTCTACCTCCTCGCCCAGATGGCGGGAGCCGGCGGCCTCGTCTCGCTGCTGCTCGGGGTCGATGACGGGTTGGGGCAGTCGCTCGTCATCGCCGTCGTCGGGGTCGTCATGATCTGCTACGTACTCATCGGCGGGATGAAGGGCACCACTTGGGTGCAGATCATCAAAGCCGTGCTGCTCATCGCCGGGGCTGCCGCGATGACGATCTGGGTGCTCGCGCTGAAGGGTTTCAACTTCGCCGCCGTGCTCGACGCCGCGGTGCAGCACCCGGAGAACTCGAACGGCGCCGCGATTCTCGCGCCCGGTCTGCAATACGGCTCGAACCCCATCGACTTCGTGTCACTCGCACTCGCCCTGGTGCTCGGCACCGCCGGCCTCCCGCACGTGCTCATGCGCTTCTACACGGTACCCACGGCGAAGGACGCGCGAAAGTCGGTCGTCTGGGCGATCTGGCTGATCGGCATCTTCTACCTGTTCACGCTGGTGCTCGGCTACGGCGCGGGCGCGCTCGTCGGGCCGCAGACCATCGCCGACGCACCGGGCGGCCAGAACTCCGCTGCGCCGCTGCTCGCGGCAGAACTCGGCGGCCCTGTGCTGCTCGGCTTCATCTCGGCCGTTGCCTTCGCGACGATCCTCGCCGTCGTCGCCGGCCTCACGATCACTGCGTCGGCCTCGTTCGCGCACGACATCTACAACAGCGTGCTCAAGAAGGGCCGTGCTTCGGCCACGCAAGAGGTGAAGGTCGCCCGGATCACGACGCTCGTGATCGGCGCCGCGGCGATCCTCGGCGGAATCGGCGTGCAGGGCCAGAACGTCGCCTTCCTCGTCGCGTTGGCCTTCGCGGTCGCCGCATCGGCCAACCTCCCAACGATTCTGTACTCGCTCTTCTGGTCGAGGTTCACCACGCGCGGAGCGGTGTGGTCGATGGTCGGCGGGCTGCTCTCGGCAGTCGTGCTCATCGCGCTCTCGCCCGTCGTGTCGGGCGATGAGACCGCCATGCTCGGCGCGGGAGTGGACTTCGCGATCTTCCCCTTGAAGAACCCGGGCATCGTATCGATCCCGCTCGGTTTCCTGCTCGGCTGGCTCGGCTCCGTGACGAGCTCGCGTCGCGAGTCGCAGCGGCTGGCAGCCGAGATGGAAGTGCGCGCGCTGACCGGCTACGGCGCCGAGCCGCCCGTGCAACACTAAGCATGAGCACAGCCGAGGGCGGCGGGCGAGCGGGTGCGAGCCGTGGAAGAATGGTGAACCATGGCCCAACCCGTGAACCCGCCGCGCGGCATGCGCGATTTTCTTCCCGCCGACAAGGCGCGTCGCGAGCACGCGCTCGGGATCATCAGGAGCGTCTACCGCTCGCACGGTTTCGATGAGATCGAGACGCCGGTGGTCGAGGACTACGCACGGCTGCACGCCGGGCTCGGCGGCGACAACGAGAAGCTGAGCTTTTCCATCTTGAAGCGCGGCATTCGGCCTGAGGCGCTCGCCGCAGCCGCCGAGTCCGGCGATGCTGAGCAGCTCGCCGACCTGGGGCTGCGCTTCGACCTCACCGTGCCGCTCACGCGGTTCTTCGCGACGCACCGCGCTGAGCTGCCTCCGGTGTTCCGCTCCATCCAGATCGCGCCGGTCTGGCGCGCCGAGCGCCCGCAGAAGGGCCGCTACCGCCAGTTCGTGCAGGCCGACATCGACATCATCGGGGAAGCGGGGCTGCTCGCGGAGATCGAACTCATCACGGCGACCTCGCAGGCGCTCGCAGCGCTCGGTCTCGCCGGCTGCGTCATCCGCGTGAACGATCGGCGGATCCTCTTCGGTCTGCTCACGCACTGCGGCTTCGCCGCCGAGACGCACGACCGTGCGCTGATCATCATCGACAAGCTCGACAAGATCGGCGCGAGCGGCGTCGTCGACGAGCTGCGCGCGATCGATTCCGCAGCCGCTGACCGCATCGGGGAGGTACTCGCGGCGGTCGAACCCGCGCTCGGTGCGGACGGCCTGGGCACCGGTATTCCGTTGACGCGCGAAGCGATCGCAGGCGTGCTTCCAGAAGGAGCCGCAGCAGACGGCGTCGCCAATCTCGCGGCCCTCGGCGACGCGCTCGAGGGAGGCCTGCCCGCGGGCGTCTCTGTGCGCTTCGACCCGACGCTCGTGCGCGGCATGGGCTACTACACCGGAACCATCTTCGAGGTGGCGCATCCGGGATCGGGCAGCTCGGTCGGCGGCGGCGGCCGCTACGACGGCATGGTCGGCCGCTTCCTGGGGCAGGACGTGCCGGCCGTCGGGTTCTCGATCGGGTTCGAACGCGTCGTCGATCTGCTCGCGCTGCCTGAGTCGACGGGCCCGGAATCGGTGGCGCTGATCGCCGACGCCGACGTCGCGCTGGCTGATCTGCTCGAGCTGAAGCGCGCGCTCGTCGATCGCGGTCACCGCGTGCGCCTCGAGAAGCGGCAGAAGAACATGAAGACGCTGCTCGCCCGTGTCGCCCAGGAAGGCTTCTCGCGCGTGGCGAATGTGCGTGCCGGGGTGTCGGATCCCGACGCGCTGGAATTTCGCGACCTCGCCGAGTAAGACGATCGGATCGCGTCGAACGGTGGTGCTCGGTGCGTGGATTGGCCTCGGTGAGATCGAAGGCTGGGTTGCCGTCGCACCGACGCGAGGTCTCCCACCGACGTCGCGTAGGCGCCTCGCGAAGACCATCGGCCAGCCGGAATCGTAGCGTGCCGGTGCCCTAGACTGGGGTGCGGTGGGCCCGCCCACCGCACCCTTTGCTTCACCCGGCATCCGACCCCTTCAAGGAGCGCATAGTGGCATTTATCGACGCAGTGATCGCCCGAGAGATTCTCGATTCGCGTGGCAACCCGACCGTCGAGGTCGAGGTGGGCCTGACCGACGATTCGGTGGGCCGCGCAGCGGTTCCATCGGGAGCATCAACCGGAGCGTTCGAAGCGTACGAGCTTCGCGATGGCGAAGACCGCTACCTCGGCAAGGGCGTCACCCGCGCAGTCGATGCCGTCTTCGACGAGCTGGCCCCGGCGATCGAGGGCTTCGCGGCCGATGATCAGCGCATCATCGACGAGACGCTGAAAGAGGTCGACGGCACGCCGAACAAGGAGCGCGTCGGAGCGAATGCGATCCTCGGTGTCAGCCTCGCGGTAGCGCACGCCGCAGCTTCTGCAGCCGAGCTGCCCCTGTACCGCTACCTCGGCGGGCCGAATGCGAGCACGCTTCCCGTGCCGCTCATGAACATCATCAACGGTGGTGCGCACGCAGACACGGGCGTCGACATCCAGGAATTCATGGCGGTGCCACTCGGCGCCGAGACCTTCTCCGAAGGCCTGCGCTGGGGCGTCGAGGTGTATCACGCGCTGAAGGCGCTGCTCAAGGAGCAGGGATTGGCGACGGCGCTCGGCGACGAGGGCGGATTCGCTCCTGACCTGCCGCACAACGCGGCCGCGCTCGACCTGATCGTCGAGGCCATCAAGCGCGCTGGGCTCGAGCCGGGCCGTGACGTCGCAGTCGCACTCGATGTGGCGTCGACCGAGTTCTTCGAGAACGGCGTCTACAAGTTCGAAGGTCAGCAGCGCACCGCCGCTGAGATGTCGGCGTACTACGCCGACCTGCTCGACCGGTATCCGCTGGTCTCGATCGAGGACCCGCTCGCCGAAGACGACTGGGAGGGGTGGAAGCACCTCACCGACGAGCTCGGCGATCGCGTGCAGCTCGTGGGAGACGACCTCTTCGTCACGAACCCGGAGCGTCTTGCCGACGGTATCGCACAGGGGGCGGCGAATTCGCTGCTCGTCAAGGTGAACCAGATCGGCACGCTCACCGAGACACTCGACGCCGTGCAGCTCGCGCAGCGCTCGGGGTACACGGCGATCCTGTCGCATCGCTCGGGTGAGACCGAAGACGTGACCATCGCCGACCTCGCCGTCGCCACCGACTGCGGTCAGATCAAGACCGGTGCACCCGCGCGATCCGAGCGCGTCGCGAAGTACAACCAGCTGCTGCGCATTGAGGAAGAGCTCGGCGGCGCGGCGAAGTACGCCGGTCGCGGGGCGTTCCCGCGCTCCGCCGCGTAACCCGCCATCACGCAGAGACGACGACACGGTGAAGCGCTGGATCGATGATGTCGGAACCTGGGCCTCGAGCCTGCGGTTCAGCGGCTTCACCGTGGTCGTCGTCGTGCTGGTGCTCGCCGGCATCGTCATCGTGAGCCCGAGCCTCTCGACGTTCGTGCAGCAGCGGCGCGAAATCGCCGAGCTGCGCGAGAGCGTGCGGCAGAGCCAGGAGGCGGTCAACGAGATCGACGCCGAGCGCGCGAAGTGGAAGGATCCCGTGTACGTGCGCTCGCAGGCACGCGATCGGCTGTTCTACGTGATGCCTGGGGAAACCCAGGTGAACGTGATCGACGACATCGTCATGCCGATCGAGTCCGACGAGGAGCCGGATCCCGAGCTCTCGCGAATTCCGAGCAATTGGGCGCGCAGCCTCTCCGCCTCGTTCCTCAGTGCGGGCACGACCGACGCGCCGCCGACCGACCCCGCGAGTGCGCCGAGCGATACCGCACCCGATGCCACCGACCCCGAGACCGACCCGGTCGATCCCGCGTCGCCCCAGAACCCCGTCGAGGAGACACCGCAATGAGCCGCCCGCCCTACCCCGAACCGACCGCAGCTGATATTGCGGCGGTGACCGAGCAGCTCGGTCGTGAAGCGCGTGGAGTCGTGGGTATCGCGGCACGCGCCTCCGACGGCAGCCCCGCCGTTGTCGCGACGGCGCCCCGGCTTCCCGACGGCTCTCCGTTTCCCACGTTCTACTACTTGTGCCACCCGGAGGCCGTCGCAGCGGCGTCGCGCCTCGAGGCTGCGGGCGTGATGAACGAGTTCAACGAGCTGCTCGCTGCAGACGAGGCGGTGCGCGAGCAGTACCAGCGCGCGCATGAGCAGTTCATCGCGGATCGCGACAGCATTGGCGAGGTGCCGGAAGTCGCTGGCGTGAGTTCGGGTGGCATGCCGACGCGCGTGAAGTGCCTGCACGCGCTCATGGGGCACGCGCTCGCGGCCGGCCCCGGCGTCAATCCCATCGGCGATCTCGCACTCGAGCGCAGCGGCTGGCAGCGCTGACCCGCACACGGGCGTACTTTGGAGCTGGGAAAACGCGGTAAGCTGGGAGTACGGGTGTTTCGCCCGCCATTTTCTGTGCCCGTAAAGCGGGCCCGTCCCTGATTGCTGCAAGGAGATCGCTTCGTGGCGAAGAAGATTCTGATCGTTGGTGGCGGCTATGCCGGCTTCTACACCGCATGGAAGCTCGAGAAGCTGCTCCGCGCGGGTGAGGCCGAGGTCACGATCGTCGATCCGCTCCCGTACATGGCGTACCTGCCGTTCCTTCCCGAGGTCGCCTCGGGTTCGATCGAGCCGCGCCACGCGGTCGTGGCGCGACGTCGTCACCTCGAGCGCACGGCGAACATCGCCGGCAAGGTGACCGCGATCTCGCACGCCACCAAGAGCGTCACCGTCACGCCGAACGTGGGCGAGGCGTTCGAGTTCGCCTACGATCACATCGTGGTGACGACCGGTTCGGTCTCTCGCACCTTCCCGATCGCCGGCATTGCCGACAACGCGATCGGCATGAAGACTATCGAGGAGGCCGTCGCGGTGCGCGATCGCCTCGTCGGCAACTTCGAGCGCGCGGCTTCTCTGCCGAAGGGCTCGGCTGAACGCGCCCGGCTCCTGACGGTCACCGTCGTGGGCGGCGGTTTTGCGGGCATCGAGACGATCTCCGAGCTCCGGTCGTTTGCGACAGCGCTGCTGCGTCGCTACCCCGAGATCGCGTTCGACGAGACGGTGTTCCACCTGGTCGAGGCCATGGGGCGGATCATGCCCGAGGTGTCGCAGGAGACCGCCGACTGGGTCGTCAAGGATCAGACGCGTCGCGGGGTGCAGATCCACCTCGATACGCAGCTCGCCTCGGCTCTCGACGGCAAGATCGAGCTGTCGACCGGGGAGAACTACGAGTCCGACCTCATCGTCTGGACCGCCGGTGTCATGCCTCGCCCGTTCCTGCGCGGAACGGATCTGCCGATCGGCCCCCGCGGGCACGTCATCGGCAGCCCGTCGCTGCGCATCACGACCGAAGACGGCGTCGCGCTCAACGGTGCGTGGACCGCGGGCGATACCTCGCAGACCCCCGACATCTCCGCCACGCCCGGCCCCGGCGGCTTCTGCGTTCCCAACGCGCAGCACGCTGTTCGCCAGGGCAAGCTGCTCGCGAAGAACATCGTCGCCGATCTGCGCGGCGAGGGCATCGCCGAGTACAACCACAAGAACATGGGTGCGGTCGCCGGTCTCGGCGTCAACACCGGCGTCTTCCAGTCGGGCAAGTTCGCGCTCAAGGGCTACTTCGCCTGGCTCGCCCACCGCTTCTACCACGGCCTCGCGATCCCCTCATGGGAGCGCAAGTGGCGCGTATTCGGCGGATGGGTCGGCCACTTCTTCCTCGGTCGCGACGCCGTGAACATCGAAGCCGTGCAGCAGCCGCGCGAGATCTTCGAAGAGTTCGCATCGCGCCCCAAGGCCTGATCGAGAGAGCTCCGCAATGAGAACCCTCGCAGCTTCGGCTGCGGGGGTTCTCGCGTTGGAGGCGTGAGGTGCTGTGCTCGCGCGCGGCACCGGACGACCGGACGAACCTAACGAACCGCCAAAAGTGTGCGCTTACCGGGCGAGAACTGCACTTTCGTGGAGGTTCATCAAGAAGCCGGCGCCTCCGGGCCCTGTAGGGCCCGCGCCGGAAAAGACGAAAGCTCAGTTTTCGTCCTAATTCTCCGGGCCCTGTAGGGCCCGCGCCGGAAGCGGCGAAAGCGCTGCTTTCGCTCTAAGCTTCCGGGCTCTGTGGGGCCCGCGCCGGAGAAGACGAAAGCTCAGCTTTCGTCCTAATTCTCCGGCGCATGCTTCGCGAGGAACTGGTACATCTCCGTGTCGTCCACGCCCGGGAAGGTTCCCGTCGGCAGCGGAGACAACACGTGAGCGTGCATGCGGGCGCTCGGCCACGCCTTGCCCTCCCAGCGCGCGAGAAGTTCTGGTCGGGGCGTGCGGCAGCACGCCGGATCCGGACACGTGGATACCTGGCGCTCAGTCGTATCTCGCCCGCGGAACCACTTGGCATCGTCGAATGCGACACCACAGGCGATGGCGAACGGACCCTGCTCGGCGTCACCGGTCTGCACGCTCGACCAGAAGGTTCCGGCCGGGGTGTCGGTGTACTGATAGAACTCGCTCGTGCGGTTCGTGCGGTTGAACGACGTGCGACCGCCCCACTTGTGGCAGAGCACTTCACCCTCGATCGATCCGGTGTCGTCCGCCGGGTACGGCAACCCGTCGTTCTGGTACCCGCGCACGATCGCTCCGGCGCCATCCGCACGATAGTGGTGCGCGCGAAGGCCGAGATGCTGCGTGGCGAGGTTCGTGAACCGGTGCGAAGCGGCCTCGTGCGTCACGCCGAAAGCGTCCCTGAAGTCCTCGATCGCGAGGTTGCGGTTGCGCTTGGCCTGCTGCAAGAACTCCACAGCGCCCGCCTCGGGAATCAGGCATGCGGCTGCGAAGTAGTTGATCTGCAGGCGCTGTTCGAGAAATTCGGCGTAACTTGCCGGCTCGGAGTGTCCGAGCACGCGGTGCGCCATCGCCTGCAGCGCCAGTGAACGCAATCCGTGTCCACCCGGAATCGAAGCCGGTGGCAAATAGATGCGCCCGTTCTCGAGATCGGTGATGCTCCGGGTATTCGACGGCAGGTCGTCGACGAAGATGAGCCCGAAACCGAGCAGCTCTGCGAGCATGGCGACTTCGCGATGGGTCACCGCGCCCATCGTGTGACCGATGCGCCGCATGAGATCCGAGGCGACGAGCTCGATGTCCTGAATGTAATTGTCGCGCGCCTGCATCTTCATGCGGATCGCGGTATTGGCGCGTCGAGCCTCCTCAGAGGTGGTTGCCGCAGCGCGGGATCGCCGAGCCAGTTCGCGGTGCAGGCCGACCAGGGCTTCCAACGTATCGTCGGGGAGCGTGCGCGGCGTGCGCACATGGGGGAGACCGAGCCGGGTGTACGTGGGAGCCGCCTGCGCACGCTCGAGCTCGACCTCCCAGGTGCTGCGGCGATCCGGAGCCTCGCGCTTGAGCAACTCGGCCGCGTCGATCCCGAGTTCTCGAGCGACGCTCTGCAGTAACCCGAGCCGCGGCTCTCTGCGGCCGTTCTCGATCAGTGACAGCTGACTCGCCACCACCCCGACGCGCTCGCCCAGCTGCTCCAGAGTGAGCCCAGCGCGCGTTCTGAAGTGGCGGATGCGTTTGCCGAGGATCAGGCGATCGAGTTCGGCTTCGTCGAATCCGGCGGTCACCGGCGAGGGCTCAGCAGTCATCTCTTGACTATATGTCAAAAATAGGCAAATTTTCCAGCTAGAACGATGAATGCAGGGTGAACGAGGCGCTCAGAATGGAGATGTCGCCGGTTCTTCGCCCGGCGGCGAGACCTCCGAGGAGAACGACATGGCACTCACGCAGACCATTGAGACCGAGCTGACCTTCGCTGAGATCGTTCGCGACGGAGCGACCACGAGCAACGAGGGCGTGCTCACGTGGGTCGCCGAGGTCGCCGAGCTCACGCAGCCCGATGATGTGGTCTGGTGCGACGGATCTCAGGCCGAGTGGAATCGCATCACGGGCGAGATGGTCGAAGCGGGCACGCTGATCCCGCTCAATAAGAACTTGCGGCCGGGAAGCTTCTTGGCCCGTTCGCATCCCGATGACGTGGCTCGCGTGGAGGATCGCACGTTCATCTGCTCCGTCGACGAAGCGGACGCCGGTCCCACGAACAATTGGATGGCCCCCGACGACATGAAGTCCGAGCTGATGCCCCGCTTCAGCGGGTCCATGCGCGGGCGCACCATGTACGTCGTGCCGTTCTCGATGGGTCCCGTCGGCGGCGCCATCACGCAGCTCGGCATCGAGATCACCGATTCGCCCTACGCCGTGCTGAACATGCGCATCATGACGCGCATGGGGCAGGCCGCGCTTGATGGCATCGTGCCCGGCAGTGAGTGGGTGCGCACGGTGCACTCGGTGGGCGTGCCGCTCGCGCCCGGCCAGAGCGATGACGCGTGGCCCTGCAACGAGACGAAGTACATCACGCACTTCCCCGAGACCCTCGAGGTCTGGTCGTACGGGTCGGGATACGGCGGAAATGCCCTGCTCTCCAAGAAGTGCTTCGCGCTGCGCATCGCCAGCGTGATGGGGCGCAACGAGGGGTGGCTCGCCGAGCACATGCTCCTGCTGAAGCTCACGAACACGGAGAGCGGCAAGTCGTACCATCTGTCTGCCGCATTTCCGTCAGCGTGCGGCAAGACGAACCTCGCCATGCTCCAGCCGACCATCCCCGGGTGGAAGGTCGAGACGATCGGTGACGATATCGCCTGGCTGCGCCCCGGAACCGATGGGCGCCTCTACGCCATCAACCCCGAGGCAGGCTTCTTCGGCGTCGCACCGGGCACGGGGGAGTCGACGAACCCGGTCGCGGTCGAGACGCTCTGGGGAAACACGATCTTCACGAACGTCGCGCTCACCGATGACGGCGACGTCTGGTGGGAGGGCAAGACCGATGAGGTGCCCGCGCACCTGGTCGACTGGCAGGGCAACGAGTGGACCCCCGAGAGCGGACGCGCTGCGGCGCACCCGAACTCGCGTTTCACCGTGCCGATTCAGCAGACGCCCACGCTCGCGCAGGAGTGGTACGAGCAGAACGGTGTTCCCCTCGACGCGATCCTCTTCGGCGGGCGCCGCGCGACCAACGTGCCGCTCGTGGCCCAGTCGCTCTCGTGGGAGCACGGCGTCTTCGTCGGTGCCACGATCTCATCCGAGAAGACCGCTGCCCAGGAGGGCACCGTCGGCGAGCTGCGGCGCGATCCCTTCGCCATGCTGCCGTTCTGCGGGTACAACATGGCCGACTACTGGGGGCACTGGCTCGACATGGGCCGCACCCTCGGAGACCAGGCGCCCAAGATCTTCCAGGTCAACTGGTTCCGCAAGGGCGCCGACGGTCGGTTCCTGTGGCCCGGCTTCGGCGAGAACTCTCGTGTGATCGACTGGATCATCCGCAGTGTTGAGGGCTCCGTCGAGGGCCGCGAGACCGCGGTGGGCACCATTCCCGCCGCCGGTGAGCTCAACCTCGACGGCATCGAGGTGCCCGAAGCTGATCTCGAGGAGCTCTTCTCCATTGATCCCGCATCGTGGCTTGCGGAGGCAGAGCTCACGGAGGAGTTCTTCGGCCAGTTCGGCGATCGCCTTCCCGCTGCGCTTTCCGCGCAGCTCGACGGACTCCGCGGTCGCCTCGGCGCCGCGTGATCCGGCCGCGCCGGTGACCGCCGACGCCCCATAGACCGTAGGCCCCGCCGTTCTGCCCAATGGCGGGGCTTACTCTTTTCCGTTCGTGTTCGTGTTCGTGTTCTCGTTCCTGCGCCAGGCGTCGATTGACAGCTTGGCGTTCCGGACGCTCGCGATCTGCGAGAATCGAACGGCCCCCTATAGCCCAACTGGCAGAGGCAGCCGACTTAAAATCGGCACAGTCAGGGTTCGAATCCCTGTGGGGGGACGGTCAGCGCGTCCAAGCGACGCCTACAGATGAAACCGCTTCGCAAGCTCGAGGCGCATCTCGCGCCCGCGCAGGATCTGCTCGTCGAACAGCGCCACGAGGCTCACCGCCACGCACCCCCACGAGGCCCAGGGGTTGTTCACCCAGCCGAAGAGCAGGAATACGAACGGCGCAAGACCGAGCAGTACCGTGAGCCCGCTGTAGACGAGGTGCTCGGCAACGTCGATGCGCATGAGCTGCACGGTGATGAGCAGGGCGATGATCGCGGAAGCGCAGACGATTGGCACGGCGTACGTCAGCGACCAGCGCTGCCAACCCCCGAGATAGTCCCAGTACACGCACACGAGACCGATGAGGGTCACGAGGTAGACCGTTCCCTTTGCGACGTTTCTGCGCTTGCGCACGGCCATGAGTACGACGAGCCACATCGCGGTGACGCCGAGCCAGATCGAACGCCACACGCCGATGCCGTCGAGATCGCGGGCGAAGAACAGCTGGATGACGAATGAGGCGATGATCACCGCGAGCGAGGCGAAGAAAAGCGTCTTCAGAATGCGGCGCTTCGAGAAGGTGAGCGGAACGCTCGGCAACGGGTCGGGGGAGGCCTCGCCTGCGAGAGGCGCTGCGCAGAGCGGACACGCGGTCCAGGAGCCCTCGACGGCGACTGAGCACGCCGCGCACCGCCTCATCGGCTCGGCTCCTGCTCGGTCGCGAGCTCAGCCTCCGTGACCCGGGCCGCCGATACCGTCACGTCGACGCCCTGCTCGGTGAGCATGCGAGCGAACGCACGCACGTGGTCGGTCTCGATGAAGGGCGAGGTGAAGCTGATGGTGAGCTGCCCCGCGTGCGACATAGCACAGAATTGCGGCCGAACCGCGGAGACGTGGAACAGCATGCGCCCCACGCGCGATCCAGCCGGTTCGGGGAGCACGACCCGGCCGAGATTCGATACCGCGACGCTGAGCCCGCGATTGTTGCCCCAGTTGATCAGGCGAAGGATTGCGTCCTTCAGCACCCGAGGCAGGATCCGCAGAAGCGGGGTCCGCTCGAAGCGGATCAATCGGCGGAGCTTTCGTTCGAGCGCCTGCGGGGTGGCTTTCGGGCGAAACTGAGCTTCGAGCGCACGGCAGATCGATCCGAGATCGTCGCCGGCACCCTCAGCGTCGAACGCATGCTCGACGCGCACCGTCGCGAAGAAATTGCGCGCCGAGGTCGATGGGAAGAACTGGCGCAGATTGATCGGTATCGAAGCAGCGAGGGTATTCGCGCGGCCGAGGGGCCCGATTGATTGCCGCAGCGCGCAGAAGAAGAGCGCCATCAGGTACATCGTCAACGACGTCTGCTCGGCGCGCGCGAGCGTGAGCACTGATTGGGCTGGCATGGTGAGCTCCACGACGCGGGTGCGGTTGTCGGGAGTGCGGGTTCCGCGAATGCGGTGGACCCGTGGGCGCGGCGCTCGCAGCCACCGAGGAATCCGCACAGCGGCGGTGGCGGCAGTGCGCAGTGGCGCGGTACGCGGCGCTTCCGATTCCGCTTCGGCGGGAGCGAACGGTTCTCGCCCGCGATGGAAGTAGTGGGAGAAACTGTCGGCGATCAGCTCGTACGCCGGTTGCGGTTCGTCGTCCGGCGGCAACGAGGCTGGATCGGCCGGTCGCTGCGTCCCCTCCTCGCGCGTTGCGGCCGGAGCGCCGCCTGCCACCTGCAGGCGCAGATAAGCGTTGAGCAAATCGGTGAGAAACCAGAGCGCACCCGTGCCGTCGGAGAGGGCGTGGAAGATCTCGAGAATCACCCGGTGTCGTCGATATGCCACACGGAACAGGAGGTTTCGGCGATCCTCCCGATAGATCGGGGCGCACGTGGGAAGGTGTTCGGGCGTCACTCTGGGGCGCAGGTTGCTGGTCTGCAGGTAGTACCAGAACATGCCTCCGCGCAGCACCGCGTGGTACAGGCGGTACTGCTCGTACGTCGCATCGAGCGCCTGCTGCAGCAAGCGCGGCTCCACGTCGTGGTCGACCTCGGCGCTGAGGCGAAACACTTTGGGGTCCGCCTCGCTTCGCGCAGCGAGGAAGATGTTCGAGGCGTTGTCGAGCCGCACCCATGATGCCGGTGTCATGTCGAGCCCGTCGCCAAGCCCGTCGCCGCGCCCGGCACTCGTTCATCGAGAAAGACGTTGATGACCTCGTACGCCTCGCGCAGCGACCGGGAGAACCGGGGCAGTGCGATGAAGCCGTGCAGTGCGCCGTCGACGCGGTGCACCCGCACCCAGTTGCCAGCGTGTTCAAGCGCCCGCCCGTACGCTTCGCCTTCGTCGCACAATAGGTCGAGCTCCGCCGTGATGATCAACGTGTCGGGCTGACCTGACAGATCCTCCGCCACGAGCGGAGCGACGAGCGGCTGCGCCCGCTCAGACGCATCGGGAACGTAGAGGTCGAAATAATCTTGCACCTCGGTGTTGGTGAGCCGATAATCGTCGCCGTGATTGCGCACCGAGGGGAATTCTGAGGTGACCGGATCATGGTCCCAGTGCGTCACCGGATAGAGCATGATCTGCCGCTTCGCCCCGGCCACTCCGCGATCGCGCAGCGCGAGCGACACGGCGGCGGTCAGATTGCCTCCGGCTGAGTCGCCCACCAGAATCACTTCGTCCCTCGCCTGGGCGCCGACACGCGTCGGATCGGCGAGAAATAACTCCGCGACGCGCACGCAGTCGTCGAGGCCGGCCGGAAACGGGTGCTCAGGGGCAAGGCGATAGTCGACGGACGCGACGACGCAACCCGTGAGGTCGGCCATCGTGGCGCACGCGGGCGTATAGCTCTCGATGTCGCCCGTCACCCATCCTCCGCCGTGGAAGAAGAGCAGCACCTCGTCGCGTTGACGCTCGCGGGGGTGGAACACGCGCACCGGAATCGCGTGATCGCCGTCGGCCGACATGATCTCCACGTCGAGCGCGTGGTAGCGCGGGTGCGGCAGCACGGCGAGCTGGCGCTGCCTGCGGCGCACCTTCTCGTAGTCTTCGCGCATATTGAGCCGTGGTGCCGCGAAATAGCTCAGGACCTTCCGAACCACCCAGTTGAGTCGTGAGCGGTGTCGGTCGGCGAAGGTCATGTGGTCAGCGTATCGCCAGGGGCCGACATTGATGCTGATGCCGACAGTGTCGGAGCGATTAGGGTGGTGCCCGTGGTATTCGCCAAGTTCGTGCTCGTCGCGACGATCCTGATCGTGATCGCGCTGGCGATACTCATGCGCATTCGTGCTGCGCGGCTCCGACGCGAGCGCGACCGCCTCGCGCGACGAGTCGCTGCTCGGGCCGCGGCACCACGAGCCGGGATGGCCCCAGGGTCCCCTTCCCTGCATACGCCGCAACCTCGCGCGGCCGAGAAACCTCGCGATCCCAGCTGATTCGGTGCCGCCGCCGCTAGGATGCAAAGCATGTCTGGTGGATTGATTGCCACGCTCGTCGTGGTCGGTGTGCTCGTCCTGCTGATCGGCTACGTGTGGGTCACGTACAACTCTCTGGTGACGCTGCGCGTGCGAGTCGATGAGGCGTGGAGCGACATCACGGTGCAGCTCAAGCGCCGAGCAGACCTCATTCCCACGATCGTCGACACCGTGAAGGGGTATGCGGCGCACGAGAAGAGCGTCTTCGAAGACGTGACACGGGCACGCGCCGAGACGATCTCGGCAGAGGGGCCCGCCGAGGCGTCCGCCGCTGAGAACCACATGCAGCAGGCGTTGAAGAGCATCTTCGCTGTGGCGGAGGCGTATCCTCAGCTGCAGGCGAGCCAGAACTTCTTGCAGCTGCAGAGCGAGCTCGTCGACACTGAGAACAAGATCCAGGCATCGCGCCGCTTCTACAACGGTGGAGTGCGCGAGTACAACACGAAGATCCAGGTGTTCCCCAACACCCTATTCGCGCGCGGCATGGGATTCACGGAGCGCGACTTCTTCGAGGTCGAGGACATCGCGTCGATCTCGGAGCCGCCGCGCATCCAGTTCTAACCGGGGAGGGCCGTGTACCGGGCAATCCGTCGCAACAAGGTCAATAGTTTCTTCATCATTCTGCTGTTCCTCGGAATTGTCGGTGGACTCGGCTATCTCGCCGCGTACATCTACCGCTCGCCGGGCATCGTCATCGCCGTCATCGCGGGAGCGGCGATCTACGCCGTGATTCAGTACTTCATGGCGGGCCGACAGGCGATCTCCATGAGTGGCGCGCGCCGCATCACCCAGGCCGATCATCCGCGGCTATATCGCATCGTCGAGAATCTCGCGATCACGACGGGCACCCCGATGCCCGAGGTGTACATCGTCGACGATCCCGCGCCGAACGCCTTCGCGACCGGGCGGGATCCGCAGCACGCGATGGTCGCGGCCACGACCGGCCTGCTCGACCTGATGACGGATCCCGAACTCGAAGGCGTCATGGCGCACGAGCTCGGCCACGTGCGCAACTACGACATCCGCGTTTCGATGATCGTGTACGGGCTCGTTGTGGCCGTGGGCATGATCGCCGATGTGCTCGTGCGCATGGCCTTCTTCGGTCGCAGCAACAACAACGGCAACCCGGTCGTGCTTGTATTCGGCATCGTCGCAATGCTCATCGCGCCGCTCGTCGCGAGCGTCGTGCAGCTCGCCGTGTCTCGTCAGCGCGAATACCTCGCCGACGCTACGGGAGCGCTCACCACACGTCATCCCGAGGCACTCGCGAGCGCGCTCCACAAGCTTTCCACCTACGGCCAGCCGCTGCAGCGCCAGCAGTCGAGTATGGCGCATCTCTGGATTGCGGATCCGCTGAAGCCGGGAGTGGTGCAACGCCTGTTCGCGACCCACCCGCCCATTCCCGAGCGCATCCGCCGTCTGCTCGACATGGGCGGCAAGTTCTAACTGAGCGCCGCTGGGAGGCGTCCGGGGCGTCGGCGGCGGCACTTCTCCTGCCGTTGGTACGTAGGCACGCTGTGGGGACTAAGAAACAGGGGAACGACTCTGGGGGAGCAGGCAGCCGAAACGGCACTTGCGCTTGGAAACGTATTTGCGTACTGAGTACAGAAAGGGATACAGTGCGAATGGGGGGCCAACGTGAATAGGTGATTGAATGTCACAGACGACCTTCGGAAGCCATCTTGAAGGTTTCACGGATCAGGATCTCCGTAAGCTGATTCTGACTGGCACCGGCCCGATCGGGGATGCTCACCCTGAGCTTTGGGTTGAAATGAGCTTCGATGGAATAGCTTCGCAATAATTATGGTCGGAGCTGTAGTCCTCGCCGTCTATCCTGCGATGGGACGGCACCTCTCGGGCGGCAAGACGGTTAACCCTGGCCGGAACGCCACCTCGAGAATGCCGGAGAAGGTGGCGTAACTGTGACTCACCGCAATGCAGTACTTCTCAACGACGGTCAGCTGGTCGTGCAGCCCAGAGGTTTCGACGCATTGTGGTGCTTTCGTCGGCGGGTCATCTTGCCCACTAGCGCAGTAGCAGAAGTGCAAGTAGTGTCAAAAACCGCTGTCAAGCGCGGGATCAGAGTTCTGGGCATCGACCTGGGCTACAAGATCTGCGGCACCTTTCGCAGCAACGGCTCGATGAACTTTTGGAACTTCCGGAAGCCAGGACACCTCCTGGTGATACGGCTGAAGTCTGGGTTCGAGTACGCACATCTCTACCTTTCGGTCAAGTACCCCGAATCCATCGCCGGGTTCATTCGGGAGCACATGACCGGTGAAGTTGGACGCACGATGCAATTGTCCTCCTGGGCGAGTTCGTCTTCCCGCTCGATAACCGGGTGGATGAGTTGCAAAGGCACAGATTTTCACTCTCACGCTGCGGCCTAAGACACTCCGCCTGGGGCGCGAGTGTCTGTGGCGAGGCGTAAGGTGAGAGGGAAGCCGAGGAGGTCGCCCACACCGTGTCCACTATGTTCCGCTCGCTCTCCGTTCGTGATTACCGCATCTGGTTCTTCGGAGCGCTGGTGTCGAACATCGGAGCGTGGATGCAGGCGACGACGCAGAGCTGGGTGGTGCTCACCGAGCTGACCGACACCAATGCCGCCGCGGTGGGAACGACCATGGCGCTGCAGTTCGGTCCGCAGCTGCTGCTCGTGCCGTTCAGCGGAGCAGTGGCGGATCGCTTCGACCGGAGACAGGTCCTCCTGGTCACGCAGTCGCTGCTCATGCTCCTCGCCGCGGGGCTCGGCGTGCTGCTCATCACGGGCCAGGCGGAACTGTGGCATCTGTACGGTTTCGCGCTGGCGCTCGG
This sequence comes from Leucobacter sp. NPDC077196, assembly GCF_040687075.1. Taxonomy (NCBI): domain Bacteria; kingdom Bacillati; phylum Actinomycetota; class Actinomycetes; order Micrococcales; family Microbacteriaceae; genus Leucobacter; species Leucobacter sp. NPDC077196. Next base: position 472,540 of record NZ_JBFBML010000001.1, read on the forward strand.
GGTGGTCAACGCCTTCGACACCACGGCGCGCCAGGCGTTCGTCTCCGACCTCGTGGGCCTCGGGCAGACGTCGAACGCCGTCGCGCTGAACTCCGCGTCGTTCAATTCGGCGCGACTCATCGGGCCGGCTGTCGCGGGGCTGCTCATCGCGGCGATCGGTTCGGGCTGGGTCTTCATCATCAACGCGGTTTCGTTTCTGGCGGTGCTCGGCGCGCTGCTGATGATCCGCGCCCGCCGGGTCGCACCGCCGGAGACGACTCGGGAATCGCAGTGGAAGCAGCTCTCCGCAGGCTTCCGTTACGTGCGCGGTCGACACGATCTCCTCGTCATCTTCGTCATGGTGTTTCTCGTCGGAGCCTTCAGCATGAACTTCCCCGTGATCTCGTCGACGATGTCGCTCGAATTCGGACGCGGAGCGAGTGACTACGGTCTGCTGTCGTCGGTGCTCGCCATCGGATCCCTCGCCGGAGCGCTGCTCTCGGCTCGACGACCCTCCGCGCGCATGCGCATCGTGATCCTCGCCGTCGGCGGGATCGGCATCATGAGTCTCGTGGCTGCACTCATGCCGACGTTCTGGAGCTTCGCGGTCACGCTCGTCTTCTTCGGATTCGCGATCTCCACGATGCTCACGACGGCGAACGGCTTCGTGCAGACGACTGCCGAACCGGCGGTCAGAGGGCGGGTGCTCGCGCTGTACATGGCGATCCTGATGGGCGGCACGCCGATCGGTGCACCGCTCGTGGGAGCGGCTGCCGACGTGCTCGGCCCGCGTTCGACCCTCTTCATCAGTGCCGCAGCCGGCCTCCTCGCCTTTGCAGTCGGCCTCGCCTGGTTGTTCTCAGAACGCCGGCTCCGCTTCCACCGAGACGGACTCCAGCTCAGGGTGACGCATCGGGGCCGGCCGGGATTGGACGACGACCCTCGGGCGCAAGTCGAAACGCTCACCGCACCCATTTCGGTGCTCCGCCGCAGCTCGGCGCCGGTGATCGGCGCAGGCGAATCAGCGCCCCAGGAGGGATCGAGCACCTCCGCGACCGGAGCGATCTCGATCGATGATCTGACCGAGACGTCGAGCGACTGGACCGATGACAAGGGTCGCGATGACGGCGCACCTGATGAGGATGCGCCGCAGGCGAGATGACGAATCGATGCGCGCTGGCGCGCGGCGCGGCCGTCGGGAAATCAGCGGTGCGCCGATCCGGCAGCCAGATCGACGTCCGCGCGAAGCTCCGCACCGATCTCCGCACCGATCGCCGTCAAATACTTGCGCGTTTCTCGAAGACTCGACGCGCGGTCGGGTGCGCGCTCGAGCGCTGAGTAGCAGGCGATGAATCCCGCCGCGCGCCACTGCTCCTCGGTGAGCGTGGATCGCCCGCACACCGCGACCGTGGGAATGTCGAGAGACGCTGCAGCGTGCAGCACGCCGATGGGAGTCTTGCCGCCGAGACTCTGCGCGTCGAAGGAGCCCTCGCCGGTGACGACGAGGTCGGCCCCGGCCAAATGCGCTCGTAGACGGGTGAACTCGCAGACGACGTCGACGCCGGGTCGCTGCAGCGCTCGCAGAACGGCGAGCGCCGCGAAGCCGACGCCACCGGCTGCGCCTGCGCCTGCGTGCTGGGCGAAATCTGGAAGGGTCTCGTGCGGCGCGCGGCGTTCGAGCTCGGCGACGAGCATGCGGGCGAAACGCGTCAGTCCGAGTTCGAGCTGCGCGATGTCGGCCACGCTCGCGCCCTTCTGCGGTGCGAACGTGCTTGCGGCGCCCTGCGGGCCGAGCAGGACGTGGTTCACATCGCTCGCGAGAATGAACTGCGCGTCGAGTACCCGCGAGTCGAGGCCCTCGAGATCTATCCGCTCGAGGCGGCGCAGCCCCCCGCCGCCGTCAGGCAGCGTGTCTCCGTTCGCGTCGAGCAACCGCGCGCCGAGCGCTGAGAGCATTCCGGCACCACCGTCGGTCGACGCGCTGCCGCCGATCGCAAGCATGATCGAGGTTGCACCGTGCTCCAGAGCGGCGCCGATCAGCTCACCGGTACCCCGGGATGTTGCGCTGAGCGCGTCGCGATGGGCGCGGGGGACGAGGGCGAGGCCGGAGGCGCGGGCGAGCTCGATGAGCGCCGTCGACCCCTGTTGGGCGAACGCAGCTTCGAGAGTGACGCCGAGCGGGCCCGTCACCGAGACCGGCGTGAGGGTGAACCCGGCCGCGACGGCCGCCTCGAGCGTGCCCTCCCCGCCGTCCGCCATCGGCACCACACTGATGTCGGCATCGGGTTCCACCGAGCGAAGGCCAGCGGCCACGGCGTCGCCCACGCCTCTGGCATCGAGCGCGTCCTTGAACTTGTCGGGAGCCACGACGATTCGCATACGCTCACGCTACCGGTTCGCACGCGCGGGCAGGAGAGCGCGCGGCAATCGAGGATTGTTCGGCGGTCACGCGATCCTGCGTCCCCGTGCACGTTTGAGCGGTAGGCTGAGACCGTCCTGGCGGCAGGCCCGCCTTTCCACGAGTACGGAGCCATGATTCCCGGTGAGCGACTTCTTGTCAGCACAGACACGCACTGAAACGGACTCTCTCGGCAGTGTCGAGATTCCCGCGTCTGCCTACTGGGGGGTGCATACGGCACGGGCCCACGAGAACTTTCCGATCGCGCGCCGCCCGGTGTCGGTCTACCCCGACTTCATCCGCGCATTCGCTTGCGTGAAGCAAGCCGCAGCGCGCGCCAACCTCGAGATCGGAGCGCTGGACGAGCAGCGCGTCACGCTGATCGACCGGGCGTGCGAAGAGATCAAGACGGGGATGCTGCACGACCAGTTCGTAGTCGGTGTCATCCAGGGCGGTGCGGGCACCTCGACCAACATGAACGCGAATGAGGTGATCACGAACCGCGCGCTCGAGCTCGCGGGGCACGCCAAGGGCGACTACTCGTTCATCAACCCGAACGACCACACGAACCACAGCCAGTCGACGAACGACACCTACCCGACGGCGATCAAGATCGCGCTCGCGTTCTCGCTGGGAAGCCTGCTCGATGAGCTCGCCCTGCTCGCCGAATCGTTCGCCGCGAAGGGTCGCGAGTTCTCGCACATCATCAAGGTCGGCCGCACGCAGTTGCAAGACGCAGTGCCGATGACGCTCGGCCAGGAGTTCAACGCCTTCGCCGTGACGCTGCGCGAGGACATCGATCGGTTGCGCGAGGCAGTGGCGCTGCTGCGAGAGGTCAACATGGGCGCGACCGCGATCGGCACGGGCATCAATGCGCCGAAGGGGTACAAGGAGGCGGTGATCAAGCACCTCCGCGACATCACCGAGCTCGAGCTGGAGACGGCGGGCGACCTCGTGGAGTCCACGAGCGACACGGGCGTGTTCGTGACGTTCTCCGGAGCGCTCAAGCGCAGCGCCCTGAAGCTCTCGAAGATCTCGAACGACCTCCGACTGCTCTCCTCCGGACCCCAGGCCGGTTTCGGTGAGATCAACCTTCCCGCCCGCCAGGCCGGATCGTCCATCATGCCCGGCAAGGTGAACCCTGTCATCCCCGAAGCCGTCACGCAGGTCGCCTATTCCGTCGCCGGCGCCGACGTCACGGTGTCGATGGCGGTGGAAGCCGGCCAGCTGCAGCTGAACGCGTTCGAGCCGGTCATCGCGCACTCGCTGTTCCAGTCGATCACCTGGCTCGAGCGGGCCTGCCAGACGCTGCGGGTCAATTGCGTCGAAGGCATCACTGCGAACGAGGAGCGACTCGAAGACATGGTGTCGCGCTCGGTGACCGTCATCACGGCGCTCGCCCCGGTGATCGGGTACGCCGCCGCAGCGAAGTTGGCGAAGGAGGCGCTCGCGACCAACGAGAAGGTGTCTGAACTCGTCACGTCACGCGGCCTGCTCGATCAGGCGCAGCTGGATGACATTCTGCAGCCGTCGAAGCTCGCGGGGTTGGCTCCTGAGACCGACGTCATCGACGTGATCTCGAGCGCGGCGATTCCTGCTCCCGAGAAGCTCGAAGACGGTGAAGGCACGCAGATCACTGACAAGCCCGCGGAGTAAGCGGAGAGCGCGAAACGGCCGGTGGGATTCGAAGATCCCATCGGCCGTTTCGCGTCTGCGCCGCGTGCTGGGGTGCTGGCGCTCCCCGGGCTCGAGCGCTGGTGTGCGGTGCGGTTACGCTTCGACGCAGTGCGAGGAGAGAGCGCCGATGCCCTCGATCGTCACGGTCACGTCGGTGCCGGGGCGAAGGTAGAGCGGCGGCTTGCGTGAGCGCCCAGCGCCGCCGGGGGAGCCGGTCGAGATGACGGTTCCCGGCAAGAGCGTCGACTCCTGCGAGATCGAGGAGATGAGCTGGGCGACCGTGCGGATCATGAACCCGGTCGTCGAATCCTGCACGCGCAGTCCGTCCACATCGGTGGTCAGGTGCAGCGCTTGCGGGTCGGGAATCTGATCGGACGTCACCACCACCGGGCCGATGGGGGTGAACCCGTCGAACGACTTGCAGCGCGACCACTGCGGCTCCTGGAACTGGATGTCGCGCGCGGTCACGTCGTTGATCGCCGTGTACCCGAAGACGTACTCGAGCGCATCCTCGGGCGAGACGTTCTTCGCCGACTTGCCGATGATCACGCCGAGTTCGCCTTCGTAGTCGACCTCTTCGCTGACGCTGCTCGAGAGGGGAATCTCGCCGTTGTGCGCGCCGAGTGAGTTCGGGAACAGCGAAAAGAGCACCGGGCCGGAGTCGTTGTCGAGGCTGAGCTCGCTGGCGTGCTCGTCGTAGTTCAGCCCGACCGCCAGCACGATCGGCGCACCGATCACCGCGGGGGCGAAGGAGGCCTCCACGACCGGCGACCAAGCGTCGTCTGCAGCCGTCTCGACAGCGCCGCGCACGTGCGCGAAGGCGTCGTCTCCGGCCTCGATCAGTTGTTGCAGTGTCGCATGCGGATGGCCGAGCGCGCGAAGAGCGATGTAGCGGTCGTCGTCAATGACGACGAGCTCTGGAGTGGCGGCCGGAGCAAGGATCAAGTGTGCGAATCTCACAGTGAAAGGTTACCGGAAGCGGTGGCTCGTTGTTCGCGCCATGCATACTCGGCAGCGCCGGGCAGTTTCCCTGTGGGCGAACTCGGAGGCGGCGTGCCTGGATTATCGGCGAGAATGAGGTCATGAGTGAAACCCCGCAGACGAAGCCTGAGATCGAGTTTCCCGAGGGCCCCGCGCCCGCTGAACTGCAGATCGTCGACATCGTGGAAGGCACCGGCGAGGAGGCCTTCGCCAGCTCGACCGTCGATGTGCACTACCTCGGCGTCGAGTACGACTCGGGCGAGGAGTTCGACTCGTCGTGGGGTCGTGGCGAGTCCATCAACTTCCCGCTGCGCGCGCTCATCCAGGGCTGGCAGGTCGGCATTCCCGGCATGAAGGTCGGCGGCCGCCGCAAGCTTATCGTTCCTGCCGCGCAGGCCTACGGCACCGCGGGTGGGCACCCGCTGTCGGGCAAGACGCTGATCTTCGTGATCGATCTGCTCGGCGTCAGCTGATCCACCCGCTGCCAGCTCGATAGCTGGCGCCTGTTCTCTTCTCAGCCGAGGGACGCTCGTTCGCGCGAGCGGCCCTCGGCTGTCTTCGTTCGAGCACCGCGCCGCCATTCGGCGGTGGTAGCGTTTCTGTGTTCAGCGAACATCCAGTGTGACGGAGAGGAGCTGCCCGTGACGGAGGCGCAGCAGGTGACGAACGAGCGGAAGCCCACCGGTGCATGGGGAGGTGTCGACCGCTACTTCAAGATCACCGAGCGCGGATCCTCGTTCGGCACTGAGATACGCGGTGGCCTCGTCACCTTCGTGACAATGGCGTACATCGTCATCTTGAACCCGATCATTCTGACGAGCGGCGTCGATGTCGAGGGCAATACGCTTTCGTTCCCGGCGGTCAGCGCAGTCACCGCGCTCACCGCCGGAGTCATGACGATCCTCTTCGGCATCGTGTCACGTCTGCCCTTCGGCTTCGCAGCGGGCCTGGGTATCAACGCATTTCTGGCGTTCTCCGTCGTCGGTCAGGTCACGTGGCCCGAAGCCATGGCGCTCGTCGTCATCAACGGCGTGCTCATCGTGCTGCTCGCCGCGACCGGTCTTCGCCGCATGATCTTCGACGCCGTACCGGTTGAACTGAAGCTCGCCATCACCGTCGGCATCGGCCTGTTCATCGCGTTCATCGGCTTCGTCAACTCCGGGTTCGTCACGGCGACGGGAAGCGCCTCTCCTCCCGTCGGGCTCGGCATCGGTGGCTCGGTCGTCACCGTCCCGACGCTGATCTTCGTGGTCACGCTGATCCTGACCGGAGTGCTGGTCGCGGCGAAGGTCAAGGGTGGCCTGCTGGTCGGCCTCGTCTCCGGCACCGTCATCGCGGTCGTCGTGGAAGCCATCTGGAACCTCGGCGCCGCGACTGAGAACCCGGGCGGCTGGGGGCTCACAGTGCCAGCGCTCGACGGAGCGCCGTTCGGCATCCCGGATCTCGGGCTCGTCGGAGCGGTCAGCTTCGATCTCGGGCGGGTGGGCGTCGTCACCATCGTGATGCTCGTCTTCACGCTGCTCTTCACGAACTTCTTCGATGCCATGGGCACGATGACCGGTCTCTCGCGTGAAGCGGGGCTCGCCGATGCGCAGGGCAACTTCCCGCGGTTGAAGTCCGCGCTCGTCGTCGAGGGCGTCGGCGCCATCGCCGGCGGTCTCACATCGTCATCGTCGAACACCGTCTTCATCGAGTCGGGGGCCGGCATCGGCGAAGGGGCGCGCACCGGGTTCGCGAACATCGTCACGGGCCTCATGTTCCTGCTCGCGATGTTCTTCACGCCCCTGACTCAGATCGTGCCGACCGAGGTGGCCGCAGCAGCGCTGGTGATCGTGGGCGCGCTGATGATGGCGCAGATCAAGCACATCGACCTGAGCGACTTCCGGGTGCTGCTTCCGGTGTTCTTGACGGTGGCGGTCATGCCGATGACCTACTCCATTGCGAACGGTATCGGCGCGGGCTTCGTGGCCTGGGTGCTGGTACACGCGTTCTCGGGTCGCGCGAAGCAGGTGCACTGGCTGCTCTGGGTCGTCGCTGCCGGGTTCGTGCTGTTCTTCGCGCGCGGTCCGATCGAGGCCGCGCTCGGCGTCTAGGGTGCAGACGGCCGCGTCATCGGTCTCGCCACTGCATTCAGCGACGCCCTGCGTGCCCGTCGTTTGACCGTTTGGCGCCGGTGCGCTGCGCGAGCAGGTGGTCGAGGATCGGCTCGAGCACGGCAAGTCCATCCCGCACTCCGCCGGCCGAGCCGGGCAGCGTGACGACGAATGTCGGCCCGGCGAACCCGGCAACTCCACGGGTGAGCACGGCAGCGGGCAGATGCTCGGCTCCGCGACGACGCAGCTCCTCGATGATGCCGGGCAACTGCAGTTCGAGCAGCGGGGCAACGGCCTCGGGGGTGCGGTCGCTCGGGGAGACGCCGGTTCCGCCGGTGGTGACGATCACTGCGGGGGCGTCGTCCAGTGCAGAGCGCACTGCGTGCTCCACGTCGATCCCGTCAGAGACGACCGTGGGCCCGGCAACGGAGAACCCGCGCTCTTGCAGCCAGGCGGCGATCGCTGGCCCAGTCGTGTCCGCTGCCGTTCCCGCGGCCGCGCTCGTCGAGGCGACGATCACATGGGCGCTGCGCAGGGCGCCAGTCATGCGATCTCCCAGTCCCCGCTCTTACCGCCTGCCTTCGCGAGCACCCGGGTACTCGAAATGACGGCGTGGTGGTCGACCGCCTTGATCATGTCGTACAGCGTGAGGGCGGCGACACTCACCGCCGTCAGCGCCTCCATCTCCACTCCCGTGACACCACGCGTGGTCACGGTGGCGGTGATGCGGATACGTGCTGCTTGGCACTCGAAATCGATGGCGACCTTCGAGAGCGGCAGCGGATGGCAGAGCGGGATGAGATCGGGCGTGCGTTTCGCGCCCATGATGCCGGCGATGCGCGCTGTGCCCAGTGCTTCGCCCTTCGGAAGGTCGCCGGTCGCGAGCCGCTCGACCACATCGGGGCGAGTCTCGAGAAATGCCTCGGCCGTGGCCGTGCGCTTCGTCACCGCCTTGTCGCTGACGTCGACCATATGCGCGCTACCGTCAGCGCGAAGATGAGTCAATTCACCTGATTCCGCGGAAGCTGCGGGGAACGTGGACTCAGACATCGAACCTCTGGATCTCGATCGGGGAGCCAGCCGCGAGGTAGGCGACTCCAACGGGAATGTGGGCGAGGAGCTCGGCGGTGGCGAGATCGGAGAGCAAGTGGGAGCTCGGCGGCGAGAGCTCGACGCTGCCATCGTCGAGAAAGCGCCCCCGGCGCACCTGGTGCTTGTGCTCCGGCGAGTCGGTCTCGTGGGCGAGCCGAGCGGTCGAACGCTGGCCGTGCTCGGGGATCCCGGCATGGGCTCGCAGCAGGGGGAGCAGGAAGAGCTCGGCCGACAATGCCGAGCTCACCGGGTTCCCGGGAAAGCACAGAGTCGCGAGCCGCCTGCCGTTGACCGCGACGAAGCCCGCACCCTGCGGGCCTCCGGGCTGCAGCGCGATCGCGGTGAACGCGATGCTGCTCGGATCGTTCTCGGTGTGCGGATCGCCGCCGAATGCATCGCGCACGACTTCGAAGGCGCCGGCGCTGATGCCGCCCGATGTCACCAGCAGATCGTGCTCGCCCGCAGCGGCAATGCAGGCGAGCAGCGCCCCGGGCTGGTCGGCGACCCGGTGCACCGTCACTTCGGCGCCGGCGGCGCGCAGTGCCGCCGCGAGCAGAGGAGCGTTCGCGTCGTAGATGCGCCCGGGAGCGAGCCGGCCGCCCGGAGCGGTGATCTCATCGCCGGTCGAGAGGAGCAGCACGCGCGGGCGCGGGAGCACCGGTACCATTGCGACTCCCGCGCTGGCGAGGAGGCCGATCGAACTGGGGCGCAGTCTGCTGCCGCGCAGCACCAGGGGCGCGTCGCCCGCGTGGTCTGAGCCCTGCTCGCGCACGAAGGCGCCCGGTTGCGGTGCGTGGGAGAAGGTGACGGTCTCGGCGTCATACGCAGGAGCAGCGCCGGGGGTCGCAGCCGCTCCCATTCGCTGGAGCAGGCCGAAGCGCGGGGGATCCGCCTGCTCGATCGGGATGACGGCGTCGGCTTCGAAGGGTATTGCAGCGCCGGTCATCACCGGGCAGGCCGAGCCCGGCGAGCACGAGAACGGGGCCACACCTGCTGCTGCAGTGGGGCCCACGACGAAAGTGAACGGCCCGTCGCCCGAGAAATCTGCAGTGCGAACCGCGTAGCCGTCCATCTGGGAATTATCGAAGGGCGGCAAGGGAATCGCTGCGAGAATATCGTGCGCCACGACACGGCCGTCGAGCCCGGCATCGTCGATTGCGAGCATCTCGGGATCCCGGTCGGCGAGCTGCAGCAGCAGCGGCGTGACCAGCTCGGCGACGATCGCTGCGTGCTCGGTGTGGCTGCGCATCATCACCCCCCGGCGAAGGCCGGGAGCACGTCTACGACCGATCCCGCGATCTCGCCATCGTCGCAACGCACGGTGCCGTCGATGAGAAAGGAACCGGACTGGATCACGCGGCGCATGTCGTCACCGTATCGTTCGATCAGCTCGACGCGGAGTGCTGCGAGCGAAGCATCGTTCGCAGGCTCCCACGACTCTTCTTCACGACCTGCGGCGTCCGCCGCGGCAGCGAAGTATCTGAGAGTGATCGGAGGCATACCGCCATGCTAGCGAACCCGCCGGGGAGCGGCGGCTCGTAGAATGGGCCGCATGCCTGCGATCGGTGATTCTCGTGCGACGACGCACTCGGCGCACCTGACGCCCGAAGGCGCACCGCGGCCAGAGGCGCTCGTCGAGCCGCGAGCTGCGCTGAGCGCCGCAGCCGCGACGCGGGCTCAACGCCAGATCGTGCTTCCGGGGTTCGGCGATGAGGCGCAGCGGCGGCTCGCGAACGCGAGTGTGCTGGTGATCGGAGCCGGGGGACTGGGGTGCGCGAGTGTGCCGTTTCTCGCCGGGGCCGGTGTCGGGCGCATCGGGCTCCTCGACGATGACCTCGTCGAGCTGTCGAATCTGCATCGGCAGACCACGCATCGGACGTCAGACGTGGGGCGTGCAAAGGTCGATGCGCTCGCAGAGACGGTACTCGCTCTGGATCCCGAGATCAGGGTCGATCGGCACCGAGTCCGGCTGAGTGCGGAGAATGCACTCGCCCTCTTCGCCGAGTACGACCTCGTGCTCGACGGGAGCGACAACTTTCCCACGCGGTACCTCACCAACGACGCTGCGGATCTCACCGGCACTCCGCTGGTGTGGGGAGCGATCCTGCAGTACTCGGGCCAGGTCGGAGTGGCCTGGCACGCGCACGGACCTGGATACCGTGACATCTTTCCGATCCCTCCGGCGCCGGAGAACGTGCTGAACTGCGCGGCGGGCGGCGTGCTGCCCGGACTCTGCGGCACGGTGGGCACGCTCATGGCCACCGAAGCGCTCAAGCTCATCACCGGTATCGGCGAACCCCTGCTCGGGCGGGTGCTGCTCTACGACGCGCTCGCCGCGCGCACTCGGGAACTCCGAGTGCAGCGCGATCCGACCGCGCCCCGGGTCACGGGGCTGGTGGACTACGAGATGCTCTGCGGTGCGCACCCAGTGACGGCGCAGCCGACCACGCACGGTGCCAGCGCTGAAGCGTTCGCCGAGGCACTCCGCGACGGCCGATCCATGTGCGTGATCGATGTGCGCTCGGCGGAGGAGTTCGCCGAACGCCGCGTGCGCGCATCGTCGCAATTGTCGGTGGATCGTATCGAGGCCGGAGAAATCGGACAGCTCAGAGCCGCCGATGCCGACGCCCCGATCTGGCTCTACTGCGAGCGCGACCCGCGGTCGATGCGCGCTGCGGATGCACTCGTCGCGCAAGGGGTCGCAGATGTGCGGTACGTGGTCGGCGGGATCGCTCAGCTCGTGCGAATCGCGCCCGACCTGATTGTCAGAGGAGTAGATGAGGCGGGCGCGACAGACGCGCGCGACCGGAAGGATGGCGCATGACCGACGTATTCGCTCGCATCACCGACGACCCGATCGACGAGAGCGCGATCCGGGCCGCCGTCGATTCCCCGGAGTGCGGTGCGCTCGTGCTCTTCCACGGCGTCGTGCGCGATCACGACGGCGGCCGAGATGTCGCGGCGCTCGACTACCGGGCGCACCCCGATGCCGAGCGCTTCATCTCTGCATGCGTCGCGGCCGAGCAGCAGCGGTCGGGTCTTCGGCTCGCAGCCGTGCACCGCATCGGTGAACTCCGCATCGGCGACGCCGCGCTCATCGCAGCGGCAGCGGCGCCCCACCGCGCTGAAGCTTTCAAGGCGATCGAGCGCCTCGTCGAGCGGATCAAGCACGAGGTGCCGATCTGGAAGCGCCAGCACTTCGCCGACGGGGTCAGTGAATGGGTGGGGCTCTGACGCGGTCAGCCTCCGATGTACGACATCTCGATCCGCTCGCGATCCGGAGCGGCTTCGCCGAGTTGCGCGCGCTGCTCCGAGTAATTGTCGTCGCGCCGGGCCCAGACTCCCGCGAGAGCGTTTCGCAGGTGCCCGTCGTCGGCCCCTGAGCGCAGCAACTCGCGTAGATCGAACCCGCTCGATGCGAAGAGGCAGGTGTAGAGCTTGCCGTCGGCAGACACCCGCGCTCGGGTGCAGGTGCCGCAGAACGCTCCGGTGACGCTTGAGATCACGCCGATCTCACCCGATCCGTCGGCGTAGCGCCAGCGCTTCGCGGTTTCGCCCGGCCGAGATTCGGCAACCGGGGCGAGGGGGTGCACGGCATGGATGCGCTCGACGATCTCTGCTGACGGCACCACGTCGTCGAGTACCCAGCCATTGCTCGCGCCGACGTCCATGTACTCGATGAAGCGCAAGATCTGACCCCGCGCTCGGAAGTGCTCGGCGAGGGGCACGATCTCGTCGTCGTTCACGCCGCGCTTGATGACGGCATTGACCTTCACCGGCCCGAGGCCGGCGGCGTTGGCCGCTTCGATACCGTCGAAGACGCGGGCGAGCGGAAAGCGCACGTCGTTGATCGCTTGGAAGCGGGACTCGTCAAGCGAGTCGACCGAGACGGTCACGCGGTCGAGCCCGGCTTCGCGCAGAGCGGCGGCTTTGACGCGCAGTGCCGAGCCGTTCGTGGTGAGTGCCAGATCGGGCTTGCGCCCGTCGGGTGTGCGCAGCGCCGCGAGCCGCGCGATGAGCTCTTCGATGCCCCGGCGCAGCAGCGGCTCCCCGCCGGTGAGGCGCAGCTTGTCGACTCCGAGCTCCACGGCCGTGCCGGCGATGCGCACGATCTCGTCGAAACTCAACAGCTCGTCGCGCTCCATGAACTGGTAGTCGCTGCCGAAGAGCTCCTTCGGCATGCAGTACACGCAGCGGAAGTTGCAGCGATCGGTGATGGAGATGCGCAGATCCCGCAGCGCGCGCCCCCGAGCGTCGGGGAGACCGACGGAGGGCAATCGCTGCGCGCGCCCGGTGGCCCGCGAAACGGGCCTCAGTTTCAGCATCGCGGCACCTCCTGCGCGCCACCCTAGCAGTTGCTCCCCGGCCCCAGCGGTGAAGCGCTACAGCGCACGTGACGCGGTGCGCCCCTGCACCAGCGCGAGGGAGGCGATGGCGATGGCGATGAGGATCAGCGACAGCGTGAGCGCGGTGTCCTGCGTCACACCGGCACCGTTGAACGCGGTGTAGATCGCCAGGGGAACGGTGCGCGTCGTGCCGCCGGCGTTGCCCGCGAAGAGCGCCGTCGCGCCGAACTCCCCGAGGGCGCGCGTGAAGCACAGAATGACACCGGCGGTGAGACCCGGGCGGATCAGCGGCAGCGTGACTCTGAAGAGCCTCGTCGTTGGCGTCGCGCCGAGCGTGGCAGCGGCGTCTCCGAACGCTGGCGTGAGACTGCGCAGCGCGCTCTCGACCGAGATGATGAGGAACGGAAGCGACACGAACGTTTGCGCGATGACGACGGCGGCAGTGGTGAAGGGGATTCGAATGCCGGCCTCCATGAGGAAGTCACCGAACACCCCGCCGCGTCCGAGCAGCGACAGCAATGCCAAGCCGCCGACAAGGGGAGGGAGCACGAGCGGCAGAGTGACGATTCCGCGCAGCAGCACCGACCACCAGCCGTTCGCTCGGGAGAGCACGATGGCGAGAGGGACGCCCAGCAGAATGCAGCAGAGCGTTGCCGAGACCGCCGTGGTGACCGAGAGTGCGAGGGCGCTGCCGGTTTCAGGCGAGGATAGCGTTGCGGGCAGGGCCGACCAGTTCATGCGAGTCAGCAGCGCCACGAGCGGCAGCACGAGGAGTGCGCCACCGAGCAGCGCGGGAACCACCACCAGCGCTGGGACATCGCCGTCGCTCCGCTGCCGCGATCCGCGTCGACGTAAGCGACGGCCGGAGTGCGCGATGTGTCGGCGGTACCCGTCGCTCACGGGACTGGAACCGGTCCGAAGCCGAGGTCGGCCAGGCGGGCCTGAGCCGAGTCGGTGAGCAGATAGTCGGCGAATGCTCGAGCAGCCGCGTCTGACCGGGATCCTTCGAGGGGCGCGATGAGATAACTGCCCGCGGCTTCGGCCGCCCCGGGAATCTCGATTCCGTCGACCTCGCCCGCTGAGCGCAGCACATCGGAGCGGTAGATCAGCCCCGCATCTGCCTCCCCGGACGCCACCTTCGTCATCACTGCCGTCACGTTCTGCTCCTCGCTCGCGGGATCCAACTCCACCCCGTCGCGCTCGAGCAACTGCCGCGCCGCGGCTCCGCAGGGCACCTCGGGCGCGCACATCACCAGGGTCGGCACCCGTCCATCCCCGCCGAGATCGTCGAGATCGGCGAGGGACTCGATGCCGAGGGGATTTCCCGGCGCCACCGCGATCTCGAGGCTGCTCGTCGCGAAGGGAACGGGTTCGGCACCGAGCAGCCCGGCATCGGCCACGCTCGACATGGTGTGCTCGTCGGCAGAGGCGAAGACGTCGACCGGAGCACCGCCGATGATCTGTGCGGCGAGCACCGATGAGCCGTCGAACGTGAGCGCATCGAACTCGACGCCGGGATGCTCGACTCTGAAGTCGTCGGCGATCTCCGCGAAGGCCTCCTGCAGCGAGGCGGCTGCGGCGACCGTGAGGGAGCCCGACAGATTCGTGCCCGCAGCTCCGTCGACGTCGGTATCACCTGACTCGGGGGCCGTACCGCACCCCGTGAGCGCGAGGATCCCGGCCACGACGGTGGCGACGCCGGCTCGGCGGGCACGTGTACCAGCGCTCGAGCGGGTGCGGGAAGTTGCGAGTGCGTGGGGCACGAGAGCTCCTCGAGTGGGCGGGCCGCCGGTTCACCGGCGTTCGGCTTCGATCATGACGGTGGTGGCTTTGACGACGCCCGTCGCGCGAGACCCGACCTCGATTGCGAGATCGTCGAGCGCTTCGGCGGTCATGAGCGAGACGACGCGATTCGGCCCGCACTGAAGCTCGACCTGTGCGACCAGGCCCTCTCGCTGCACGGCCGTCACGATTCCCGTGAATCGATTGCGCGCGCTGCGTCGCATAGTGCCCGGCTCGCCCGGGTCGGGCGCGAGCTCGAGTGCCCGCCGGGCGAGCGATGCCCCGGTCACGGTGCGTCGCCCGGATGCGTCAACCGACGCATCGAGGGCTCCGTCGGCGCTCCAGCGGCGGATGGTGTCATCGCTGACCCCGAGAAGTACAGCGGCTTCGCTGATCCTGAAATGCGTCACGAGCGCCAGTATATCGCCGGTTCTGCGGGACCGAGCGGGCGTTCGAGGCGCGCGTGCGGGCCGTGGAATGGCGGCTCGAGTGCCGCGGTGCGCGCCATCTGTTGACTTGTTTTGGAACTGGGGCTAGCTTCTGGAGCAGAGCGGTCGCCCAGTGAGTGTGCGGCTGCCGAGCCTGACCGAGGTATGTTCCCGGTCGCTCTTCACGCAGTGCAGCGAGGGGAGAAGCAATGAGTAGTGTTGGATTGCTCTATGTCGGGGCGGTGCTGTTCATCAACGGACTGATGCTGCTCGACGTCGTGCCAGCGCGGGCCGCCGCCGCCATGAACCTCTTCGTCGGCGGGATGCAAGTGGTCTTCCCGACCATCATCATCGCCCAAGCGAACGGCGACCCTTCGGTGATTCTCGGAGCTTCTGGCCTGTATCTGTTCGGGTTCACCTACCTCTACGTCGCCTGGAACACGCTGACCGGTGCGAGCGGCGAGGGGCTCGGCTGGTTCTCGATCTTCGTCGCGGCGTGCGCGGTCATCTACGGTGTCGTGCAATTCACGCACGCGGCTGATCCGGTCTTCGGCGTGATCTGGTGGTCGTGGGCCGTGCTCTGGCTGCTCTTCTTCCTCGTGCTCGCCCGTGGACGCGAGCGGCTGACGCGACTGACGGGGTGGTTCACCCTGCTACTCGGCATCGGAACAGGAGCAGTGCCGGCACTCATGCTCCTGACCGGAACCTACGTCACGGGCGCAGTGCCGGCGCTCGTAGCGGCTGCAGCTTTCGCGGCATGCTTCGCCGTGGCGTGGGTGCTCGGCCGCCCCGGCCAGCACACATCCGCCCGTGTCCCGGCCGGTGCGACGACCGGAGGTCGAACCGATGCCGAACTATAGCTTTCGCTGCGCCGAGGGGTGCGCCTTCGATGCCATGTATTCGATGAGCGAGGTGCCTCGAAACATCACTTGCAAGCGGTGCGGGGCTGCCGCCACCCGCGCCATCACTGCACCTCACCTTTCCGCCGCGGGCAGCAGCACGTACGACTTGATCGAGCGGAGCGCGCAGAGCGCCCACGAACCGCAGACGGTCGATCGCCTTCCCGCTCGAGGGGCGACTGCGCGTCAGCCCGTCAGCCGCAATCCGCTTCACGCACGGTTACCCAAGCCGTAAGCACAGACCCTGCAAGACCCCGCACCACCCGCAACAGGAAGAGAGGACGAGCCGATGCCCGAACATGTATTCCAGCTGGATTCGAAGAAGAAGTTCACCGAGCAGGAGAAGGTCGGCCACAACCGCTGGCACCCAGAGATCCCTCCCGTCGCCACCGTGAAGCCCGGAGACGCGTTTCGCGTCGACTGCCGCGAGTGGTTCGACGGCGCGATCGTCAACGACGACTCGGCGCAAGACATCCTCGACGCACCGCTGCTGACGGTGCACACGCTGAGCGGGCCGTTCCGCGTCGAGGGGGCGCAGCCGGGCGACCTGCTCATCGTCGACATTCTCGACGTCGGCCCGATTCCACAAGAGGATTCCGGCCCGCTCGCCGGGCAGGGCTGGGGATACACGGGAATCTTCGCGAAACGCAACGGCGGCAGCTTCCTGACTGACCAGTTCCCCGACGCGTACAAGGCGATCTGGGACTTCTCGGGGCAGACCGCGACGTCCCGGCACATTCCCGGAGTCTCGTTCACCGGCATCATTCATCCGGGGCTCATGGGAACCGCTCCATCCGCCGGGCTGCTCTCGAAATGGAACGCGCGCGAGGCTGCGCTCATCGCCACCGATCCGGATCGCGTTCCGCCGCTGGCCCTTCCGCCGGAGGCCGAGCACGCCGTGCTGGGCGGGCTGGATCGCGGGGAGTGGGCGCGCGTCGGCGGTGAAGCGGCGCGGACCGCGCCGCCGCGCGAGAACGGCGGCAACCAGGACATCAAGAACTTCACCAAGGGCTCCCGCGTGTTCTACCCGGTGTTCGTGGACGGCGCCAATCTCTCGGTCGGGGACCTGCACTTCTCGCAGGGCGACGGGGAGATCACGTTCTGCGGCGCGATCGAGATGGGCGGGTTCATCGACCTGCGCGTGGACCTGATCAAGGGCGGCATGGAGACCTACGGCGTGCACGAGAACGCGATCTTCATGCCCGGTAACGTCGAACCGCAGTACAGCCACTGGCTCGCCTTCTCGGGCACGTCGGTGACGCTCGACGGTGAGCAGCGCTATCTCGACTCGCACCTTTCGTACCAGCGAGCCTGTCTGCACGCCATCGACTACCTTACGAAGTTCGGCTACAGCCCGGAGCAGGCCTATCTGCTGCTCGGAGCCGCTCCGATCGAGGGGCGCCTCTCAGGAGTCGTCGACATTCCGAACTCCTGCTCCACCGTGTATCTGCCGACCGAGATCTTCGACTTCGACCCGCGCCCGTCGCAGGCGGGGCCCACCCAGATCGACCCGGGCATGGGAGCGCCGCGCGCCGCTGCGTGACCGCAATGTACCCCGGGTGCCTGCTTCGCCGTTGTCGGAGAGGCAAGCACCCGGAGGTTACACGGTGACCGGGCGCCCGACGCCGACTGGCGTGTGTGACGCCTCGAGCCGTACGACGACTGCCTTCGACACGGGGGTGTTGCTCTCGAGGGCGGTGCTGTCGAGCGGCACGAGCACATTCGCCTCTGGGAAGTACGCGGCCGCGCACCCGCGTGCCGTGGGGAATGCGACCGTGCGGAACCCGCGGAGCACGCGGTCCGGCTGATCCTTCCACTCGCTGAAGATGTCGACGGTCTGCCCGTCGGCCAATCCGAGCTCAGCGAGATCATCGGGGTGCACGAAGATCACCGAGCGACCCTTCTTGATGCCGCGGTAGCGGTCGTTCAGGCTATAAATCGTCGTGTTGAACTGATCGTGTGAGCGGATGGTCTGCAGGATCAGCCGGCCTGGAGGGCACTCCACGTGCTCCAGCCCGTTCACCGTCATGCGCGCCTTGCCGGTAGCGGTGTCGAAGCGGCGCTCGTCGCGGGGTCCGTTCGGCAAGAGGAAGCCGTCCTTCCGCCGCGTCTTCTCGTTGTAGTCCGCACAGCCTGGAACGACGCGAGAGATGTGATCGCGAATCACGTCGTAGTCGTCGATCATCGCAAGCCAGTCGATCCCGTGACGGTTGCCGAGCGTCGCGTGGGCGATGCCGGCGACGATCGCGATCTCTGAGCGCACGTGCTCCGAGATCGGCGGCACCTGCCCGTGCGAGGCGTGCACGGCGCAGACCGTGTCTTCGACGGTGACGTACTGAGGGCCGCTGAGCTGCACGTCGACCTCGGTACGCCCGAGCACCGGCAGAATCAGAGCCTCCTCACCCGTGATCACGTGCGAACGGTTGAGCTTGGTCGAGAGCTGGACGCTGAGACGAGTCTTGCGCATCGCAGACTCGGCAAGATTCGTGTCCGAGATCGCACCGAGCAGGTTGCCCCCGAGGCCGAACCAGACCTTGATCTTGCCCTCGTCGAGGGCCCGAATGCCGTGCACCGCGTCCACCCCGTGTTCGCGCGGAGGATCGAATGAGAACTCCTTGCCAAGTGCATCGAGGAAGGAATCGGGCATCTGCTCCCACACGCCCATGGTGCGATCGCCCTGCACGTTCGAGTGACCGCGAATGGGTGATGCACCGGCCCCGGGCCTGCCGATATTGCCGCGGAGCAGCAGGAGGTTGATGATCTCCTTGATCGTGTCGACGCTGCGCCGGTGCTGCGTAATGCCCATGGCCCAGCAGATGATCACGCGACCGGCGCGCATGTACCGCTCGGCGAATTCGTCGATCTCTGCCGCGGAGAGCCCGGTGGCGCGCTCGACCGCCGCGTCGTCCACGTGCACGATGTGCTCAGCGAACTCCTCGAAGCCGTCGCAGTACTCGGAGATGAACTCGTGGTCGAGCACGGTGCCGGGGGCGCGTCGCTCGGCCTCCATGACGCGCTTGGACACGGCCTGCAGCAGCGCGGCGTCGCCGCCGGAGCGGATCTTGAGGAACTGGTCGGCGATCTGCAGCGGTTTGCCGACGTACCCCCGCACCTTCTGCGGGTCCTTGTACCCGAGCAGGCCGGCCTCGGGCAGCGGGTTCACCGCGACGACGCTCGCCCCGTTCTCCTTCGCCTCTTCGAGGGCGGTGAGCATGCGGGGGTGATTCGTGCCCGGGTTCTGACCCATGATGATGATCAGGTCGGATTCGAGGAAGTCGTTGTAGGCGATCGTGGACTTACCGATGCCGACCGTGTACGTCATCGCGGTGCCCGTCGACTCGTGGCACATGTTGGAGCAGTCGGGCAGGTTGTTCGTGCCGAGGACGCGAGCGAACAGCTGGTAGATGAATGCCGCCTCGTTCGACGCGCGCCCGCTCGTGTAGAACGACGCCTCGTCCGCGTGATCCAGCGCGTTCAGATGCCCCGCGGCGATGTCGAAGGCCCGGTCCCAGCTGACCGGCTCGTAATGATCGGAATCCGCCGGCTTGTAGACCGGCTCGGTGATCCGCCCCTGCATGCCCAGCCAGTACTCGGTCTTGTCCTCGAGCGACGTGAGCGAGTGCTCCTCCCAGAACGAACGGGGGACGGTCACGGGCGTCGCCTCCCAGGTCACCGCCTTGCCGCCGTTCTCGCAGAACTCCGCGATCTTGCGGTGCTCCGGGTCGGGCCAGGCGCAGCTCATGCAGTCGAAGCCGTCTTTGTGGTTGATCTTCGTCATGAGCTTCGCGGTTTTGGCGAGGCCCAGTGTTTTCACCGCCGGCTCCATCGAATGGAAGACGCCGCCGAGCCCCGCGGCATAGTCCTTCGGCTCGGTGACCTCGATGTCGGCGTCGGAGAAGTCGTCGCGGGGGGCCTTGGGGCTCATGGGTGCACTGCTTTCTCGAGGGGGCCGACGTCACTGCCGGCTGGATCTAGTGATTCGTGCGCGATGTCGGTGATGCGGTCGTCGCGGTTGTAGACGACCATCGAGTCCCCGCGCAGAAAGCCGACGAGGGTGATTCCCGACGACTCGGCGAGCTCGACCGCGAGCGACGAGGGGGCTGACACGGCGGTCAGCATGGGAATCCCCGCCATGAGAGCCTTCTGCGTGAGCTCGAAGCTCGCGCGAGCCGAGACCATCAGCACGACGGATCGCAGGGGCAGCAGCCCCTGCAGGAGGGCCCAGCCTACGACCTTGTCGACCGCGTTGTGGCGGCCGACGTCTTCGCGCAGCACGAGCATCTCGCCCGTTCGCCCGTCGAAGAGGGCGGCGGCGTGGAGGCCGCCCGTTCGCTCGAAGACGGCCTGCTGGGCGCGCAGCTGATCGGGGAATGTGATGATCATGGAAGCGTCGATGCGGAGTGGATCTTCTGCGACGTCGAAGCGCGAGCGCGTGTGCACGGCATCGATGGTCGCCTTGCCGCAGAGCCCGCACGAGCTCGTCGTGGTGAAGTTTCGCTCCAAGCTGGGATCTGGGGGAGCCACGCCCGGTCCGAGGGCGACATCGAGCACGTTGTACGTGTTTGGCTCGCCGTCGCTTGCGCAGTGGATGGCGGCGGCGAAGTCGCTCTGCTGGTGAACCACTCCCTCGGAGACGAGGAAGCCTGCGGCGAGTTCGACGTCGTGCCCGGGGCTGCGCATCGTTACGGCGAGCGACCTGCCGCGCACACGGATCTCGAGCGGTTCTTCCACCGCGAGGAAATCGGCTCGTCGAACGCGGGATCCGCCGACGGTGAGGCGGGTCACTCTTCGACGCGCTGCGATACGTGACACACCTCTTGGATATCATCGAAGGTGATCGGGAGCAAGGCGCCGTACCGGCGCGCACCGAAATCGAAAGCGTGGTGACATGGGCACGGGCAGCCAAGGCGCGGCGCTGGATGCCGGGCCCGTTTCCGTCGACGAGCATCTGCGAACCGTGCTCGATACCGTCGCCGCGCTCCCGGCGATCGACGTTCCCCTCCGGGAATCACTGGGCCTGGTGCTCGCTGCTGATGTCGTCGCTGCGGTCGATC
Source organism: Leucobacter sp. NPDC077196 (assembly GCF_040687075.1). Classification (NCBI taxonomy): domain Bacteria; kingdom Bacillati; phylum Actinomycetota; class Actinomycetes; order Micrococcales; family Microbacteriaceae; genus Leucobacter; species Leucobacter sp. NPDC077196. Next base: position 493,269 of record NZ_JBFBML010000001.1, read on the forward strand.
TGCCGCTCTGGCACAACTCGGCGATGGATGGCTACGCCGTGAGCAGTGCTGACACCGCGTCGGCCGCGCTCGCGTCGCCCGTGCGCTTGCGGATCGTCGGGGAAGTCGCGGCCGGAACCAGCGACGATCCCGAACTGCTTCCGGGAACCGCCGTACGCATCATGACCGGCGCGCCCCTGCCGAGCGCCGCGGACGCCGTGATTCCCGTCGAACACACGAGTTCCGACGTGCCCGGAGCATTATGGGCCGAGCGCACCGTGCAGGTGCGCCAAGCGGTGTCGCGCGGCGCCCACGTGCGCCGACGTGGCGAGGATGTTCTCGCCGGCGCCGTGCTCGCGCGTACCGGCGAACGCCTGGGAGCGCGCCGCCTCGCCGCGATCGCTGCCGCCGGGGTCGCTGCAGTGCGCGTGCGCCGACGGCCGCGCGTCGCCGTGATCGCCACCGGCGCCGAGTTGCAGGTTGCCGGCGCGACGCTCGAGCGCGGGCAGATTCCCGAGTCGAACTCGGTGCTCATCGCCGGTCTGCTTGCGGAGGACGGGATCGAGGCGGCGTCGGTCTCGGTGAGCGGCGACGACGCTTCGGCGTTCGCCTCGCGGCTCGCTCACCTCTCCGGCGACGTCGACGCGGTGATCACCACCGGTGGTGTCGGGCCGGGCCTGCACGACATCGTGAGGATCGCACTTGCAGCCGAGCCTTCGGTGAGAGCCGTGCGGGTCGCCGTCAAACCGGGGCAGCCGCAGTGCTTCGGCACGCTGTCCGGTGGGGCAGTGATATTCTCGCTCCCCGGCAATCCCGTGAGCGCGGCCGTCAGCTACGAGCTCTTCGTGCGGCCCGCGCTCCGGCGGATGCAGGGATCAGAGCGACTGCACCGGCCGCGAATTCCGGCCGTCGTGGACCGAGGCTGGCGAGGCAACGCCGAACGCGTACAGGTGCTCCCCGTGCGCGTGCGCAGCACGGCCGCCGGCTTGCACTGCGTCCCCGCGGTCGATGCGCGCGGATACTCGCACGCCGTGGGTGGGCATGGGTCGGCAGACGGGTACGCGATCGTCGAGCACGGCCGCGGCGACGTGGTCGCGGGGGAATCGGTCGACACCGTGCTGGTGTCATGGTGAACGCGGCGAGGGGCCTCGGCGCGATCATCTTCGCGGGAGGCCGGGGATCGCGGCTCGGTGGGGTCGACAAGGCCGATCTCGAGCTCGGGGGAGCACGACTGGTCGATCGCGCGGTCGCGGGGGCCCGACTCGCAGGAGTGGCACGACCCGTCGTCGTCGGCCCGACCGGCGCGGCGCCCCCCGGTTGCCTGGCAGTGCGGGAGCAGCCGCCGTACTCGGGGCCGCTTGCCGCGCTCGCCGCAGGTCTTGCGGTCATCGACAGCGACGTCGACGAGGTGCTGCTGCTCGCATGCGACCTCGTGCGACCCGATGACGTGGTGGCGCAATTGCGCGTTCACGCTCCCGCGGCTCGCGAGGACGCGGTGCTGCTGCGCGATCCCGAGGGCCGCTCCCAATGGCTCGCCGGCCGGTATCGGGTGCCCTCGCTCGCTCGTGCCATTGCGGCGCTCGACGGTCTCGTCGCTGACCAACCGCTGCGACGCGTCATGGCCTCGCTCGAGCTGCGGTGGCTCGACGCCGACGCCGAGACCGTCGCAGATATCGACACGCCGAGCGATCTCGCTCGCGCACGCGCAGCCATACATCGCTCCTGAATCAGCCATCGCAGCACCCCGCAGCAGCCCGCAGCAGCCCGCAGCAGCCCGCAGCAGCCCGCAGTAGCCCGCAGCACAGCCTGGAGGAATCATGTCGCACTCGAAGCATCTCCCACCCGAAGCGCTCGACGCCTGGCTCGCCGTCGCTGCGGCAGAACTCGACGTCGAGCCCGATGCCGTCCGCATCGGCACCGTGCTCGATGTCGCTCGCGATGTCGCTCATGACGTCGCGCGACCGGCTGCACCCCTGTCGACATTTCTGCTCGGCGTGGCGTACGGGCGGGCGGGGGCAGCTGATCCGGCACAGTTGGCAGCGCTCGCCGAGCAGCTCACTGCCCGCGCAGCCGCATGGAAAGCAACGCGCGAAACCGAGTGACGCAAATTCGGGTGGCACCGGGCGGTGGTGAGCCGCGCGTTGCGAGTGCGCGCTACTACCCGAGTGCGCGCTACTGCCCGAGTGCGAGCGAGCGGAGCTCTTCGACGATTCCTGCAGCTCCGACCACCATGAATGACTCGCCCGGAGGTGTCGCCGCATCGCGGCCGATCAGCGTGGCCCCGGCCTCGCTCGCAATCAGCACACCGGCGGCGTAGTCCCACGGCTGCAAGCCCTGCTCGTAGTAAGCGTCGAGTCGGCCGGCTGCGAGCATGCAGAGGTCGTACGCTGCGGATCCATTCCGGCGGATGTCGCGCGCCCGTGGAATGACGCGCGCCACCATCTCGGCCTGTTCGATGCGACGCTCGACCGTGTACCCGAAGCCGGTGGCCACGAGTGACACGGAGAGATCCTCCTGGCCCGTGATACGAATGGGCTTCCCGTTGCGGTATGCGCCGCCGCCCTGCCATGCGACGAAGGTCTCGGAGGTACGCGGGTTGCAGACCGCGCCCGCGATCGCACGGCGACCATCGGCGTAGGCGGCTGCGTCGGCGACGGTCGCGGCGATACTCACGGCGTAGGCCGGGAGATCGTAGAGGTAGTTGACGGTGCCGTCGATCGGATCGATGACCCAGGTGATGCCGCTCGTCCCGGGAATACCCGTGCCCTCTTCACCGAGAATGCCGTCATCGGGCCGCACCTCTTGGATCGCGGCGACGATGAGCCGCTCCGACTCCTGATCTGCCGCGGTGACGACGTCGGTAGCGCTTGACTTGCTGGCCGCGACGGAGACCCCCAATGCGCGGAGTTCGAGGACGCGGGCTGCAGCGTGCTCGGCAATCCGTGCGGCGATCTGGGCGAGATCCTTCGCGTCGTGGTCGGTCGATACGGCTGCGGGGGAATCGGTCATGGGCACGAGCCTATCTGAGCAGCGAGGTGCGGCACGCGCGCCGAAGGGTGATGCTGGCAGCAGAACGGGGCCCGAGCGTCATCGACCGGGCCCCGCGTTCAAGGGAGGATGGATCAGCGCGTCGGCGCCGTCACCACCTCGGGGGAGGCGTATGCGTACGCCTCTTCGCCGTGCGCGGCGAAGTCGATCCCGGCCTCTTCCACCTGCTGGGGAACGCGAAGCCCGGTGATGAGCTTCACGCCGAGCGCGATGACCAGCGACACCACGAAGGAGTACACCATCACCGCGAGCACGGAGATCGTCTGCACCAGGAGCAGCCCGGCGTCGCCCCCGGTGAAGAGGCCGTCGGAGAAGGCGAAGAAGCCCAGGTAGAGCGAGCCGATCACTCCGGCGACCAGGTGCAGGCCCACCACGTCGAGGGAATCGTCGTATCCGAGGCGGTACTTCCACTCGATGGCGAGCGCGCACGCCATGCCGGCGATCAGCCCGAGCAGCAGCGCCCAGACGGGGGAGAGACTCGCGGCGGCCGGTGTGATCGCGACGAGGCCGCCCACCGCGCCCGATGCCGCACCGATGACGCCGGGCTTCTTGCCGCGCATCACATCGACGAGGATCCAGCCGACGATACCGGCAGCAGGGGCGGCGAGCGTGTTGACCAGGATCAGGCCGGCCTCACCGGTCTCAGTCGCGAGGCCTCCGTTGAAGCCGATCCAGCCGAACCAGAGCAGTGCCGCGCCGATCGTGACGAGCGGAATGCTGTGGGGCTGGTGCGATCCCTTGCCGAAGCCGATGCGCTTGCCCGCCACCAGTGCCAGTGCCAGTGCTGCAGCTCCGGCGTTGATGTGAATGACCGTGCCGCCCGCGAGGTCGATGACATCGGGCAGGCCCAGCGTGCTGCCGAGATTCTGGATCCACCCGCCGCCCCAGACCCAGGCTGCGACCGGGAAGTACACGAGGGTGGCCCAGACGCCTGAGAACAGCACCCACGAGCCGAGCCCGACGCGATCGGCGATGGCGCCCGAGATGAGCGCGGTCGTGATCATCGCGAAGACCGCCCCGAAGCCCACGCCGATGAAGCTCGTCGGATCGGTGTTGATCAGGCCGAAGTCCTTGAACGGGCTGCCCGCGAAACCGCTCTCGCCCTCGGCGAAGTAGTTCATGCTGTAGCCGAAGAGGATCCACAGCACACCGACGACGCCCATGGCGCTGACGCTGAAGAGCATCATGTTGACGACCGAGCGCACCCGAACGAGTCCGCCGTAGAAGAGCGCGAGTCCGGGTGTCATGATCAGGACGAGTGCGGCGCTCGTAAGCGTCCACACGTCAGAAGGAGTGAGTTCCATGCTGGTGCCTTTCTCTCGAGCGGGCCGTGGCCGCCACAGTGGGTCCAGTGTGCGCCGTCGCTGTTTCGCGGCCGTCTCGGTGTCGTTACTGCGCCGTACCGGGTGTGTTTCGATCCGATGACGATGCGCCGATGCGGTGCGCTCACTGCGCGGTCTTGCGCGGCCCTGCGCGGTCGGCGGCGATACAGGCGCCTGATGGGCAACCCGGGTGAATGGGTGCTAAGCTGTTCAGGTTGCCGTTCGAACGGCCGCGGATAAAGAGAGCCCCAGCACCCCGCTGACGGCGCCGCGCAGCAAGAGGAAGGGGATCCCTATGGCACTTGAAGCAGATGTCAAGAAGGCGATCATCGAAGAATACGCGACAAAGCCTGGCGATACCGGTTCCCCTGAGGTTCAGGTCGCGATGCTCAGCCGTCGTATCAAGGATCTGACCGAGCACCTCAAGGAGCACAAGCACGACCACCACTCGCGTCGTGGCCTCCTGCTGCTCGTCGGCCAGCGCCGTCGTCTTCTGGGCTACCTCCAGAACGTCGACATCGCGCGTTACCGTTCGCTCATCGAGCGCATCGGTCTGCGCCGCTAATCTGCAGGTCCTCCGGCGATCGCCGGAAGCACCATCTGCGAAGCGCCCGTCACCTCACGGTGGCGGGCGCTTCTGCGTTTCCGTGAAGGCGGGGCCAGCGCTCGGCCAGATCGGCCAATTGGCGTCAGTACATGCCGGGAAGGCCGGGGATGCCGACGAGCCAACTGCTGAACCACGAGAGCGCGAACGAGACGAGGCCGATGGCGACCGATACCGCGGCGCCGATGGCGGCCCAGCGCCACCGAGTCAGGTGCTTCGTGAGAAGGCCGATGATCGCGAGCGCGCCGGCGATGAGCAGCAGGAGCACGTGCACGAGCGCGACCGCTATCGTTGCCGCGGTCAGCGAGCCCGACCTCGCCGCGGTGTTGTAGATCACCGGTGTGACGAGAGGGGTCAACGTTGTGAGGAGCAGAACGAGCAGGGCAACAATGCCCGGAACGTTCAGGCCGCCCGGTGCGCGAGGTGCCTGCCGAGGAGCCGCATAGGGCGGCGTCTGCGCAACGTGGGGCTGCTGCTGTGGCTGCGCGTACTGCGGCTGCTGCACCGGTTGCTGAGGTTGGGCGTACTGCTGAGAGGGTCGCTGTGGCTGCGCAGGCGGTTGCGGATCGAAGCTGCTCATAGCGTGAAGCCTATAGATCCCGCGGCATGATTTCGCCCACCCCGAGGGTTTCCCTCCACCGCGAGCGTATCTACAGTAGTTTTTTGCTCGGTCTCGGCACACACCCTCGGAGTCGGGCGCTTGAGGCTGGGCGATTCGAGAGTGCCGGGGACGAAGGGTCGGGTCGGTTCATCGCTTACAGTGGCGCCTGCGCGCACGAACGAGCGCCGTCGCGTATTGCTCGTGGATAACTCCCATACGTCACGTCGGTACGAAACGATGGCTTCACGGAAGGTCAGGTCGATACAGCGAGGATTCGCCGGGTCCGGGAACCGCTCTGGTTTCTGAGGTCTGCACTGGACGATCTGGAACGGGTGTGGCCCCCTCGCATGCGCGAGAGGGCCACACCCGTATCCGGAAAGCGTCTTAGATCTTCGAGGACGCATCCTTGAGGACGCTGCGGAGGATGCCGCCGATCTCGGCGAACTCCGACGGACCGATGGTCAGCGGCGGAGCGAGCTGGATGACGGGGTCGCCACGATCGTCGGCGCGGCAGTACAGGCCGGCCTCCCAGAGCGCGGGGGAGAGGTAATCGCGGAGCAGACGATCCGACTCCTCCTCGGTGAACGTCTCCTTGGTCGCCTTGTCCTTCACCAGCTCGATGCCGAAGAAGTAGCCTTCTCCGCGCACGTCGCCGACGATGTCGATGTCGAGCAGCTTCTCGAGCTCGGCGCGGAACAGCGGGCTGTTCTCGCGGACGCGCCCGTTGAGGTCCTCTTCCTCGAAAATGTCGAGGTTCTCGAGCGCAGCAGCCGCCGCGGCCGGGTGGCCGGCGAACGTGAAGCCGTGGTAGAAGGTGTTGTCGGTCGAGTTGAACGGCTCCGACACCTTGTCGGAGACGATCATCGCGCCGAGCGGGACGTAGCCCGAGGTGAGCGCCTTCGCCGAGGTGATGATGTCGGGCTCGTACCCGAGTGCGGTCGATGCGAAGAACTCACCGATGCGGCCGTAGGCGCAGATGACCTCGTCGGAGACGAGCAGCACGTCGTACTGGTCGCAGATCTCGCGCACGCGCTTGAAGTATCCGGGGGGCGGGGGGAAGCAGCCGCCCGAGTTCTGCACCGGCTCGAGGAAGACGGCCGCGACGGTGTCGGGGCCCTCGAACAGGATCGCCTCTTCGATGCGGTTCGCCGCCCACTGGCCGAAGGCCTCGAGGTCGTCGGAGGGTGCGCCCATCTCGTCTGCGCGGTAGAAGTTCGTGTTCGGAACACGGTGCCCACCGGGGGTGAGCGGCTCGTAGAACTTCTTCATGTCGGGGATGCCGGTGATGGCCAGCGCGCCCTGCGGGGTGCCGTGGTAGGCGACCGAGCGCGAGATGACCTTGTGCTTCATCGGCTGGCCCTTGATCTTCCAGAAGTGCTTCGCCAGCTTGAAGGCCGACTCCACAGCTTCGCCACCACCGGTGGTGAAGAAGACCTTGTTCATATCGCCGGGCGCGTAGCTCGAGAGGCGCTCGGAGAGCTCGATCGCTGCCGGGTGGCCGTACGACCAGATCGGCATGAAGTCGAGCTGCTGCATCTGCTTGGCCGCAGCCTGCACGATGCGCTCGCGACCGTGGCCGGCGTTGACCACGAAGAGCCCTGCGAGGCCGTCGATGTACTGCTTGCCGGCGGAGTCATAAATGTGGTGGCCCTCGGCGCGCGTGATGACGGGAATGCCGTCGTTGAGCACCTTGCGGTTGGTGAAGTGCGGCCACATGTGCTTCTTGGCCGAGGCCTGGAGCGCGGCAGTGTCTACCGCTGCAGTGGGATCGTAAGACATGGTTATCGTGTTCCCCAGTCGTATTTCTGTTTGGTGAGTTGGAGGTAGACGAAGGATTCGGTCGACGCAACGCCTTCGATCTTTCGGATCTGTTCGTTGAGCAGCTCGATCAACCCATCATCATCCTCGCAGACGACCTCGGCGAGGATGTCGTAGGAGCCCGCGCTGAGCACGACGTAACTGATCTCCGACATTTCAGCGAGGCGATCGGCGACGACCCTGGTGTCGCCGGAAACGCGGATGCCGAGCATGGCCTGGCGAGTGAAGCCCAGGCGCATCGGGTCGGTCACGGCAACAATCTGCATGACGCCGGCATCCGTGAGCTTCTGCACGCGCTGGCGCACGGCGGCCTCGCTGAGGCCGACCGCCTTCCCGATCTCGGCGTACGATCGACGGCCATCGCGCTGGAGTTGCTCGATGATCGCTTTCGACGTGGAATCGAGCGCTGGCGCATTGCGTTTGCTGCTCACGCTTCTGATTCTTGCAGTCGAACCGCGAAAACGCAAAGGAATCCGAAGAAGACCGATCCCGTTTCAGCGAATTTCCCCGTTCTTGCGATGTCGGGGCTGAACACGGAATTTCAGCTCGGCCGGTCTGGCCGCCCGCGCCAGTCCGGGCGTTCGGTTCGATCTCCGAACGGTAACCGTTCGATGACGAAAAGGAATCACTCTCCGAGATTCCTTGGCAGGGTGCTCGTACCTGTGCCATATTCGAGGCACCCCTGGCACTGTCGCCTCACGGCGGTGTGCCTTCGTTATGAGAATCAAGGGAGATATCTCATGGTGTTTCGCCAGCCAGAAGATCCGATCGTTCGCAACATCGTTCAGATGATCAGAGGGAAGCAGCTCGACCGCCGCCAGCTCTTGCGCGGTGCGGCTGTCGGAGCCGTCGGCCTCGGCGCGCTCGGCCTGAACGCCTGCTCGAGCGGCGGCGGGGGCGGCGGTGGTGACGGAGTGATCTGGGGCAACTGGACGTACTACCTCGACTACGACGATGCGACGGGCTCCTACCCCTCTCTCGACGCGTTCATCGAGCAGGCGGGGTACGACGTCCAGTACATCGAAGACATCGATGACAACAACACCTTCTACGGCAAGATCAAGGATCAGCTGCAGCTGGGTGACCACACCGGCTACGACACGATCACGATGACGGACTGGATGAACGGGCGCCTCATCACCGCGAACCAGGTGCAGGAGTTCGATTACGCGAACCTTCCGAACGTCACGGCGAACCTCGTCGACGCCCAGTGGGACGCGCTCGACGTGGACCCCGGGCGCAAGTTCTCGATTCCGTGGCAGCTCCCGGCGTCGGGCTGGGTGTGGAATACGGAAGCGGTGCCGAACGGCATCAAGACCCTCGACGACTTCCTCAATCCGGAGCTCAAGGGCAAAGTCGTGGTGCTCAGCGAGATGCGCGATACGGTCGGCATGATTCTCGCCGGTCTGGGGCATGATCCCGGCGGTGAATGGGGCGATACCGAGTTCGATGCGGCGATGGCGTGGCTCGATGATGCGCTGCAGAGCGGGCAGATCGGCAACGTCAAGGGCAATAGCTACACGCAGGATCTCATCACGGGAGATGCCTTGGCCGCAATGGCCTGGTCGGGCGACGTGATCATGCTGAACGCGGAGAACGACAACCAGTGGACCCTCGAGATCCCGGAATCGGGAGGCATGATCGCCTCCGACTCGTTCACCGTGCCGAACGGCACATCGCCCGAGGCGAAGGCGCGGGTCGAGGAGCTGATCAATTACTACTACGAACCAGAGGTCATGGCCCAGGTCGCCGACTACGTGACCTACGTGCCGCCGGTGAAGGGTACGCAGGAGGCGATGCAGCAGGTGAACCCCGAGAACTCCGATAACCCGCTCATCTTCCCGACCGAGCAGGATTGGGAGCACCTCCGCCCGTTCCGCACGCTGACGGCCGAGGAGGACAAGAAGTACTCCACCCAGTTCCAGAGCGTGCTGGGGCTGTGAGCGTGGGGGATCAGCAGCAGTTCGCAGAGTCGGGGGCGGATCTGCAGCTCGTCGGCATCCAGAAGCGGTTCCCAGGATTTACCGCGATCGAGCACCTCGATCTGACGATCCCGGCCGGCTCGTTCTTCGCGCTGCTCGGGCCCTCCGGCTGTGGGAAGACCACGACGCTCCGTCTCGTGGCGGGGCTCGAGGACGCGAGCGCAGGGCGCATCCTGATCGGGGGCGAAGATGTCACAGCCCTTACACCGCACCGCCGCCCCGTCAACACCGTCTTCCAGTCCTACGCGCTCTTTCCGCACATGTCAGTGCTCGAGAACGTCGCGTTCGGTCTCCGTCGCCGCCGCATCGCCGATGCCGCGGGGAAAGCGCACGAAGCGCTGCGTCTCGTCGAGCTCGATCACGTTGCTGACCGAAAGCCGGCGCAGCTCTCAGGCGGCCAGCAGCAGCGCGTCGCGCTGGCGCGTGCCGTCGTGAATCGTCCGGCGCTCCTCCTGCTCGACGAACCGCTGGGCGCGCTGGATCTGAAGCTGCGACGCCAGATGCAGCAGGAGCTCAAGCAGATTCAGCAGGAGGTCGGTCTCACGTTCTTGCACGTCACGCACGATCAGGAGGAGGCCATGACCATGGCCGATACGGTCGCGGTGATGAATCAGGGGCGGATCGAGCAGATGGGTGCGCCCGAGGACCTGTACGAGCTGCCCCGCACCGTGTTCGTCGCAAACTTCCTCGGCCAGTCCAATCTTTTTCCAGCGGACGTCGTCGGCGCGACGGATCAGGTGCTGCACGCTGATTTTCTCGGCACGCGACTGTCGGTTCCCCGCGCCCGGAGCGAGCGCGACAGCGGTCGGATCACGCTCGGAGTGCGACCGGAGAAGTTGACGCTCGCGCACTCGGAGTCTGCGCCCAATGCCGAGAGCAACGTGGTCGGCCCCGGTCGAGTGACGGACGTGTCGTTCATCGGCGTCAGCACGCAGTACACCGTCGCGCTGCCGGGAGCGGGTGACGTGCAGGTCTTCGAACAGAATCTGCAAGCCGGGCCCACGGCTGCCCTGGGCGACGAGGTGTGGCTCAGCTGGCGCATCGAGCACACGTTCGGTCTGCTGGACGAACCGCTCGACGCCGGGACGCACGATCCCGATCTGTCGACACGGGCCATCGCGTCGCAAACGGCGCTCGCGGAGTAAGGGGGATCCATCGTGGCCTTCACGGCATTCTCAGCGAGTGCGAAGCAGGTCGAACAGGCGCCGAAGAAGCGGAGTTGGGTCGCGCTCGTGCTGCTGGCGCCGGGCATCGCCTACATGCTGCTGTTCTTCGTCGCTCCGTTCTTCCAACTCGCCCTGACCTCACTCCAGGCGCCCGCCGACACCGGGGGCATCGGACAGTACGTCGCTGCGGCCCAGTTCTCGAACTACTGGTCGGCACTGCAGGAGTACTGGCCGCATCTCGTTCGATCGTTCATCTACGCGATCACCGCGACCATCATCGGCCTCATGATCAGCTACCCGCTGGCATACCTGATCGGTGTGAAGGTGCGCTCGAAGCCGATGCTGCAGGGCATCCTGCTGATCCTCGTCGTCGCTCCCTTCTTCATCAGCTTCCTGCTGCGCACCCTCGCGTGGAAAGCGATTCTGCCGAGTGAGCTGGTGGGTACCCACTTCTCCGTGATCTTCGGGCTCGTCTACAACTTCATCCCCTTCATGGTGCTGCCGATGTTCGCGTCCCTGCAGGCTCTCGATCTGCGGCTGCTCGAGGCAGGATCCGATCTGTACGCGTCGCCACTCACAACCTTCCGGCGTGTGACGCTCCCGCTCTCCATGCCGGGGATCGTGTCGGGAACACTGCTGAGCTTCATTCCGATGTCGGGTGATTATGTGAACGCGTCGCGCGAGTTCCTCGGCGGCACCTCGACGACCATGATCGGAAACGTCATCGAATCGAACTTCCTGCAGACGCAGAACTACCCGATGGCCGCGGCGCTCTCCATCATGTTGATGGTCATCATCCTCGTGTTCGTCGCCACCTATGTGCGCAAGAGCGGGGCGGAGGATCTGCTGTGAAACAGTTCAGTCTCGGAAAAGCGTTCGTGCCCGTCGTGAGCGCCATCGTGCTCATCTACCTGCTGCTCCCGATCCTGCACGTCATCGTGTTCTCCTTCAACGACTCGGGCCGCAACAACATCCTGTGGCGAGGGTTCACGCTGCGCAACTGGGAGAACCCGTGCGGCGCACCCCAGGTGTGCACCGCCTTCACCAACAGCATTCTCGTCGGCGTGGTCGCCACCGTGGTCGCGACGACACTCGGCACGCTGATCGCCATCGCGCTCGTGCGCTACCGTTTCAGAGCGCGCTCGACCGTCAGCCTCCTGCTCTTCACTCCGATGGCGACCCCCGAAGTGGTTCTGGGTGCCGGCCTCGCCGCGCAGTTCCTGCTCGCCGGCGTGGAGAAGGGGCTGGGCACGATCATTCTCGCGCACACGATGTTCTGCATCTCCTACGTCGTTGTCGCCGTGAAAGCCCGAGTCGCGAGCCTCGACCCGGCGATCGAAGAGGCCGGCCGAGATCTCTACGCATCACCGATGCAGGTGTTCTGGCGCGTCACGCTGCCGATGCTGGCGCCCGGCATCATCGGCGCCGCCCTCCTGAGCTTCGCGCTCTCGTTCGACGACTTCATCATCACGAACTTCAACTCGGGCACGGCGACGACATTCCCGAAGTTCATCTACGTCTCGGCGCTCAAGGGCGTGCCGGCGCAGGCGAATGTGCTGGCATCGATCGTGTTCGTCGCGGCACTGCTGCTGGTCATCGTGGTCCAGATGGTGAACATCAGCAAGCGAAAGCGGATGGCTCGGGCGTAACGGTCGCATCCGCCACGGGCGCGCTCTCCGGCGCAGGCCGAACGCGTGACACGCGCGTTCGGCTTGCGCGATCGTGCCGTGCGGGTGCAGGATGTGTGCTTGGCGAATTCCTCGTCGCCGCAATAGGGCTGCCGAGCGGATTCTGGTCGTGCGACGCAGCTGCGTTCTTGAAGGAGAGAACATGACCGCTCTGTCCGCACCGGCCTCGTCGAACGGTGCTCGCCTCAAGCGGAGCCTCGGGCTCTGGGCGATCGTCGGCCTCGGCCTCGGCTACATGACTCCGACGGTCGTCTTCGACACGTTCGGCCTCGTCGCCCGCGACACGAACAACGTCGTGCCGCTCGCGTACGCGGTGGCGCTGATCGTCATGATCTTCACCGCGATCAGCTACGGCAAGATGGCCGGTGCGATTCCGAGCGCGGGCTCCGCCTACACGTACGCTCGCGAGTCGATGCACCCGAACGTGGGCTTCCTCGTGGGGTGGACGGCGCTCATCGACTACATGCTGCTTCCGATGGTGAACTGCCTGATCCTCCGCAGCTATCTCGAGGCGTTCTTCCCAGGTGTGCCGGGCGCCGTGTGGGTCATCGTCTACGTGGTCGTGGTCACGAGCGTCATCTACCTCACGATGCGCGGTACCTCGAACGTCAATATGCTGCTGCTCGTCTTCTCGATCGTCGTGATGGCCGTGTTCGTCTTCATGGTCATCCTGCAGCTCGCCGGCGGCGCCGGCGAGAACGGCGTCGTGACGATGCAGCCCTTCTTCCACAGCGGTGTGGAGTTCGGCGCGGTGCTCGCCGGCGCGACCATTGTCTGCTTCTCCTTCATCGGCTTCGACGCGGTCACGATGTACGCCGAGGAGGCGAAGACCCCGAAGATCATGCCGAAGGCGATTCTGCTCACCGTCGTGATCGGCGGCGCGATCTTCCTGATCGCCGGCTACTTCACCCAGCAGCGCTTCCCGGACTGGAACGAGTTCGCGCCGGGTGGCGACATGCAGTACGTGGAGGACAGCACGCTCCCGATCATCGGCGACCTCGTCGGCGGCACGGTGCTCTCCGCGGTGCTTACCGCGGCCGGGTTTGCGGCGACGCTCGCGTCGGGTCTCGCCTCCCACGCTTCGGTGTCGCGCATGCTGCTCGTCATGGGTCGCAACAACGTGCTGCCGCAGAAGTTCTTCGGGTACGTGAACCCCCGCACGCACACCCCGACCTTCAACATCGTGCTCACCGGAGCGATCTCGCTGCTCGCGATCGCCTTCACGCTCGAGATGATCGCGGCGTACATCAACTACGGTGCGCTCATCGCCTTCACCTTCGTGAATCTGTCGGTGATCGCCTGGTTCGCGATTCGCAAGGGGCGCCGTCGCACGCCGAAGGACATCTTCACGTACATCGTGATGCCGACGCTCGGCACACTGCTCACCGGCCTCCTGTGGGTGAACCTCGACGGCCATGCGCTGCTGGGCGGACTCATCTGGTCGGGCCTCGGCTTCGTCTACCTGCTCTTCCTCACGAAGGGCTTCCGCAAGAAGGTGGCGTCGTTCGACGAGGCTCAGCCGGTCACCGGGTTCAACAAGGTGTCCGCCGACGACTGATCTCGCGTCGGGCGAAGCCCGCTGTGTCAGGCCAAGGGGTGTTTCTCCTCGGTCGATGCAGCGGGCTTCGTCGTGCGGGTGTTCGTGGAGCGGCGCCGGATCGCGCGACCCGCGAACAGGGGCAGCGTCATCGAGCAGAGTGGGCCGATCAGCGCGGCGAAGACAACGGTTCCGATGCCGACGTTTCCGCCGAGCCACCAGCCGATGAGCAGAACGGTCACTTCGACGGCGGTGCGTCCGATCCAGATCGGCGTGCCGAAGCGCAGGTGGATGCCCGTCATGAGGCCGTCTCGCGGGCCCGGCCCGAGGTTCGCGCCGATGTAGATCCCGCTCGCGACGGCGAGCAGGAGCAGTCCGATGGAGAAGTAGGCGACACGCAGCCAGAATGATCCGGGTGTCGGGAGCAGCCACAGGCCGAGCTCGATGCCGGGCCCGACGAGCATGATGTTGAGCAGCGTGCCGATGCCGGGCTTCTGGCGCAGCGGCCACCAGAGCAGTAGCACGAACAGCCCGATGATGTTGGTGAGGATGCCGATTCCGAGACCGGTCTGCATCGAGAGCCCCTGCGCGAAGACCGTCCACGGGTCGACGCCGAGTGCTGCGCGGATCATGAACGCGTCGGCGACGCCGTAGAGCAGGAGGCCAAGGATGAGGCGCGCGAATCGTCGGAGCATGCGAGCAGTCCACCTCATATTGGCATTGCCAGCAAGAGGCCAATTCGCATAGCGTGGCCTCATGAACGAGACGTGGACGGGGCAGCGCCTCACCGCGCGCCGACTGACCGAGTTGCTCGGACGCTGGCGCGGGGCGGGGCACGGCTACCTCGAACTGGCCGACAGCGTGACGCTGCTCGTGCGCGACGGCCGAATCGTGCCGGGCACCAAGCTGCCGGCCGAACGCCCGCTCGCGGAGTCGCTCGGGGTGAGCCGCACCACGGTGGCCGCGGCGTACCAGCGATTGCGGGAGACCTCGGTCGTGCGTTCGCGGCGCGGCTCCGGCACTGTCGTGCGCGGCAGCGGAACGACGCGGGAGGGGCTCTGGGCTGGCACGATCGACGGAATCGACCTGTCGAGCGCGTGCCCGGAGCCGTGGAGCGGACTCGCGGATCTCAATGCGCGCGCCGCGACGGAGCACGCTGCTGCGTTTCGGCTCATCGGCTACGACACACTCGGGCTCCCGGAGCTGCGCGCCGCGCTGGCGGAACGGTACACCGCGCGCGGCCTCCCCACGACGCCGGAGCAGATCATGGTGACACTGGGCGCGCAGCACGCCATCTTCCTGATCGCCCGCACTCTGCTGCGACGCGGGGATCGCAGCCTCGTCGAATCGCCCAGCTATCCGCACGCCAGAGAGGCGATCGCGGCGACGGGTGCGCTACTCGCCGAGCTGCCGGTCGGTGGAAGCGGCATCGGCTCGCAGGGCGGGTACGACGCGTCGAGCATGCTGGAGATCGCAGAGCGCACGTCGCCGAAACTCGCCTATCTCATTCCGGATCACCACAACCCGACCGGCCTCCGCATGCCGGTCGGGTTGAAGTCGCGCCTGATCACCGCGCTCGCCGGTCAGGGTGCGTACATCATTGCCGACGAGACCACCGCTGAACTCTCGCTGGGGGAGCCGGCGCCCATCGTCCCGTTCGCGGCGCATGCCGAGCAGGAGCATCATCACGATGCGATTCTCACGGTGGGGTCGGTCGGAAAGACGGTCTGGGGAGGCATGCGCGTGGGCTGGATTCGGGCCGCTCCCGATCTGATCGGTCGCCTGGAGGCGGCGCGCCGCATCGGGGACCTCGACACCGGAACGTGGGAGCAGGTGCTCGCACTCCATGCGCTCGAGCAGTACGACGACATCCTCGTCGAACGGTCTCACCAGCTTACCGCCCGCCATCGGTTCCTCGTCGAACGACTGGCGGAGCGCCTTCCGGAGTGGACGCCCTCTCCGGCGGTGGGCGGAGTCTGCGTCTGGGTCGACATCGGTGAGCGCGCGAGCTCCCGGTTGAGTCGAGCCGCGGCCGAGCTGGACCTGCATCTGCCGCCAGGCCCGCGTTTCGGGAGCCCGGGCACGTTCGAACGGTTCGTGCGCCTGCCGTTCTCGGCGCCGGAGGCGACGCTCGATGAGGCGCTGGATCGTCTCGCGCGCGCGTGGCGCAGCGGGGCGGGCGGGGCGGCGGCGCGGCCGTTCACGGAGGCCGTGATCTGACTCGAGCCCGAATCCCGACCCTCGGATCCTCAGCCGCGCAGAACTACGAGCACCGGCGTTGGCGATCCGGCGAGTAAGCTTGAGCACCATGCTCGATCTCGACTTTTCTGCACGCATCCGCGCACTCCGTTCGACGTACGCCGATATCGCTGCGGTGCTGGATCTGCCCAAGCTCGATCGCGAGATCGTCGAGCTCGAGGAGCAGGCCGCGGCCCCCGATCTCTGGGACGATCCCGCAGCCGCTCAGAAGGTGACGAGCGGGCTGTCGCACCGGCAGGCGCGCGTGAAGCGCGTGCGGAGCGTTGAGCAGCGGCTCGACGACCTCGAGGTGCTCATCGAGCTCGCGGAGGAAGCGGACGATGCGGATTCGGCTGAAGAAGCCACCGCCGAGCTGGTCGCGCTCGAGAAGGTCATCCAAGACCTCGAAGTGCAGACGATGCTCTCAGGGGAGTACGACGAGCGCGCCGCAGTCGTCACGATCCGCTCCGGCGCCGGGGGCGATGATGCCACTGATTTCGCCGAGATGCTGCTGCGCATGTACCTGCGCTGGGCCGAGCAGCACGACTACCCGACGAAGGTGCTCGACACGTCGTACGCGGAGGGCGCCGGCATCAAGTCCGCGACCTTCGAGATCGACGCACCGTACGCCTTCGGTACGATCTCGGTCGAGGCCGGCACTCATCGCCTCGCCCGCATCAGCCCCTTTGGTTCAGCCGACAAGCGCCAGACGAGCTTCGCGGGCGTCGAAGTCATCCCGCTGCTCGAGGAGGCGACCGAGGTCGAGGTGCCCGAGAGCGACATTCGCGTCGACGTCTACCGCTCGTCAGGCCCTGGCGGCCAGTCGGTCAACACCACGGACTCCGCCGTGCGCATCACGCACATCCCCTCCGGCATCGTCGTCTCGATGCAGAACGAGAAGTCGCAGATCCAGAACCGCGCCGCGGCCATGCGCGTGCTGCAGACACGATTGCTCCTGCTGCAGCGCGAACAGGAAGCGGCCAAGAAGAAGGAGCTCGCCGGGAGTATCACCGCGAGCTGGGGAGACCAGATCCGCTCCTACTTCTTGTACGGCCAGCAGCTGGTGAAGGATCTGCGCACGGGGCATGAGGCGTCGCAGCCGGAGGCGGTGTTCAACGGCGACCTGGACGGGTTCATCGCCGCCGGTATTCGGTGGCGCTCGCTGTCGAAGAACGACTGAGCGGGCGACTGGGAGTTCGCCCGAAGCGGGCGAGCACCAGCGCGCCTCAGCATCGCCCCGGTCGGCAGGGCGTACAGTCGTCTCGTCATGATCCTCTTCGAGAACGTCACCAAGAAATACCGGGGCACCGCGAAACCTGCGCTCGACGGTATCGACCTCAGGGTCGACCGCGGCGAGTTCGTCTTCATCGTGGGCGCCTCCGGTTCTGGGAAATCCAGCTGCTTGCGGTTGATCCTGCGCGAGGATCAGCCGAGTGCCGGGAAGATCCACGTGCTGGGGCAGGACCTCAGCAAGATCTCCTCGCGCAAAGTCCCGTACTTCCGCCGCAATCTCGGCACCGTCTTCCAAGACTTCCGCCTGCTGACGAACAAGACCGTCTACGACAACGTCGCCTTCACGCTGCAGGTCATCGGCAAGTCCCGCGGCTTCATTCAAGAGGCCGTGCCCGACACCCTCGAGATGGTCGGTCTCGCCAACAAGGCGAAGCGGTTCCCGCATGAGCTCTCCGGCGGCGAGCAGCAGCGCGTCGCGATCGCTCGCGCCATCGTCAACAAGCCGGCGATCCTGATGGCGGACGAGCCGACGGGTAACCTCGATCCCGCAACCAGCCTCGGCATCATGCAGCTCCTGCGCGCGATCAATGCAGCGGGAACCACGGTCGTGATGGCGACGCACGAGGCGACGTTCGTTGACATCATGCAGCAGCGCGTCGTCGAACTCTCGCAGGGCGTGATCGTGCGCGACGAGGTCGGTGGCGGTTACGGCGAAACCGCGTCCATTCCGATTGCGGACCTCTCGGATGCAAGCGTGCAAGTGCTGCGCACGTCGGAGGCCGTGGTGCGCGCCGCGCTGGCGCCCGAGGTGCTCGGCGAGACGCCGCGGTCGACGGCGGTGCAGGACGCCGCCGAACGCGATCCCGCGCTCGTCGATGCTGCCGCCGAGGTCGTCGCTGCGGCGGCGCCCGAGCCTGAGATCGAAGAGCCCATCGGCGCGGATGCCATGCCGGCCGAACGCCCGAAGGAGGCTTCGGTATTCGAGGAGCCGCACCCGTTCGGCGACGAGGACGCGGACGAAGACGACATCGATGAGACGGTGCACGCAGACGGCCCGCGCGGTCGCAGCATTCCGAGTTTCTTGGAACCTTCCAGGCCGCTCGACCCGGTGCAGATGGCGGAGACGGGGAGTCTCGCCGAGCATCTCGGGCTGAAGCGAAAAGACGACGACCAGACAGATGTGGGGCCCGTGCGATGAGGGTGGGACTGGTACTCGGCGAGGTCTGGAGCGGCTTCCGCCGCAACCTCTCCGTAGTCATCTCGGTGGTGCTCGTCACCTTCGTGTCGCTCACCTTCGTGGGCGCTGCGATTCTGATGCAGCTGCAGATCCAGCAGATGAAGACGTTCTGGTTCGACCGCGCGCAGGTTGCGGTCTATCTGTGCACCGACTACGACCAGAGCGCGACGTGCTCGGGAACGGACGCGGGGGAGGAAGAGATCGCTGCGGTGCAGGCCGCGCTCGACTCCGATACGCTCGCGCCGTACATCGACGACTCGTTCTTCGTGGACCACGATCAGGCGTACGAGGAGTTCACGAAGCAGTTCGAGGGCAACCCGATCGTCGAGATCACGAGACCGGAGCAGCTGAACCAGACGTTCTGGATCAAGCTCAAGGATCCCTCGCGCTCCGACATCATCCAGGAGACCTTCGCCGGCATTCCTGGCGTGCAGAGCGTCTCCGATCAGCGCAGCCTGCTGGATCGTATCTTCCTGTTCCTCGGCGTCGCGAGCTACACCGCTATCGCGATCGCCGGCCTCATGCTCATCGCCGCAATGCTGCTCATCTCGACGACGATTCGACTTTCGGCCTACTCGCGGCGGCGCGAGATCGGCATCATGCGCCTCGTCGGCGCCTCGAACCGGTTCATACAGACGCCCTTCATATTGGAGGGGATCATCGCGGCGCTCATCGGCGCGGTGCTCGCGAGCGCGGCGTCTGTGGCGATTGTGAAGTTCTTCGTGCAGGGGTTCCTGGCGAGCGAAGTACCGTTCACGAGCTACATCACGGTGGAGCAATCGCTCGTGGTGCCGCCGATACTCATCCTGGTCGGCGTCGTGCTCTCGGCCATCGCGGCGAAGATCGCGATCACGCGGTACCTGCGGGTGTAGGCAGGCCGGAGACCAGCTCAACGATCCGCAGGTGCGCGGCGCGCTATGCTGGGAGGTCCGGCCGCGCAAGAGAGAGGACGTGCCATGCCCAAGGAGACCGGCGAGAAGCTGATCGCCTCGAACAAGAAAGCTCGGCACGAATACCAGATCTTCGACACGTACGAGGCTGGAATGGTGCTCACGGGCAGCGAGGTGAAGTCGCTCCGCATGGGGCGCGCATCGCTCGTCGACGGGTACGTCTTCATCGAGAACGGCGAAGCGTGGCTCGACGCCGCGTACATTCCCGAATACCTCAACGGCTCGTGGACGAATCACGCTCCGCGCCGCAAGCGCAAGCTGCTGCTGCATCGGCAGGAGATCGACAAGCTCTGGCAGAAGACTCGCGAGGGCGGCATGACCATCGTGCCTCTGAAGATGTACTTCTTGGACGGCAGGGCCAAGGTCGAAGTCGCGCTCGCGCGCGGTAAGCGCGAGTACGACAAGCGTCAGACACTGCGCGAGCAGCAGGACAAGCGCGAGGCCGAGCGGGCGATGCGCCAGCGCAACCGTATGGGAGACTGACTCGCGTGGGAGTGCCCGCTTCGCCGTCGCGCACGCGCAAGCCTGCTGATGTACGCAGGGCCGAGATCCTCGCCGCAGCGGCCGCGATCGCGCGGCGCGACGGGCTCGAGGGGGTCACGCTGCGGGCGGTCGCCGAGCCCCTGGGGGTTCGGCCCGGCCTCATCAGCCACTACTTCTCGGCGGCGGAGGCGCTCGTCATCGAAGCATTCGTGCTCGCGGTGACCGCGGAGCGCGACTGGCTCTTCGGTGAAGACGATGCGCCGCTCGCGCAGATGACAGGATTCGTGCGGCGTGCCGAGAGTGCAGAAGCCGTCGAACTCTGTCGGCTATGGCTCAATGCCAGGCATCTCGCCCGCGCGATCCCGAGTCTCGCGGTCGCGATCGACGAGCAGGAAGCGCTCGATCGGTCGCGGATGGTCGCGCTGATCGTGGCGGGAATCGACTGCGGTGACTTCGTGGCCGAGGATCCGGTGGGCGCGTGCACCCGCATCTATATGGCGGTCGATGCCATCGGGGTCTATGCGAACAACGCGGAGCCATTCGAGCACCCGGCCTTTCGGCACTTCGTCGCCGATGTCGCGGAGTGGAGCCTCGGGCTTGCCTCGCGTACGCTGCGGGCGGAATGAGGCGGGGCGCAGAGGCTCGCTCCGTGCGCCGCGAACTGGTAGAGTTGACGTTCCGGTGATTCGCCGGCTGTACCGGCCCTCGTGGCGGAACTGACAACTCCACAGTGCATGATGCGAACGTCCCGACCGCGCCGATTCTCGGTGCACACACGGGGCCGATCGGTTTCGACACGTCGATTTTGAGACTGTGAGAAGCGGGCCGAGGACGCGGAGTTATCTCGTAAACGCCCTTCGCAAACCATAGGTGCCAACGTTAAGCGCACCGACTTCGCTCTCGCTGCCTAAGCACGAGACCGAGTCCGTCAGAGCGGGTAAGCTTCCGCCCCGTTTTTCTGGCGTCATTTAGGGAGCTTGCTGGTACGTCGCGTCTCAGGGCGTACCGGGACTTTTTCTGAGGCTGGGCCTGTCGCACTAGGTGTTCGTGGCAAAGTGCGGGGCCGAGTAGAACGTTTTCACGAACTACGCTCGTAGAAGGCACGGAATCGTCGAAGTGGACCGGGGTTCAATTCCCCGCGGCTCCACCGATACGTTCGCATCATGCACTGGGGATGGGCGCTCGAGCTTCGGCTCGGGCGCCCATTTGGTGTGTCAGCCCGAGGCCCCTCGGGGCGCGTGAAAGTTCTCGCTGGCCGCGGTACTGTGAAGCTGGGGGTGTGACAGCCAGTTACCGCGATGACGCGGTGAAGGAAAGGAACGCTCCGACACATGTTGCACACGCACGCGCAGACTCCTCGCGAAGGCGGGCTCGAGCGTGCTCTCAGCAATCGCCACATTCAACTCATCGCGATCGGCGGCGCGATCGGCACCGGTCTCTTCATGGGCTCGGGAAAGACGATCTCCGTAGCCGGCCCGTCGGTCGTGCTCGTCTACATGATCATCGGCTTCATGCTCTATTTCGTCATGCGGGCGATGGGCGAGCTCTTGCTCAGCCGCACCCACTACCGCAACTTCGCAGACTTCGCCGGCGACATCCTCGGCCCGGCTGCCGCCTTCTTCGTCGGCTGGACGTACTGGTTCTGCTGGGTGGTAACGGGGGTGGCCGACGTGATCGTCATCGCGTCGGTCTACGTGACCTATTGGCTACCGCTGCTGCCGACCTGGATTCCGGCCGTCGCCATCATTGTGCTGCTCATGCTGCTCAACCTGCCCTCCGTGCGCGGATTCGGTGAGACCGAGTTCTGGTTCGCGATGATCAAGATCGTGGCGATCGTGGCCCTCATCATCGCGGGGATCGTGCTCATCGCATCGGGGTTCACGAACGAGTACACGGACACGCGCACCGGCGATACGATCGTCGGAACGGCGTCGCTGATGAACCTCATCGCAGTCGGGGGCGGCTTCTTCGGCGGTGGGTTCATGGGGTTCATCATGGGCTTCCAGATCGCGGTCTTCGCGTTCGTCGGAGTGGAGCTCGTCGGCACCGCTGCGGCAGAGACGAAGGATCCGCAGCACAACATTCCCAGGGCGGTCAAGGCGATCCCCATTCGCATCCTGCTCTTCTACGTCGGTTCGCTCGTCGTGCTCATCTCCGTCGTGCCCTGGGTCGCGTTCAGCAAAGACGAGTCGCCGTTCGTCATGCTGTTCTCTCTGGCTGGTATCGGCGCTGCGGCCCACCTCGTCAACCTGGTCGCGCTCACGTCGGCGGCGTCGTCTGCGAACTCCGGCATCTACTCAACCTCGCGCATGGTCTACACGCTCGCAACGAGCGGCGATGCACCGCGGGTGTTCTCGAAGCTCACTCGGGCGCGGGTGCCCCGCAACGCGCTCTTCCTGACCGGGGTGCTGCTGCTCAGCTCCCTCGTGCTCCTGCTCACCGGGCTCGACAAGTCGGCGGGCTTCTCCGTCGTCACGACGATCTCGTCGCTGTGCTTCATGTTCGTGTGGACGATGATACTCATCAGCTACCTCGTCTATCGGCGTCGCCGCCCACACGAACACGAGGCGAGCACGTTCCGCATGCCCCTCGGCAGGACGATGCCGTACGTGGTGATGGCCTTCTTCGTCTTCCTGCTGTGGGCGTTCACGCAGGATCCCGACACCCTTGCCGGGCTCATCGCGACGCCGGTGTGGTTCGTCGTGGTGGGGGTCGGGTACGCGGCGTTGCGCAAGAGCCCGGCGCACGCGCGGCTGCGCAGCAAGCATGCGGCGCAGGTTGCGGATGAGCGGCGGTCGGCCGCGGAGTGGCGGGGTAGCCGTCGCTGATGGGCCGGGCTCGACTCAGGGGGAGATGCTGATGGGATTGCGCGGTGTCGGTCGCGCCGCATGCACCAGGTCGGCGATCTCGTCGAGAGCGGCCACCCACACGTCTGGCATGCCGCTGACTGATGAGATGAGGGCTTCGAGTGCGGCTGCGCGGCCGGGTCGCCCGCTGAGAAACGGATGGTTCGTCAGTACCCAGCAGCCGCCGAAGCGCCGCATGCCCTCGAGCTCGGCGGTCCATAACTCGATGGCGTGCGCGGGTGTCTGAATCGGCCCGAGCTCGCTCACCCCGGGGAGGAAGCAGTACTGCTCCCAGTCGTCGAGCGTCCAGTGGATCGGGATCTCGGCGATGGGCGCGCTCGATCCGGTGCTGAGCAGATACGGACCATCGTCGTCCATGAGGCTGGAATCATATGCGAAGCCGCGTTCTGCGAGCAATGACGGCATGTCCCAGGAGAGATCCCACATCGGGGCTCGGTAGCCCCGCGGACGCTCGCCGGTGAGGCGCTCGAGTGCGTCGATGCCCCGATCGAGTTGCTCGGCCTGCTCATTCGGCGAGAGACCGGACGGACGCACGTGGTGATACCCGTGGTGGGCGATGTCGTGCCCCGCCGCCGCGATATCGCGCACGACGCCTGGATGGAGATCGGCCGTGTACCCCGGGATGAAAAAGGTGCTGCGCGTACGGGTGCGCTCGAGAACATCGAGCAGTCGTCGCACGCCGACGGTGGGACCGTAGGCTTGATGTGTCATGACGCTCAGGCTTCGCTGTGCTTGCGGATCCGCAGCGAGCACCGCAGCTTCGCCGTCGACATCGAAGGTGAAGGCGGCCGCGCACGTCGCGGATGCCGGCCAGTCCGAGAACGGGGCCGCGCGGGTCTCTCCGCTCATCTCTCTCGCTCTCCGTGCAGTTGCTGCGCCATGATCGTCACCAAATCGTACGCGCAGTGCGCTGCCGCGACGGCGGTGATGCTTGCATGATCATACGCGGGGGCAACCTCCACGACATCGGCACCCACGAGACGGCTCCCGGCCAGGCCACGAACGAGCTCCAGGAGCTCGCGGCTCGTCAGCCCGCCGGCCTCGGGCGTTCCGGTGCCGGGCGCGTGCGCGGGGTCGAGCACGTCGATGTCGATCGAGATATACAGGGGAGCGTCTCCGACCCGCGCGCGGATTCTCTCGATGATGTCCAGGAACGGCGTCGTGTGGAACTCTCGCGCGTGCACGATGGTGAAACCCAGTTCCTCGTCGTCGCGCAGATCATCGGCGCTGTAGAGCGAACCCCGAATTCCCACGTGCGCTGAATGGGATTTGAGCAGCAGCCCCTCTTCGATCGCGACGCGGAACGGCGTTCCGTGCGTGACCGGGGTGTCGAAGTACGGACCCCACGTGTCGAGATGCGCATCGAAGTGCACGAGCGCGAGCGGGCCGTGCTCCTTGTGCAATGCGCGGAGCGAAGCGAGCGCGATCGTGTGGTCGCCCCCGAGCACCATGACTGGCCGGCCGCCCCTGGCGAGGTCGGAGATTCCAGCTTCGATCTGGGCGAGCGCGGTGCCGATGTCGAAGGGGTTGCAATCGATGTCGCCCGCGTCGACCACCTGGCCGGCGGCGAAGGGAGCGGCATCGAGTGCGGGGTTGTACGGGCGCAGCAACCGCGATGCCTCCCGAATCGCACCCGGCCCGAATCGAGCACCGGGTCGGAAGGTGACGCCCGAGTCGAAGGGCACTCCCACGATCGCGAGGTCGTGCCGCGCGACGTCCTCCCGGCGGGGAAGACGCGCGAAGGTGGTCAGGCCGGCGTAGCGCGGTGATACCTGTCCGTCGGTCGGGGGGATGATCGGGTGGTCATTCACTGGGGTCTCCTCGAATCGGGGCGATCTGGTTACACGCGGCCGCGGGTCGCGCCGCCGTTGATCTGCATGATCTGACCCGCCATTGCGGCGAGCGCCGGGTCGGCGAGAAATCTGACGGCTTCTGCGATCTCGGTCGCGTGGCCGACCCGACCGAGCGGGATTCCTTCGGCGTAGCGCCCGTGCATCGTCTGCAGGTCGACGCCCGCGTCGTCGGCGTCGACCTGCAACTGCGGGGTGTCGATGACGCCGGGCGCGATCGCGTTCACGAGAATCCCCTCGGGTGCGAGCTCTCGCCCCAGGCACTTCACGAGACTGATGAGTCCCGCCTTCGATGCAGCATACGCTGAGGCGTTCGGCCATCCCGTGACGCCCCATTCGCTCGAGATGATGACGATCCTGCCGCCGTCTCCGTGCGCACGCATCGCGCGCACGGCCTCTTGCGTGAGCGCGAACGTGCCGAGCAGGTTCGTGCGCACGACCCGCCACCACTCGTCGGGGTCGGCGGCGACCAGTGCCGACATCGACATCGTCGCGTGATTGGCGACCAGCACGTCAAGTCGACCTGTGGATTCGACGGTCTCCCGCACGAGCGCGCGCGTGGCCTCCGGATCTGCAAGATCGCGTACGGCTGGGATCGCTCCGGTGCGCTCGGCGAGCGCGTCGAGTCGGTGGCTCGCGGTGCGCGCATGGGCCACGACCTGCATGCCCGCCTCCGAGAGCGCCTCGACCTGAGCCGTTCCCAGGCCGCCCGCAGCGCCGGTGACGAGTGCGATTCGTCTCACGCTGGAAGGAGTGTGCGGCTTCGACATCAGATCACCGCCCCGGAGTTCGGGTGCAGTGTTTCTCCGGTGACGAACGTGCCCGAGCAGATGAGAAACTCCACGCACCGGGCGACCTCGTCGGGAGAAGCGAGCGCACGAGTGGGCAGCGCACGAAGATACTCGGGATCCCTCCACGGGGAATCCGAGGGAAGCATCGGAGTGTCGGTCGGCCCCGGCGCGACAGCGTTGACTCGCACGCCAGCGGGCGCGACCTCCGCCGCGAGGCTCCTGACCGCACCGAGCACCGCCCCTTTCGCGGCCGCGTAGTGGCTGTCGCGCTCACCTCCGCCCACGGCGAGTTCGCTCGCCACGGCGACGATCGAGCCGTGCTCGCGCTCGATCATTCCCGGGAGGAGCGCCTGCGCGACGCGGAAGAAGGCGCCCAGGTGAACGTCGAGCATCCCGGCGGCCTCTGCGTCAGTGACGTCGGTGAACGGGATGCTGGAGTAGTGACCTGCCGCGCTGACGAATCCGTCGATGGGCCCGAGGGCGGCACTCGCACGCGATACGGCAGCAGCGGTGCCCCCGGCATCCGTGAGGTCGACGATTTCGGAGTGATCGGCCTCGGGGGAGGGAGCGCGGTCGAATCCGGCCACGCGCAGGCCGCGGTGCTGCAGTCGAGCGACGATCGCGCGCCCCATGCCTCCGCCCGAACCGGTGACGATCACCGCCGGCATCAGTGCTGCTTCCGATCGTTCGCGACGGCGGCCTCCGCCGCAGCGTCGAGGTCGATGGACTCGGTCGGCATGGTTGCGATGCGACGGCGCACGCGGGCGTAAATCATGGCTCCGGTCAGGGTCAGCACGCCGGTGCCGACGACGACAGACCAATCGAGCCAAGCGTTGCCATTGAGCTCCCTGGGCCAAGCGATGTTGATGAGCTCGAGCGTCACCCAGGCGACGGCGATGACGGCGACGATCGGCGTCCATGCGCCGATCGTGAAGGCGCCGGCTTTCCAGCGGCGCCGCAGCACCGTCACGGCGAAGGCGGCCACTGGGAAGAGGAAGCTCAGGTAGAAGCCGCCCGACGTATAGTTCACCATGAGCGTGTAGAGATTCTCCGCGACGTTGCTCAGGAGGAACAGTGCGGTACCGATGACGGTCGTGATGAGGATCGGGCCGACCGGCTGTCGCTGCTTCCGGCTGAGACGAGACAGGGACTCGGAGAAGGGAAGGGCGCGATCGCGCGCCTTCGCCCAGATGAGCCGCGAGGCGGAGGTCTGCAGTGCGAGGAAGCTCGCGATGAAGCCGATTGCGAACAGCGCCTGAAGAGGGAGTGCGATTGCGGAACCGAGCTGTGCGGTGAGCACCGCATACACCGGGTCAGAGTCGTATTCCGGGAGCTCTGCAGCATTCTCGGGCGTCGCGAGGATTACCGCGAGGCTCGAGAACATCACGACGAACGCGATGAAGGCGAGCGAGAATAGCACCGCCCTGGGGAGGTTCTTCCGTGGCTCGTGCACCTCTTCTGCGATCGACCCCGCGCTCTCGAACCCGACGAAGGAGAATCCGATGAACACGATGGCGAGCAGGAACGGCCCGCCGAGGGAGAAGAACTCCTCTTCCGCGCCGATGCTGCGACCGCCGTCGAACAGAATCGAGAAGTCGTGCTCGCGGTGGGCGACGAGCAGCCAGACGCCGAGCCCGATCGAGCCCACGATCTCCGCGACGATACTGGCCATCATGAACGCTTTGAGCACCCCGCGTCCAGCGAGGTTGATGAGCGTTCCGAGGATGAGTACGACGAACGCGATCAGGGCGATCTGCGGCCCGCTGGCTCCATGGAGACCGATGAGGTTGGCGATGAAGCCCGCAGCGCCGAGAGCCACCGTCGCCATCGCGATCGTCAGCGTCCAGATGTAGAACCATCCGGCGAACCAGCCGAAACCGGCTCCGAGCATGCGGTTCGACCACTGGTAGATCGATCCTTCGAGCGGCCACCGGGAGACTAGCATCGCGAACACCAGGGCGACGAAGAACTGTCCGGCGAAGACGATGAGGAAGCCCCACCAGAAGGAGGGCCCGGCGGTGCTGATCGCCAGGCCGAAGATGCCGTAGAGGGCGACAATCGGCGAGATGAATGCGAATGCGAAGGCGAACGCGGCGCCGAAGCTGAACTCGCGTTTTAACGTATTGGCTGCGCGCTCCGGCTGCGTCGATGGGACGGTCAACGTGGACTCCTTCGGCCGACGGATAGATTCGTTCTAGTATTGACGCTTCTCCAATCAAATACCGGATTTCAGGGAGCAAGCTCCACTCCTGCGCTGCGACGGTTGGAGAAAGCTACAATTTGAGCATGGTGAACGGTATCGGTGCGCTCGGTGCGGGGCCGCGCGTGACCATCGGGGACTTGCTCTCGGACGCCACGCTGGGCCTGGTGCCCGTCGTGATCGCGGAACCCGATGCGAATGCGCACGTCACGTGGGCCCATGCGACGGAGCAAGTCGACCCACGACCGCACCTGCGTCCGCGCGAATTCGTCTGCACGCTGGGCAGCGCGCTCATCAACCCGCGCGCATCGGAGGCGTTCGTCGCGGCCCTCGTGGATGCATCGGTGGCGTGCGTGGGGATTGGGCTCGGGGAGGTCCACCTCGATCCACCGGCGGAGCTGATCGCCGCGTGCCGGGTACGGGGACTGCCGCTCCTGGTGATCCCCCACGGCACCCCGTTTCTCGCGGTCAATGACGCAATCCTGCGTCGACGCAGCGAAGCGGAGACCGAAGCGCGTCGTATGGAGACCGCTGTGCTCAGCGACTTACTGCATCGCGCGCGTTCTGGAGCGACGGAAGAGCAGCTTCGAGCGGAGGCATCGCTGGCGCTCTCCGACGCCGCGCCCAGGGAGCCTCGCAGCGTCGCTCCGGTGAGGGCGCGGCTCGCAAAACCGGAGCCGAGCGACGAGTTCGCTGAACAGTTCGCGAGCATCATCGAGATCGCACGCGTGCAAGTCGAGCGCGCAGCCGTCGA
The DNA here is from genome assembly GCF_040687075.1 of Leucobacter sp. NPDC077196. NCBI lineage: Bacteria > Bacillati > Actinomycetota > Actinomycetes > Micrococcales > Microbacteriaceae > Leucobacter > Leucobacter sp. NPDC077196. The sequence continues at coordinate 521,617 of NZ_JBFBML010000001.1, forward strand.
ACAGCGGGTGCGAGTGGGCCAGCTCATCGAATTCGTGGAACAAGGCTTGGCGCATGCGGGAGCGCTCGTGCCGGAACTCGACGCACGCTGCCTCGGTGCCGGGTTGTTGCAGGTGTCGGCTTGGCCTGAGGGGAGCGCTGACGCTGTGACGAAGCGCTGGCCCCAGGCGGTGATCGGTACGACCGCGCGCACGGTCACCATGATCACGGCTCCGATGCCTGAGTCGGAGACACAGAGCCTCGGGCTCGTGTGTGGATACAGTTCGAGCGTCAGCTCGCCGCAGTTACGGTCGGCAATCTCGGAGGCATGGTCTGCGTTCACGCTTGCGAGAAGCCGCGGAGGAGTGGCGGGGCCGCGGGATCTGGTTTCGTTCGAGGCTCTCCTCGAACAACTGCCAACCGATGTATCACGGCGCTTCGTCGAGCGCCTGCTTGGGCCGGTCATCGACGCCGATGATTCGTCTCGAGGCGATCTGCTGGCGACCCTGCGGGCCTACGTCGCAGCGGACCAGCATGTGCAGCGAACCGCCGATTCGCTCTTCGTGCATGTCAATACCGTGCGTCATCGGCTGGGGCGCATCCGAGATGTCTCCGGGCGAGATCCGTTGACGCTGACCGGACTCACGGACTTGCGCATCGCACTCTGGGCCTTTGACCGCCGTCGTGCCGTGAACGCCCGCCTCGTTCCTCCGCTGCGGTGACGCCGAGGTAGGATCGGTACGTGACGTCATCGCGAGCCGAACGGACGAGCCGGGGGCTCATCGTTGCGGCAATCGCGTCGTTCATCGCGGTCTTCTCGCACGCGGTGGCCGATGGCGGCTCCGTTCCGGTGCTCGGGCTGCTGCTCGCCCTGGTCTTCTCGGCTCCCGTCTGCATCGCCCTCGCGGGCCGCAGGCTCTCGTGGACGCGGCTCGCACTCGCCGTCGGAGCGAGCCAGTTCGCCTTCCACGGTCTGTTGAGCCTCGGGCTCGGCGGCGGATCCTTCGCACTCGGAGTTGGTGCGCATCAGCACGAGCTCGCCCAGTCTGCCCAGGCCTTGCCGTTCGGCGGTGCGGAAGCCGCAGTGCACGTCGAGCACGGAGGTCACGCGATGTGGATCGCGCATGCGTGCGCCGCGGTGCTGACCGTCTTGGCGATCGGCGTCGGTGAACGCGCGCTCGTCGCGATCCTCGGCCTCGCGAGGCTGCAGCGCGTCGCCGCGCTGTTCGACTGGGCGCCCAGACCTGAGGGCGATCCTCGGCCCGTACTGGCGGCGTGGCGCTTCACCGCCCCGCGCCTCACCAGCCTGACTGAGATGCGACGGAGGGGTCCGCCGCGCGCGGCCTGACCCCACCCACATTCATCGCGGGCGCGACGTCGTCATGCCCCCACTCAGTCACACGGAGATCATCCCATGCAGTACACCCGTACCCAGAAGTTCACCCGCCTCGCCATCGGCATCGGCGCAGGCGCCGTTCTCGCGATCGGCGCCCCGCTCGCCGCCTCCGCGCACGTCACGGTCACCCCCGATCAGGTTGACGCCGGCGGTTGGTCCTACCTCACGTTCCGGGCACCGACGGAATCGGATACCGCGAGCACCACGAAGCTCGAGTTCCACCTTCCGAAGGACACCCCGTTCACGCACGTCTCCTACCAGCCCGTCGACGGTTGGGCTGCGGAGGTCACCGAAGAGGCCCTGCCCGATCCGGTCGATGTGCTCGGCAATACGGTGAGCGAAGCTCCGACGGAGATCGTGTACACGGCCGAGGGAGACGGCATCGCTCCGGGGCAGGTGCAGATGTTCACTCTCTCGGTCGGCCCCGTCGCCGATACCGGAAGCATTGCGATTCCCGTCACGCAGACCTACAGCGACGGCTCCGTCGTCGAATGGGCCGCGACACCCGAGCAGATCGAGGAGGATGACACTCTTGATCCCGCGCCCGTGCTGTGGGTCAACGATGCGCCGCCCGCAGACGACCACCACGGGGCGGGCGGCGATCACGACGCTGCACATGGCGAAGCTGCAGCGGCTCCCGAAGCCGATGGTGCGACGAGCGGCGTAACCCTCGGCCTGAGCATTGCGGCGCTCGTCATCGCTGCCGGTGGCGTGCTGCTCGGAGCGGTGGCTCTGTCGCGCACGCGGAAGGCGTCGGCGTGACGCTCTCTCGACGGCTCGCACTCGGGGCGGCGGGCGCCCTCGTGGCGCTCGCCGCGCTTCCGCTGGCAGCCACGGCAGCATCGGCCCATGACCAGCTCGTGAGCGCCGATCCGCTCGACGGAACGACGGTCGATTCGCTCGACGAGATTACGCTGCAGTTCAACAACGCGCCGCTCGGACTCGAGAACAGCAATCTGGTTCGGGTGATCGGCCCAGACGGGCGCTACTACGAAACAGGGTGCCCCACGCTGGCCGGCCCCGTCGTGTCTGCGCCCCTCGAGCTGGGGGGCGCGGGCGAGTACGAGGTGCAGTGGCGAGTCGTGTCTTCCGACGGGCACCCCATCGCCGAGAATTACTCGTTCAGCTACGAGCCTGCGAGCGATATTCAAGCGGGTTTAGGGTCCGAGACGCCGCTTTGCGGTGACGCCGCCGCGCCGAGTGCGGGAGCCGAGCCGGGTGCCGATGGCGCGGATGGCGAGGCCGCAGCAGAGCAGAGCCGGGCGCAGGAGACGGCGAGCCCGGTGAACGGGCTCTGGATCGGAGTGGGGGTCGGGGGCTTCGCGCTCCTCGCCGTAGGCGCCGCGGTGTTCCTGATTCTGCGTCGGCCCCGCCCGCGCGAGTGAGGCTATCCCGGTAACTCGTCGGCCGTCAGCCATTCGGGGAAGGGGTCGGAGAACTGCTGCCAGGTTCCCGGCCCCGCCGCAAATTCGGCGTCGGTCAGTGCGGCCGCGTCGAGTGCTGCAGTGAGCCCCGCGGTGTCGAGATCGACCCCGATGAACGCGAGGTCTTGACCGATTGCGAGGAGCTCGCCTGCTGCGCTGACCTCGCCGCCGATCGGCTCGAGCGAGATCACTCGCCCGACGTGATTCCAACCTGCGACGGTGCGCGCCCGGCTTGCGAGCCGGCAGAATCCGGCGGAGCGCACCACGAAGCCGAATTCGCCGGGTTCGATGCGGTGGTCGAGTACCGTTTGGAGTCGACCGGGGTGCAGCGGTCGCTCGTGGGTGTAGCGGAAGGCGGTGACCCGGGGGTCCGTCATGTACGGATCGAACTCCTCGTTCAGCACCGCGATCCAGCCTGCGCGATCCTGGAACCTCGAAAACGTCGCGGGCGCCGCGGCCTGGCCGTACCCGTTCTGGTGCAGTCTGAGCCGCGCCTCGGGAGCAAGGTGGTGCGCGAGCGCCATGAGTGCCGACAGGTGCGCGGTCGCCATCGATTCCCAGTTCACGAAAACGATCTGCGAGGCGTACTCCATCTGAGTGACGAGCAGCTCTGCGCGTGCCACGAAGAGCGAGCCGCCCCGCTGTGCGATGTAGTCGTCGCGCATCACGTCGGTGAGCAGATGGGCGGCGTCGACGACGCAGATGAGATGCGACAGGCGGAGTCGCTCCGAGTCGGCGTCGAAGAGGCCGATCGCGTCGGTGGCGCGCACATCTGCCGGGAGCTCGACAGGGAGGGCCGCGGCGGGCCCGAACCACGGGGCGAGCGCAATCACCTCGAGCAGCGGTTCAGCACTGCCCGAGAGTCGAGCCGCGGGGAGCAGCGCACCTCCGGTCCGGTGCGAGTGCTGCTCGGCGAATGCACGGCGTTCCGGTGCGCACGCGCCGAGGATTGCCGTGATCTCGATGGGGTCCATGGCTTCCTCTCCTCATGACACGTCGCGTGTCCGAGTTCAACTATAGTGATAATCCTTATCAATAAGCTGATTCGAAGGAGTAGGTATGAAGGTTCGAGCATCGTTGAAATCGTTCAAGCGGCAACCTGGGGCGCAGGTGGTGCGACGACGCGGCCGCGTCTACGTGATCAACAAGCTGAATCCGCGGTACAAGGGCCGCCAGGGCTGAGGCACGCGCGCTGTCCCCGCGCCTGAACGCGGCGGGCTCAGCCGCACCAATCGCTGAGCCCGCCGATGGCGGAGCGCGTGGTTTCGCCCGTGTCGATGCGCACGTAGTTCGTCGTCGTCTGGGTGAAGCCCCGGGTCACCGGTATACCATCGGGCTCGCCCTCTGACGAGATCGTCTCGATCGCCGCGTACTCGGCATTGGGGGAGAGGCAGACACGCCCGACGCGCGTGGTCTCGGCAGCCGGGGTGAAGATCGTGCGCGTGACGCCGCTCTCGTGCACGACGACACTCCCGTTGACGACCAGAGAACCGTCGCCGAGCGCTGAACCGGTGGAGCGGCTGTCGACCGCCGCGGAAACCGGCAGCAGTTCGGATTCAGGCGGCGCCACGCGGGCGAGCGATGCATCGGGTGACAGTGCGATCAGCGCTCGCGGGTCTACATCCGCGGGAGCCGCGACGGGAGTGCGGGGCGGTGTGGCATCGAGGGTTCCCGTGACCACCCCCGAGAGATCGATGAGCGAGGCGCCGGATTCATCGCCGAGCGCGAGCTTCGTGGTGCCGGGGATAAAGCCGAGCAGATCACCTGAGACGCCGAGATCGAAGGATCGGGGATCGGGCGCCGCCTCCCAGCCAAACAACCGGCCATCGGGGCTTTGATACACGAGCGACGTCGTTCCCGGTATGAAACGCCAGTCACGCACGGGCATCGCAGATCCGTCGGGCGCGACGACGGTAGACACGATGACCGTCGCGGGATCGATCACGAGCAGGGTGCGATCGTATTCGGTGCTGTCGTCGCCGACGCCGGATGCGACGACGCCGATTACTCCACTGTTCGCCTCGCTCCGGAGCTGGCCGAGGTGCCCTGACGACATGACTCTGAAGGGGTCGGTGGCGGCAAAACCGCGACCCGAGTCGCCCCGTGTCGATTCCGAATGGATGGCGAGTGCGGCGTGCCCGGTGTCGTCACGCGTGATGACGGCGAGCCCGGCGGCGGTGCTCGCATACTCCTGAATGTGCGGTGCGGAGAACGCGGTATGCGTTGCGCCAGGTTGCTGCAGTCGATGCCCGAGAAGCCGGTCGCCCTCCTCCGATCGGCTCAACGTGTACGTCACCGGGTCTGGCGTGCGCACGACCGCAGATACGGTGCCGTCACTACCCGTCGCGGCACCCCTGACCCGCGCTTCGATGCGGTACTCGGTGCCGGTGTCGAGCATCTCGAGGAAGCGGATGGTGAGGGCGCTGCCGTCTGACGCCACATCGATGGGCGTCGACGGTGTGACCGTCACGGAGGCAGGAGCAACGGGATCGATCGGTTGACTGAGGTGCAGCTGAACCCGCTGGTCGGTGCGCGAGATGAGGAGAGAGCTGTTCGCGTCGACCGTCGAGAGACGCGGCGGCTGCACGAGGTTCGCGCCGGCCAGTCCGGCAGCGAGCAAGCCGAGGATCGCGAAGACGGCGATGCGCGGCATCAGTGTGCGCCGTCGAGCGTCGCGCTCAGTAGACATAGGGATCATTCGGTTCATCGATCGGAGTGATGGTGAAGGGGCGCAGCACGACGGGCTGGTCGCTCGTCACATCCGGGTTCGCGACGAAGACACCCTCGACCGCCACCCACGAGCCTTCGGAATGATCGGCCTGCCAATCAGGGGAGAGTACGGGCACGCCGAGCGGCTGCGCGTCGACCGCGCAGCACGAGACGACGAACCGCGCCGCGAAGAAGATGTCGCTCGATCCATCAGCACCGGGAAGCACGAAGCCGATGAATTCGGCGGTGCGCGCTTCGACCAGCGCTCCACCGCCCTGGCGCAGCAGCAGCGCCCAATCGCGCGCGTCGTGATCCGCGTCCTCTCCGGCGGCTGCAGCGTCACCTGCCGGCCCGCCGCCGGTGTTCACCTGCCGCTGTTGGGCGGTCGCGACCGAGAGCGTGGTCGGGGGAGCGACGAGCAGAGCTGCAGCGGTCGACGCGATAAGGAGGACGCCGCCGATCACGGGGAGCACGCGCATGAGCGCGGCTCGGGCTGGGCGAGCGGGCTCTGGGCCGGGTGAGTGATGGTGGTCGACGTCGGCGTCGTGGACAGCGTCGATGGCGGCCGACTCGCGAGGGGTCCGGCGGAGCGCGGGGACGGCCGCGCACAGCGCGACCGCCGCGATCGCGCAGAGCGTCACCGTGAACCAGAAGTACCTTGGGTGCACGTACCAGCCGAGCCGGCCGGTGGCCGCGAGCCAGGCGATGGCCGCGATCCCGATTCCACTGAGCAGGAGCCCGCGCCAGTACCGGTCGAATTGTTCACGCCACAAGATTCAACCCCCATCCGATGACGAGGCAGCAGAGCGCCACGAGGCCGGTCAGCAGTGCCAGCGCTCGTGCGGTGAAGGTGGTGCGCAGGAGGGCGAGCATCTTGACGTCCATCATCGCTCCGAAGAGCAGGAAGGCGACGATGCTCCCCGGGAGGAAGGTGGCGCTGAGCGAGAGGATGAAGAACGCATCGACGCTTGAGCAGATCGCGATGATGAACGCGAGCAGCATCAGCGCGAGCACCGACCAGAGCGGATGAGACCCGAGCGCGACGAGCAAGTCTCGCGGAGCGCCGACCTGGATGGCACCGGCCAATGCGGACCCGATGATCAGCGCGGGCATCAGCGCGCTGGTCTCCTCCGCGATGCCGACCAGGCTGCGCTGCATGCGGCTGTCGGGGTGGCGGTCGTGCTGGTGCTCGCAGTGGGCGCGGAAACCGTCGGTGAGCAGGGCGGATTGGTCGGCGGATCGGCTGAGAAGCCACCCCGCGAGATTCGCGATGACGAAACCACCGACGATGCGGGCTGCGAGGATCCCATCGCTCCACCCGAAGGCGTGGTAGGTGGTGATAATGGTGACCGGGTTCAGCACCGGGGCGGCGAGGAGGAAGGTCGCGGCCTCCGATACGGTGAAGCCGCGCATCATGAGCCCGCGCGCAAGCGGGACGTTGCCGCATTCGCACACCGGCAGAAGTACCCCGGTGACCGAGAGTACTGCGCGACGCAGCGCCGGGCGTCGCGGCAGCACGCGGTCGATGATCGACTGCGGCACCCAGACCTGCACCACGGTGGAGAGCAGAATGCCCAGGAAGACGAACGGGAGCGATTCGATGAAGACGCTCAACGAGAGCGCCACGAAATCGGCGAGCGCGGCCGGGAGGGCGAGCGCGTCGCCGGCGCGATCGGTGATGGCCCGAAGCGAGATGGCGGCGACGAGCGTCAGAGCGGCGATGCCGGCGAGCGCGAACGTGCGCGAGCGGTTCGCCACCGCCGCCATACTGCCTCCGTCCCGACCTGCCGTCGCGCGATGTGACCGAGGTCAGGCGGAACGCGAGGGCCGATAATCGTTCTCAGTATAGGAGTGCGAACGCGGGGCGCTGCTGACCGTTGCTCGTGTGTCGGCGAGGCGCGCGCCTGGCGCAGGTGATCGTGCACCCGGGAGCCGTGTGCGGCTCAGCGGGGTGACGCCGCAGCGCGACATGCCGCGCAGACGCCGAATACCTCGAGCGTGTGGGAGTGGATCTCGAAATCGTGCGCGCGCGCCACCGAGGTGAACCATGCCTCGTCAGGGGGGTCGATCTCGATGGTCGTTCCGCAGCTCGTGCACACCATGTGGTGGTGATGGGTCTGCGGATCCTCGCACGCTCGATACAGCTGCCCCTCGGGTGTCGAGATCGCATCTGCTTCCTGGTTCTCCACCAGTGTGTTGAGCTGGCGGTACACCGTGGCGATGCCGATCTTCGAGCCGTCGTCGGCCAGTCGTCGATGGAGCTCCTGCGCCGAGATGAAACCGGCCATGGATTCGAGGGCCGTGCGCACCGCGGCGCCCTGCGCGGTGCGCCGAGTGCGGATGGTGGTCACGATGCGGCTCCAGAGTTCGGTGGGTCGCCTCCGATGCTAGCAGCGGCGTGTCATCTGCGGTTCACCGGCGAGCGAACAGCCGCCTCAAGCGGTGACGCAGGCTCGGACCGGAGGTTGTGCTGCGCGGAGTCGCGCGCGGGGGCTAATCTGGACGAACGACTGAAAGGGGCGATCGCATGGGGCTCTTCAGTGAAGGCGCCGCCGCAGTCACCGGTGACGGCGCCAAGCTCGCGCCGCTGTCGAAGAACCGTGTCACAGCCGTGTTCGATGCAGCGGGGTGGTCGTACAGCATCGATGATGAGGGCGACATCCGCGGAGGCTGGGAGTCCGGTTCGTTCCTCTTTCTCGTCGACGAAGAGGTCGATGCGATTCTCTGCGTGCGAGGCTACTGGCGCGGGCGGCTCGGTGAGCCGGAGTATCTCCGCGCGCTCGAACTCTGCAATCTGTGGAATGCCGATCGGCTCTGGCCGAGGACGTTTGTCGGGCGTGACGATGACGGTTCCATTCGGCTCAACGCCGAGCACACCGTCGACTATTCGCCGGGGGTCACTGACGAACAACTCACGCAGCATCTGCTGTGCGCCATCGGCACGAGCATGACCTTCTTTGCAGAGGTCTGCGAGGCGTTTCCCGAGGCCTGGGCTCAGTACCAAGCCGACGGCTGATTCCCCGCTGATACGGGACGCCCGAGGCGGCGTCTGCTCTGGGTCATCTCCCCTCTGGGCGCGGGTAGGCTGGAAGCCATGAAGCGGGTCGCGGTCGTCGTGCTCGAAGGTGCGAAGCCGATGGACGTCGGCATTCCCGCCCAGGTGTTCACGCATCGCGCAAGCATGCCATTCTCGGTCGCTGTCTGCGGGGTCAGGCCCGGGTTGATCGCCGGCGGAGACGGGTTGTCGTACCACGTCGAGCACGGGCTGGAAGCGCTCGATGCCGCTGATCTCATCTTCGTGCCCGGTTACCGGTTTCCCGACCGCGAGCCGCCCCCTGCGGCCCTCACCGCAGCGCTCGGAGGAGCGCATGAACGCGGCGCGATTCTCGCGGCGATCTCGACCGGGGCATTCGCGCTGGCCGCTACGGGGCTGCTCGACGGTAGGCGTGCGACCACACACTGGCATTACGCGAGGAGGCTCGCGGAGCAGTTCCCGGAGGTGCGCGTCGACGATCGAGTGCTGTTCGTCGATGAGGGGTCGGTACTGACCTCCGCCGGCGCCGCATCAGGGATCGACCTCTGTTTGCACCTACTGCGTCGCGAGTCGGGAATGGCGGTCGCCAATCACGCGGCTCGGCGCCTCGTCGCAGCTCCCTACCGCAGCGGTGGGCAAGCGCAGTATCTTCCGCACAGCGTGCCGGAGTCGATCGGCGAGCGATTCACTCAGACCAGGGAATGGGCACTGCGACACCTCGGCGAATCGCTGACGATCGCGCGCCTGGCAGAGCACGCCCGGGTGTCTGAGCGCACCTTCTCGCGACGCTTCCTCGACGAGACCGGGTACACGCCGATGCAGTGGGTGATGCGCGCTCGAGTCGACCGGGCGCGCGAACTGCTCGAGGAGACCGACCTCGGCATCGACACGATCTCGGCGGCGGTCGGTCTGGGTTCTGCCACCAATCTGCGCCGGCATTTCCGCCAGGTGCTCGGAACGGCCCCGACCGCCTATCGGCGCACGTTTTCTCAGTCGTCGTAGTGGGTTCGGAGTCGAAGTTCCGGAGATGTCCGAACATGGCAGTTTGTGTTCGAATGATGGCAATGCGGCCACTGGTGTGTGCGTGCGGGACGTACCAGTCTGGAGTGAGTCAATCATGCACACCATTGCGAAGGAGATCGAAGAGCCCATGACCCGTCGGGTAGCCATCAACGGATTCGGCCGAATCGGGCGGGGCGTATTGCGCGCCCTGCTGCAGCAGCAGAACGACCTCGAAGTCGTCGCGATCAATGACCTCACCGACGCGCCCACTCTGGCGCACCTGCTCTCCCGAGATTCCCTGTACGGCAAGCTGGATCAGCCCGTATCGGTCGACGGAACGACGCTCGTCGTCGGCGATCGGCGTATCGAGATTCTCGGTGAGCGCGACCCCGCGAAGCTGCCCTGGGCAGAGCTGGGCGTCGACGTGGTGCTCGAATCGACCGGCTTCTTCACCAAGGCAGAGGATGCGCGGAAGCACATCGAGGCCGGAGCGAAGCGCGTGCTCGTGAGCGCTCCAGCCAAGGGCGCGGACCTGACGCTCGTCGTCGGCGTCAATGACGACCTCTACGACCCCGAGCAGCATCAGATCGTGTCGAATGCCTCGTGCACCACGAACGCGCTCGCGCCGCTCGCGAAGGTGCTCGACGATCTCGCCGGCATCGAGTGGGGCACCATGATGACGGTGCACGCCTACACGGCCGACCAGCGACTGCAGGATGCCCCGCACTCGGATCTGCGTCGCGCCCGTGCTGCCGCGCTCAACATCGTGCCGACCTCGACCGGTGCCGCGACCGCGATCGGCCTGGTGCTCCCGCAGCTCGACGGCAAGCTCGTCGGCGGGTCGCTTCGCGTACCCGTGCCCGTCGGCTCGATCGTCGAACTCACCGCGGTGGTCTCGCGCGAGGTGACGCGTGATGAGGTGCTCGCGGCCTACCGCGCGGCCGCCGACGGTCCGCTGGCGGGCGTGCTCGAGTACTCGGAAGAGCCGCTCGTCTCCTCCGACATCGTCGAGAACCCGCACAGCTCGATCTTCGACTCGGAGCTCACGTACGTCGACGGCAAGCACGTGAAGGTGACCGCCTGGTACGACAACGAGTGGGGCTTCTCGAACCGCGCAGCGCAGGTGCTCGGCACCCTCGCCGCGTAACAGCGCACCCATACGCCGCTGGCCCCGCCCGATGCACTCGGGCGGGGCCGGCGGCGTTTTTGCTCAGCGCGAGCGCAAGCGGATCACGAGTACCGCGATCGCGCGCCATCCGATGAGGAACACTCCGAGCGTCACTGCCGTGACCACGACGAACGACACAGCCGTGCCCGCACCGGTCGCGGCGCGCAGCAGCATGCCGATCGCCACAGCACCGATCCAGAGCGGAAGCCCGGAGCGCATGATCGACAGCGGGCGGCGGAACGCCCGGATGGCGAGCCATGCGATGCCCAATCCGGCGATGAAGGGCCAGGCCGTCTCCAGCAGCCCCGAGACGGACGTCGTGCGATCGTGGCTGCTCCGGCCGATGCCGGCGAATAGCGTCACGAGTGCGGCGTCGGCGACCACTGCCAGGGCGACAGTGCGGGGAGCGGGTGCGAGCGTCCGGCGCTGCCGGTGCTCGAGTACGTCACTCACGCTGCCTCCTCGGCACGTGCGCGGTCGATCACTTCGCGCACCGCGTCGTGCACGCGCCCGTTCGTCGCGAGCGAGCTGCCGTTCCACGCGCTCTCCGCGCCATCGATGTCGGTGAACCGACCGCCGGCCTCCCGAACGATCGGCACGAGCGCCGCAAGGTCATAGGGCTTCACATCGAACTCGGCGACCACGTCGACGAGCCCCTCGGCGAGCAGCATGTACGACCACATGTCGCCATACGCGCGATCCCGCCATACGGCGCGGCTCAGCGCGATGAGCGGCTGCAGGTACCCCGCGAGGTCCCACTGCTCGATGCTCTGAAAACTGAGAGAGGCGTGCTCGAGCTCGGAGACGGCGGAGACGTGCAACCGACGAGGATCCTCACCCTGCTGCTGCCCCCACGCCCCGGAACCGGTCTCTGCCCACCATCGCGCCCCGAACGCGGGAGCTGAGACCACACCGACGGACGGGCGGCCCTCAACCTCGAGTGCGATGAGCGTCGCCCAGTTCGGAACGCCGCGGAGAAAGTTCGACGTGCCATCGATCGGGTCGATGATCCACCGCCGGGTGCCCCGATCCTCGCGGCCCGATTCCTCGCCGAAGAAGCCGTCTCCCGGGCGAACTGAGGCAATACGGTGCCTGAGTTCCCGCTCGACCGCGGTGTCAGCGTCGGTCACGAACGTGCGATCGAGCTTCGTGTCCACAGTGAGATCAGCGGCACGGAAGCGCGGAAGCGAGATTTCGTCGGCGAGGTCGGCGAGTTCGAGGGCGAACGCGAGATCGGGTGAAGGGAGCGATCGGGTCATTGACACACCTTCCGTGAGCGGCAACTGCCGTGCAAATACGCGAAAAGCCCGGTATCAGATACCGGGCTTCTCGAAACCGTGCGCCCTCACGGGCTCGAACCGTGGACCCGCTGATTAAGAGTCAGCTGCTCTACCAACTGAGCTAAAGGCGCATATCGCTGCGATGAGGTTCTCCCTCGCTGAGCAACGGATGAAACTCTAGCATGACCGCGACGGGCCGTTCAAATCGGCGAAGGGATCCCGCGCGCGTCGTCTCTGCTCGCGCAACGGAGAGCTCAGCGGTGCTTGCGCCCGACCTCTTCCTCCGCGTCCTGCTCCTGCATCGAGACCGTGGCGATCGCCAGGGCGAGGCCCGCGACCCATGCTCCCCACACGAGATAGCGGCGCCAGTCCTTGCGCATGGATCCGGTTCGGCGCGCGGTGGTCACGGCGCCGAACGCAGCGCCGATCACTCCGGGGTTGGTGACGTATTTACCGATGGACACGGTGCCTCCCTCTGTTCGGTGATGGTGACGGTTTCAGCCTAGCGGCAGGGTGAACGCCGGGGAGGGGGTTGCGGTACCCTGGCTGCAACAGCCTTCGCGCGTGCGGGGTGGGAGTGAGCGGGCGCAGATGGTCCGCCGAGTGATGAAGGAGAAGCCGGTATGGCGAAGCAGGAGACGGGCGCACTGTTCGAGGAGAGCTCGCAGGGCGCCGTGAGTGCGGTGACGGCGATCGTGTTCGTCGTCTCGATCGTGCTGGCGTTCGGCGGATTCGTTCTCATGAGCTACGGAGTGAACCCCGAGCTCGGTGCGGCCGAGGTGTGGACGTTCTCCGCTGGCCTCGCTGCAACGATCTTGGGTTTCGCCCTGCCGTTCACGCTGCTGCCGCTGACGGGCAAGTAACGAGCGCACCGCATGGCGGGGTCGGGGGAGTCGCTCCTCCGGCCCCGCCGGCGTTTTCTCCTGACGGAGCACTGCGCCCGAGCCGCTGCGCGTATGCGCCAGGCCCTAGAATGGCGTTATGGCAGAGATTGATATGAAGCCGCGCAGCCGCGACGTCACCGATGGAATCGAAAAGGCCGCGGCACGGGGCATGCTCCGTGCGGTGGGAATGGGCGATGCAGACTGGGACAAGCCCCAGATCGGTATCGCGAGCTCGTGGAACGAGATCACTCCCTGCAATCTGAGTCTCGACCGCCTCGCCCAGGGCGCCAAGGAAGGCGTGCACTCAGGCGGAGGCTACCCGCTGCAGTTCGGCACGATTTCGGTCTCGGACGGCATTTCGATGGGGCACGAGGGGATGCACTTCTCGCTCGTTTCGCGTGAAGTCATCGCCGACTCCGTCGAGACCGTCATGATGGCGGAGCGGCTCGATGGTTCGGTGCTGCTCGCCGGGTGCGACAAGTCGCTGCCCGGCATGCTCATGGCGGCGGCCCGGCTCGATCTCGCTTCGGTCTTCCTCTACGCCGGATCGATTGCGCCCGGGTGGGTGAAGCTCACTGACGGCACGGAGAAGGAAGTCACGATCATCGACGCCTTCGAAGCGGTCGGCGCGTGCAAGGCCGGCACGATGAGCGAAGAGGACCTCAAGCGCATCGAATGCGCGATCGCGCCCGGAGAAGGCGCCTGCGGCGGCATGTACACCGCGAACACCATGGCCTCGATCGCTGAAGCGCTCGGCATGAGCCTGCCCGGTTCTGCTGCACCTCCCAGTGCCGACCGTCGCCGCGACTACTTCGCGCACCGCTCGGGCGAGGCCGTGGTCAACATGCTGCGTCTCGGCATCACCGCACGCGACATTCTCACCAAGCATGCGTTCGAGAACGCCATCACGCTGCTCATGGCCTACGGAGGATCGACGAACGCGGTGCTCCACCTCCTCGCGATCGCCCGCGAGGCCGAGGTCGACCTCACTCTCGAGGATTTCGATCGCATCGGCTCCCGCGTGCCTCACCTCGCAGATATGAAGCCCTTCGGCAAGTTCGTCATGGCCGACATCGATCGTCACGGCGGCGTTCCAGTTGTGCTGAAGGCGCTGCTCGACGCGGGCCTGCTCCACGGTGACGCGCTCACCGTCACGGGCAAGACGATGGCCGAGAACCTCGCCGAGCTGAACCCGGATCCCGTCGATGGCACGGTCATCCATCACCTCGATGACCCCATCCACGCGACCGGCGGCCTGTCCATCCTCCACGGCTCCCTCGCCCCCGAGGGCGCCGTCGTGAAGACGGCCGGCTTCGATGCGGAGCTCTTCGAAGGGCCCGCGCGCGTCTTCGACCGCGAACGCGCCGCGATGGACGCGCTCACCGAGGGGCGCATCGGCAAGGGCGACATCGTGGTCATTCGATACGAAGGACCGAAGGGCGGCCCCGGCATGCGGGAGATGCTCGCCATCACCGCAGCCATCAAGGGCGCGGGCCTCGGTAAAGATGTACTACTATTGACGGACGGACGATTCTCAGGCGGCACAACCGGCCTGTGCATCGGCCATATTGCACCAGAAGCGACGGACGGCGGTCCGGTCGCCCTGGTCCGCGACGGAGACCTGATTCGGGTCGATATCGCCGCACGAACGCTCGATCTGCTGGTAGATCCCTCCGAGCTCGAGGCCCGACGAGAAAGCTGGGCCCCGCTTCCCCCGCGGTACACGCGCGGTGTGCTGGCGAAGTACGCGAAGCTCGTCCAGTCGGCGTCTCACGGCGCCGTCACCGGTTGATCCGGGAGACGAGCCAGTCACGCACGCCGTAGGCCGGCCTCGGCCGCGTTCCGCGATATCACCTCCGATCACGAAAGCTGGACATGAACTCGGAATCGAGTGCACTCCCATCACCCCAAGCTGCACAGCGCGGCGAGCGGATGACCGGCGCGCAGGCCGTCGTCCGTAGTCTGGAAGCGCTGGGCGTCTCTGATGTCTTCGGACTCCCCGGCGGAGCCGTCCTGCCCTTGTACGACGCCCTGATGGATGCGGAGAAACTCCGCCACATCCTGGTGCGTCATGAGCAGGGCGGAGGCCACGCCGCCGAGGGCTTCGCCACCGCGAGCAACACTGTCGGCGTCTGCATCGCCACGTCGGGTCCGGGAGCGACGAACCTCGTGACCGCTATCGCCGATGCCTACATGGACTCGGTGCCACTGCTCGCGATCACCGGCCAGGTTTACTCCCATCTCATGGGAACCGACGCGTTCCAAGAGGCCGACATCGTGGGCATCACCATGCCGATCACAAAGCACTCCTTCCTGGTGAAGCGTGCTGAAGACGTGCCAGAGGCGATCGCGGCGGCCTACTACCTCGCGTCGACGGGCCGGCCCGGCCCGGTGCTCGTCGACATCACGAAAGATGCGCAGGAGGGCGAATTCGACTTCGTCTGGGGTCAGCGCGCAGAACTCGCCGGCTACCGTCCCATCACGAAGGCAAACAGCAAGCAGATCCAGGCCGCAGCCGATCTCATCGCCGACGCGAAGCGGCCGGTGTTCTACGTCGGCGGCGGAGTCGTGCGCGCTGGAGCCTCAGAGGAGCTGCTGCAACTCGTCGAGCTCGTGGGCGCTCCGGTGGTCACGACGCTGACCGCTCGCGGGGCCTTCCCCGACTCGCACACGCAGCATCTCGGGATGCCGGGCATGCACGGCACGGTGCCGGCTGTGCTCGCGCTACAGGAGGCCGACCTGCTCATCACGCTCGGTGCGCGCTTCGACGACCGCGTCACGGGCAAGGCAGCGCTCTTCGCGCCGAACGCGAAGGTCATTCACGCCGACATCGACCCCGCCGAGATCGGCAAGATCCGCGCAGCGGACGTTCCGATCGTGGGCGACGCCGCCGAAGTGATCGCGGATCTCATCGCCGCGATGTCGACCGCTCAGGTCAGCCGCGAGTGCGCCAATATCAGCTCCTGGTGGGACCGTCTGCGCGGCCTGCAGCAGAAGTTCCCGCTCGGGCACCACCCGACGAGCGACGGCTTGCTCTCCCCGCAGCAGGTGATCCAGCGCATCGGTGAACTCACCGGCCCCGAGGGCGTGTACGCCGCGGGCGTCGGGCAGCACCAGATGTGGGCGGCGCAGTTCATCAAGTACGAGCGCCCCGGCGCCTGGCTCAATTCGGGTGGCGCGGGCACGATGGGCTACGCAGTGCCCGCCGCGATGGGTGCCAAAGTCGCCGAACCCGAACGCGTCGTGTGGGCGATCGACGGTGACGGCTGCTTCCAGATGACCAATCAGGAGCTCGCGACGTGTGTCGTGAACAACATCCCGATCAAGGTCGCGGTCATCAACAACTCCTCGCTCGGCATGGTGCGTCAGTGGCAGACGCTGATCTACAACGGGCGCTACTCGAACACCGAGCTGAACACGGGCCACGGGTCGCAGCGCGTACCCGACTTCGTCAAGCTCGGCGAGGCCTACGGCTGCCTGTCGATCCGCGTCGAACGCGAGGATCAGATCGATGAGGCGATCCAGCTCGCCCTCGACACCAATGATCGACCGGTGCTCATCGATTTCGTCGTGAGCGCTGACGCGATGGTCTGGCCGATGGTGCGACAGGGCACTTCGAACAGCGACATTCAATATGCACTCGAACACAGCCCCGAGTGGGAGGAGGAGTAATCATGAGCCGTCACGTGCTGAGCCTCCTCGTCGAGGACAAGCCGGGTCTTTTGACTCGCGTCGCCGGGCTGTTCGCCCGACGCAGCTTCAATATCGAATCGCTCGCGGTCGGACCGACTGAGATGCGCGGTCTGTCACGCATCACGGTGGTCGTGGACCAGGATGAGGTGCTGCTGGAACAGGTCACCAAACAGCTCAACAAGCTCGTCAACGTGATCAAGATCGTCGAACTGGAGAGCGCGACGTCGGTGCAGCGCGAACACGTGCTCATCAAGGTGCGCGCCGACAACCAATCGCGATCCCATGTGCTCGAAGCGGTGACGCTGTTCCGCGCGCGCGTCGTCGATGTCGTGCCCGATGCCCTCACCATCGAGGTGACCGGAGACCGGGGCAAGATCGACGCCTTCCTGAAGGTGCTCGAACCCTACGGCATCAAGGAGATTGCGCAATCGGGCCTCATCGCGATGGGCCGCGGATCGAAGTCGATCTCCGAGCGCGTCTTCAAGAACTAGCGGATCATGCAGTCCGCTGCAGCACCTGTAACGAACCACCACAACTAAGGAGAGTCCCAAGTGGCAGAGATGTACTACGACGCCGACGCCGATCTGTCGATCATCCAGGGCAAGAAGGTAGCCGTCGTCGGCTACGGCTCGCAGGGCCACGCCCACGCGATGAACCTGCGCGACTCGGGTGTCGAGGTCGTCATCGCCCTCAAGGAGGGCTCGAAGTCGATTCAGAAGGCTGAAGAGGCCGGGTTCGTCGTCAAGAACGTTGCCGACGCGGCTGCGTGGGCCGACGTCATCATGATCCTGGCGCCCGATCAGCACCAGCGCACCATCTTCAACGAATCCATCAAGGATCAGCTCACCGAGGGCAAGACGCTCGCGTTCGCGCACGGCTTCAACATCCGCTTCGGCTACATCGAGGCCCCCGCAGGCGTCGACGTCATCCTTGTCGCTCCGAAGGCGCCGGGCCACACGGTGCGCCGCGAATTCGAGGCCGGCCGCGGCATTCCCGACATCATCGCCGTCGAGGTTGACGCGTCGGGCACCGCCTGGGAAACCGCGAAGTCGTACGCGAAGGCCATCGGCGGCACCCGCGCCGGCGTCATCAAGACGACTTTCACGGAAGAGACCGAAACGGACCTCTTCGGCGAGCAGTCGGTGCTCTGCGGCGGCACGAGCCACCTCGTGCAGTACGGCTTCGAGGTGCTGACCGAGGCCGGGTACCAGCCTGAAATCGCGTACTTCGAGGTGCTTCACGAACTGAAGCTCATCGTCGACCTCATGTGGGAGGGCGGCATCGCGAAGCAGCGCTGGTCGATCTCCGACACGGCCGAATTCGGCGATTACGTCTCGGGCCCGCGCGTCATCGGCCCGGAGGTCAAGGAGCACATGCAGGAGGTGCTCGCCGACATCCAGTCGGGTGCCTTCGCGAAGCGCTTCATCGAGGACCAGGACAAGGGCGGCCCCGAGTTCCAGGAGCTGCGCAAGAAGGAGGAGTCGCACCCGATCGAGAAGACCGGCGGCGAACTCCGCAAGCTGTTCGCATGGCAGCAGCAGGATTCGGACTACGTCGACGGATCGGCAGCTCGCTGATCTGACGCAGTTCTGAACGCCCGTCGGGGGATTCCTCCCGGCGGGCGTTCTGCTGTGTGGCGACCGGCCCGGCGCCGAACCCAACGTGCGAGGGTGCGGTTCAGGGGCGGGCGGAAGCACGCTTCGTTCGTGCCGTCGCGGGCGCGGTCCACGGATCCTCCGGCCACGGGTGCTTCGGATACCGCCCGCGCATCTCCTTGCGCACCTGCTGGTAGGGCCCGTTCCAGAACGACTCGAGATCATCGGTCACCGCGAGCGGCTTGCGGGCGGGGGAGAGCAGGTGGAAGAGCACGGGAACCCGCCCGTCGACGAGACGGGGCGTGACGGCAAGACCGAATAGCTCTTGGAGTTTCACCGCGACGACCGGCCGACCCTCTTCATTGTTGACATCGGGGTATGCAATGCGCGCACTGCCGCCGGAGGGCACAGCGAGTCGCTCGGGGGCGAGCTCGTCGAGGCGGGCGGCTTCGGGCCATAGCAACAGGCGCCGCAGTGCGGCGGCGAGGTCGAGGGAACGCAGGCCCGCGCGACCTGAGAGTCGCGCGAGATCCGGGCCGAGCCAGTCGTCGATCGCGGCGAGCAGCGCGGCGTCGTGCATGGCGGGCCAGGGCGCCCCGAGCTGCGCATGCACCAGCGCCATCCGTCCGCGCAGCGCCGTCGCCGCGTCCGACCAGGTCAGCGCTCCGAGCCCGTCGTCGCGCACGAGACGCGCGATCGCAGGCGCGGTGTCGGCCGGTCTTGCGGCGACGGGAGTCGAAGCGAGCAGGATCGCGCCGAGGCGCCGCTCCTGCCGCACCTGGACGCGGCCGTCCACGATCTGCGCCGACCGCTGCTCGGCGAGCAGGGATGCGCCGTAGTGACGTGCGTCGGCATCCGTGAGGGGAGCAGCGAGGCGGATCACCGCGCCGGTGCCGTCGGCAGCGCGACCGCCGGCGCGCTGCACCTCGCGCACGGCGATCCACTCCGAGCCGAGGAGGGGGCTCCCCTCGGGCAGTGCCGCGCGCGTGCCGCTCGCCAGCACGTACGCTCGGGAACCGGTGGCGACTCGCCGTGCGATCCACTCGGGCCGGGCGAGCGCCACAACGGTCCCCGGCGAGGCGCCGCCGCTGGAATGCTGCGGCACTGTCGCAGTCACGGTCGCGATGGTGGCGGGCGCATGGGTGTCGGCTGCTGCCTCGGACGCCGTCTCGGACTCAGCATCGACGATCCTGCGCAGCCGCTGAGACTCTCGGCGCCACGTCGACGCGCCCGGGGAGCGGCCGGCACGGAGTTCGCTCAGCACCCGTGTGAGGTCGGCCCCCGCATCGCGGTGGTCTCCCGACATGGCAGCGACGATCTCCGCGACTCGAGTACGGTCTTCGAGCGCGGTGCTCCCGGAGAGCAGAGCTCGCGCTTCGCGGGCGCCGATCGGGAGTTGAGCGACGCGCGCTCCGAATGTCGTGATGCTGCCCGTGTCGTTGACGAGCTCAAGCGTGCGCAGTACGTGCTCCGCTTCGCGCATCGCCGCCGCGGGTGGGCGCGTCGGTACAGCCAGTCCCTCGCCGCGAGGCGTGCCCCAGGCGGCGAGCACGAGTGCGGCGTCCGTGAGGTCGGCCGCGGCGATCTCGGGAGCGGCATCGGTCGGCATGCGCGCAAAGTCGGCCTCAGAGTAAGCGCGCACCGCGCGACCGGGGCCGAGACGCGCTGCACGCCCGGCGCGCTGCACGACGCTCGAGCGGGAAGCGCTCACCGTGACGAGCCCCGTCATACTCCGCGCTTGATCCCGTCGGACCTCTCGCGAGAGACCGGCATCGACCACGAGGCGCACCCCAGGAACGGTGAGCGAACTCTCGGCGAGCGAGGTGCTCACGACGATGCGGGGCGGATCACCCGGTGCCCGCCCGCGCACCGCGCTATCCTGCGCCCGAGCGTCCAACCGACCGTGCAGCGGCAGCACGTCGACGGCTGAAGCCCCGTTCTCCGGCACTCGCCCGCGCAGCAGAGTGACAAGCTCATCGACCTCGCGGGCGCCGGGAACGAAGACGAGTGCATCGCACCCCTCTGAGCGCTGCGCTTCGGCCGCGACTCCCGCGAGATGCGCGAGGAACTCCCGGCTGACCCCTCGATCGTCGAGCCGCGGACGGTCGAACGGGGCGTAGTCGACACGCAGCGGGTGGAGCGCCGAGGGTACGGCCACGATCGGAGCCGGAGCATCGTCGGAGCCGAGCAGATCGGCGACGCGTCGTGCGTCGAGCGTCGCCGACATCGCGACCACGATGAGATCGTCGCGAAGCGCGCGGACCTCGGCCAGCATGCCCAGCAGCAGGTCGCCGTCGAGTGAGCGCTCATGCACCTCGTCGAGGATGACCGCGCCGACACCGGGGAGGTCCGGATCCCGGAGCAGGCGACGCAGCAACACCCCGGGAGTGAGCGCCTCGATGCGGTGTGCGGGATCGAGCACGCGTTCACCGCGAACGGTGAACCCGATCGCGCGTCCGAGCGGGGAGCCGTCGAGGTGGGCGATCCGGGCCGCTGCCGCGCGCACGGCGACCCGTCGCGGTTGCGTGAGCAATACCGTGGGCGCCCGGCCGCCCGGCTGCGAGGGGGCGCGTCCGTCTGAAGCTGCCGTGCTCAGCAGGTTCGCGAGGAGCGGGGGTACGTACGTCGTCTTCCCCGTTCCCGGGGGAGCCGTCACGACCGCGATGCCGCCGGCCAGAGCCGCTGCGATCGCGTCGGCCTCGTTCGCGACGACGAGCCCGGAGCCGATGGCGGCGAGATCGAAGCGATGGGGCATCTCTCCAGTGTAGAAGTGCGGCCTCAGCGTCGTGCGGGCGCTCGGTGGACCGCTTCGAGTCTCGCGCGACGCCGTTCCCGGGAGACATGAAGTCGCCGAGCGATACTCTTGAGGGATGAAGCAGAAGCCGGGCCGCGCGTCGCGGGAACCTCGGGAGAGCTCGCTCGCGAGCGGATGGACCGTCGCAGGGGAGCAGGCGGAGGCAGGGGTGCGAGAGACCAGCGCAGCACCGGCCGAAGAGCGAATCGGAGCAGCCCCGCACCTGGCGAATGGAACCGGCGCCGGCGCTACCGGCGCCGAGGCGGCACCCAGCACGGACGCGAGCGAAACGTATCCCGATGAGCGTCCGCAGATCTCGAACGGCGCTCTCGTGGTGCTCGGCGTCTTCGGCGGGCTGTACCTGCTCTACACCTGGGGCTGGTTCATCGTGGCGCAGGCCTACTCCGAGAACAACTCGCTCACCGCTGCCGGGAGCGGCGTCATCGGCGGGGTGCTGCAGCAGATCGTCTTCTGGGCGGCCCCCCTCGCGCCACCGCTCTGGTTCTTCACGGCCGTCGCCTTCGGGCGCGGTGGCCGCACGAAGTTGCTGGCGATCCTGCTCGTCGTGGGGGCCGTCGTGCTTGTACCGCTGCCCATGCTCATCGAGAGAGGGGCGTAAGGCGTGCTGAAACTCATCTCTGCGTGGGCGGCCGGCCTGCTGCTCGGGCTGCTCTACCTCTACGCGATCGTTGCGGGTATCGGCAACCTCGTCGGGGTCATGGGGATGAGCTCGGCGCTGGGCACCGAAGTCACCGGGTCGGGTCGCTTCTGGCTCATCATCGGGTTGGTGATGCCGGCGGTGGTCTTCGTGCTTGCGCTTCTGCTCGGGCGACGTCGGTCGCCAGGCATCAGGATCCTGCTGCTCGCCGCAGGCGTCGCCCTGGTCGCAGCGTGGCAGATCGACCTCATGCACGTCATCCCCGAGTCGTCATATTTCGCGTAGCCGAAGGCGGCCGATCCCTGCGGGGCTAGACTGGTGCCCTGCGTGCGCTGCGCGTATTGTCCTCGTTTTCAACCCGAAGGATCTGCTTGATGTCTGCGCCGGTCGTGCTGATCGCCGAACAACTTTCGCCCGCAACTATCGCCGCTCTCGGCCCCGACTTCGAGGTGGTGCACGTCGACGGTACCGACCGTGATGCGCTGCGCTCGGCGCTCGGCTCCGCAGACGCGGTGCTCGTCCGCTCTGCCACGCAGATCGATGCGGAGGCGCTCGGTTGGGCGCCGAAGCTGAAGGTCGTCGCCCGTGCGGGCGTCGGTCTCGACAACGTTGACATCAAGGCGGCGACTCAGGCCGGCGTCATGGTCGTCAACGCTCCGACTTCAAACATCATCAGCGCGGCCGAGCTGACGGTGGCGCATATTCTGGGGCTCGCTCGCCATCTGCCGCGCGCTCACGCCTCGCTGTCTGCGGGAGATTGGAAGCGCTCCTCCTTCACGGGAATCGAGCTCTTCGAGAAGACCGTCGGCATCATCGGACTCGGTCGCATCGGCGCGCTCATCGCTGATCGACTGCGCGGCTTCGGGGTCGAGCTCATCGCCTACGATCCCTACATCACTGCAGCACGCGCGCAGCAGCTGGGCGTGCAGCTCGTCTCGCTCGATGACCTCGTCAGCCGCGCCGATTTCCTGACGATCCACATGCCGCGCACCCCCGAGACGCTCGGCATGATTGGGGCGGAGCAGCTGCGTGCGATGAAGCAGACGGCCTACGTCGTCAACGTCGCTCGCGGCGGTCTGATTGACGAGGACGCGCTGGCAGAGGCGCTCGCCGCGGGCGAGATCGCCGGAGCGGCGCTCGACGTGTTCGTGCAGGAGCCTCCGGCCGATACCCGTCTGACCGGACTTCCGAATGTGAACGTGACTCCGCACCTCGGCGCATCGACCGACGAGGCGCAGGAGAAGGCGGGCGTCTCGGTGGCGAAGTCGGTGCGCCTCGCACTCGCCGGCGACCTCGTGCCCGATGCGGTCAACGTGGCCGGCGGCGCCATCGACGAGTACGTGCGTCCCGGGCTTCCGCTCACCGAGAAGCTCGGTCAGGTGTTCGCAGGTCTCGCGGACGGCGCGATCGCGTCGGTGGACATCGAGGTGCACGGCGAGCTCGCCGACCACAACGTGCAGGCGCTGCGACTCGCCGGTCTGAAGGGATTGTTCTCGAAGGTGGTCAGCGAGCCGGTGTCGTACGTCAACGCACCGTTGCTCGCCGAGCAGCGCAACATCGACGTGCGGTTCACCGTCGACTCGCTCTCGGAGAGCTACCGCAACGTGATCACGATCCGCGGCGCGCTCACCGATGGCACGCCCATCTCGGTTTCGGGCACTCTGACGGGTCCGAAGCAGGTCGAGAAGATCGTCGAGATCAACGGCTATGAGGTCGAGCTGCCGATCCCGGAGCACCTCATCGTCTTCAGCTACGTCGACCGTCCCGGCATCGTCGCGACCTACGGCGGAGTGCTCGGCGAGGCCGGCGTGAACATCGCCGGTCTCCAGATCGCGCGCGACGAGAAGCGGGGCACCGCGCTGTCGGTGCTCTCCGTCGATGCGCCCGTCGAAGAGACCCTGATCGGTGCGCTGCGCGGGGCGATCGGTGCCGAGCACATGCACACGATCGACATCGACGCCCTCTAAACGCCGACGTACGAGGCCCCCTCCGCGATCTCAGCGGAGGGGGCCTCGTACGTCGTGTGTCACGCTTCGTGCGCTGCGGCGGCAACGGGCAGTATCCTCAGCGCGATTACCGGCCAGCACTGATCGCAGAGGCGACGGCGTCGATGTGCTGCAGCGCGGCCTGCTCGGCGGCAGTACGATCGCCCGCTTCGATGGCCGCGAAGATTGCAGCGTGCTCCACGTCGGAATCGAGTTGGCGAGCCTGCGTGATGTTCAGAAACTCGGATTGGAGATCGAGGGAGCGCCGCATCGACGCGGTGATGCTGAGCAGCACGGAATTGTGGCTCGCTTCGGCGACGAGCGTGTGGAAGTCGCGATCCAGGCGCACCCATTCGTGCAGCACGGTGGTCTCGAGCATTCGACTGAGCAGTCGCCGCATCGCCTCGAGCTCATCTTCCGTGCGCCGCTGCGCCGCGTGCCCTGCCGTCGGCACCTCCACGTGAATGCGCGCCTCCATCAGATGGTCGGGGTCGAATCCGCCGAACTCCGACACGCCTGAGGGCGTTTTCGAGACCACGTAAGTGCCGCTTCCGCTGCGGGTCTCGGTCAGGCCCAGCGTCGAGCACGCGTGGAGGGCCTCGCGCACCACGGATCGACTGACGCCGAACTGCTTCGCGAGAGTCAGTTCTCCGGGCAGTCGATCTCCTGCGACAACCGCATCGTTCTCGATCAGATCCCGGATCGCGCGGAATGCGGCTTCGGTCGCGCTGACGCGTTTGACGGGGGTGTGCATGGACGGACCTTTCGGGAGCGCAACGCGGGCTCGCAGGTCGAGTGTCGGCGTCGGCGCGGATCTACTCGCACCAGAATATTGAGTTTTCGTCCGCTCCGGTAATCTGTCGGACAGCTCATCGGAGCGAATGGCGCAGGCTGGGAAATCCCGAGCGATGTCAGGCCCTCGGTGCTACTCTGGAAGGGCGGGCGTCTGCCCGTATCAAACGAAGAACCGAGCACGCCGATTGGCGGGCTGGTCTTCGGTGGTGGATCCCTCTGGTTCCGCGCGGAGCGGTGCGCAGGGTGGTCGTCTACTGAACATCAGCATCCGCGATCGACCGCAGCAATCGCCGGCGCGATCCGGACTGTCCGTCGCGTGCTCTCGTGAGTAAGGAGAACCCGTGGAGGGTCCTGAAATCAAGTTCGCCGAAGCTGTGCTCGACAACGGCACATTCGGCAAGCGCACCATCCGATTCGAAACAGGCCGGCTCGCGCAGCAGGCCCAGGGCGCGGTCGCCGCGTACCTCGACGAGGAGACGATGCTCCTCTCGGCGACCAGCGCGTCGAAGCAGCCGAAGGATCACTTCGACTTCTTCCCGCTGACCATCGACGTCGAAGAGCGCTCGTACGCCGCGGGCAAGATCCCCGGCTCGTTCTTCCGTCGCGAAGGCCGTCCGTCGACGGAAGCGATCCTCGTCTGCCGTCTCATCGACCGCCCCCTGCGCCCCTCCTTCGTGAGCGGTCTGCGCAACGAGGTCCAGGTCGTCATCACCGTCCTCTCGATCGCGCCGGGCGAGTTCTACGACGCCCTCGCGATCAACGCCGCTTCTGCGTCGACTCAGATCTCGGGTCTCCCGTTCTCCGGTCCCATCGCGGGCGTGCGTCTCGCGCTCATCGGCGACCAGTGGGTGGCGTTCCCGACTGCCGAGCAGTTGAAGGATGCGGTCTTCGATCTCGTCGTCGCCGGTCGCGTGGTCACCGACTCGAACGGAAACGATGACGTCGCGATCATGATGGTCGAGGCTGAGGCCACCGAGCACAGCTGGGAGCTCATCCGCAGCGGTGCGAAGAAGCCGAACGAGGCAGTCGTCGCCGAAGGTCTCGATGCCGCGAAGCCGTTCATCGCACAGCTCTGCAAGGCGCAGTCCGAGCTCGCAGCGCAGTCGGCAAAGGAGATCGCCGATTACCCGGTCTTCCTGCCCTACACCGACGAGGTGCTCGCGGCGGTCGACGCACTCGCACGCACCGAACTCGCGCCGATCTACCAGATCGCTGACAAGCAGGAGCGTCAGGCTGCAGACGACGCGCTGAAGGCGCGCGTGAAGGAGGGCATCGCCGCTCAGGTCGAGGCCGGGACCCTTCCCGACTCGGCCGACGCGCAGGTCTCCGCCGCGTACAAGTCGGTCACGAAGGACATCGTGCGCAGCCGCGTGCTCACCGAGGGCGTCCGCATGGACGGCCGCGGAACGAGCGACATCCGTGCGCTCGACGCCGAGGTCCAGGTCATCCCGCGCGTGCACGGCTCCGCGATCTTCCAGCGCGGCGAGACCCAGATCATGGGTGTCACCACGCTGAACATGCTCAAGATGGAGCAGCAGATCGACTCACTGTCGCCGGTGACGAGCAAGCGCTACATGCACCACTACAACTTCCCGCCGTATTCGACCGGCGAGACCGGGCGTGTCGGTTCGCCGAAGCGTCGCGAGATCGGGCACGGCTTCCTCGCCGAGCGCGCCCTCGTGCCGGTGCTGCCGAGCCGCGAGGAGTTCCCCTACGCGATTCGCCAGGTCTCAGAGGCGCTGAGCTCGAACGGTTCGACGTCGATGGGTTCGGTCTGCGCATCGACCCTGTCGCTGCTGAATGCCGGTGTGCCGCTGCGCGCGCCCGTTGCGGGCATCGCGATGGGCCTCGTCTCCGACGAGGTCGACGGCGAGACGCGGTACGCGGCGCTCACCGACATCCTGGGCGCTGAGGATGCGCTCGGCGATATGGACTTCAAGGTCGCCGGTACCTCCGAGTTCATCACCGCTATTCAGCTCGACACCAAGCTCGACGGCCTCCCGGCCTCCGTGCTGAAGGGCGCGCTGACGCAGGCTCATGAGGCTCGCCTCACGATCCTCGGCGTGCTGAACCAGGCGATCGACGTGCCTGACGAGATGGCGCCGACCGCGCCTCGCGTGATCACGGTGAACATTCCCGTCGACAAGATCGGCGAACTGATCGGCCCGAAGGGCAAGACGATCAACGGGATCCAGGATCAGACCGGCGCCGACATCTCGATCGATGACGACGGCACTGTCTACATCGGCGCGACCGACGGCCCCGCTGCTGAGGCTGCGCGCGCGCAGGTCAACGCCATCGCGAACCCGCAGAACCCCGAGGTCGGCGAGCAGTACCTCGGTACGGTCGTGAAGAACGCGGCGTTCGGCGCGTTCATCTCGCTGCTCCCGGGCAAGGACGGCCTGCTGCACATCTCCGAGGTGCGCAAGCTCGCCGGTGGGAAGCGCATCGAGAGCGTGGACGACGTGCTCTCGGTCGGTCAGAAGATCCTCGTGAAGATCACGAAGACCGATGATCGCGGCAAGCTCTCGCTCGAGCCCGTGCTCGAGGAGCAGGCAGCTGAGGCTCCGGCCGAAGGCGCTGCCGAGGCTCCCGCGGCCGAGTAGTTCAGGCACTGCGGCGGTTCGCCGTACGCGACGCCCGTCGTCCCGCATCGCGCGGGGCGGCGGGCGTTCTGCGTTGCGAGGCGCGGGGAATGCGGGCCGGCGGAGGAGAGCGGCCCGCCGGGCGGGAAGCTCCGAGCCGTGAGGCCCTAGGCTGAGTCCATGCGCGAACCTATCCGACTGCCCCTCGATCAAGCCGAACTGACCGCGGATCTGGGAGGCGGGATGGTGCGTCGCACCGTGCACCCGAGCGGACTCCGAGTGCTCACCGAGCGGATGCCCGGTGCACGGAGCGCGTCGATCGGCTTTTGGGTCGGCGTGGGCTCCCGCGACGAGCAGGCGGAGCGCCCTGACGCGCCCGGAAGCCTGGGTTCCACCCACTTCCTCGAGCACCTGCTCTTCAAGGGCACGCCCACGCGCGACGCGTTCTCCATCGCGACGGAGTTCGACCGCATCGGTGCGGAGCACAACGCGCTCACGGCCAAGGAGTACACCTGCTACTACGCGAAGGTACGCGACGCCGACCTCGATGTCGCGGTCGACATGCTTAGCGACATGGTGGCGAACTCCGTGCTCGATGCTGACGAGTTCGAGGTCGAGCGCGGCGTGATCCTCGAAGAGCTCGCGATGGCCGCCGATGATCTCGCAGATGTCGCCAACGAGCGATTCTTCGAAGCGGTGCTCGGGGATCACCCGCTCGGGCGCCCCATCGGCGGCTGGCCCGAGAACATCACGGCGGCGCGGCGCGCCGATGTCGATCGTCACTATCGCAACCGGTACGACCCCTCGACGCTCGTCGTGACGGCTGCGGGCGCGGTCGATCACGACCGGCTCGTCGCTCAGATCATCGCAGCACTGAATGCGTCTCCCGAGAAGCGGTGGCACACCGATGGAAGCGCAGCCCCGGTGCGACGCGCCCAGATGGTCGATGCGGGTGCGCTCGATGCGGCGGTGACCGACGCGACGGCGACGGCCGCAGCGACTCTCGACTCCGCGATGGCGCAGGAGCCGCGCGTGCAGATCACCGAGCGCCCATCTGAACAGTTGAACTTGCTCATCGGTACGCAGGGATTCAGTGCAAACGATCCGCGACGCTTCGCTTACGGAATCATGAACTCCGTGCTCGGAGGGGGCATGTCGAGTCGACTGTTCCAGGAGATCCGAGAGAAGCGCGGCCTCGCGTACACGGCCTACTCCTTCGGTGCGAGCTACTCGGATTCCGGTGTGTTCGCCATGTACGCGGGCACGGCCCCCGAGAAAGCCGCCGAGGTCGTTGAGCTCAGCCGCGCCGAGCTGCGAAAGCTGGCCGACACCGAGATCTCGGGGGAGGAGCTGGAGCGGGCGCTCGGTCAAATCGCAGGTTCGACGGCACTCGCGCTCGAAGACTCCGACACGCGTATGGGGCGCCTCGCGCGCGCCGAACTCGGCAGTGGTGAGCTTTTCGACCTCGACGCCTCGCTCGAGCGCTTCGCAGCGGTGACGACCGAAGATATCCACGAGGTTGCCGCGACGCTCGCAGCTCGCCCGCTTACGGTGGTCGCGGTGGGCGACGCGTCGCGATCCTCACTCGAATCGCGCGACTGATCCAGTGCAGGATCGCGCTTGTGGCGAGGAGGACATCGCTCAGGGCCTGGCGCCGCCCGTGCGGATCGAACGGTACCCTGGAACGATGAACAATCGTGTAGCGGTCTCGGGAGCGACCGGCCGCCTCGGGCGTCTCGTGTGCGAGGTCGTGGAGCAGCATCCGTCGTTCGAGCTCGTTGCACGGCTGCGCAGCACGTCGGGCGCGGACGAGGGCGCAGACGCCGACATCATGATCGACGTCAGCCGCCCCGATGCATCGCCCGATATCGTCGATACGGCGCTCGCACGAGGTCAGCAGGTGATCGTCGGCACTAGCGGCTGGTCGGCCGAATTGCTCGACGCACTCGCGACGAAGCTCGCGAAGACGCCCGAGCGCGGCGTGATCGTCGTTCCCAACTTTTCGCTGGGCTCCGTGCTGGGCACGGCTCTCGCGCGCATCGCCGCACCGTACTTCGACGCCGTGGAGATCGTCGAGGCGCACCACCCCGGCAAGGTCGACTCGCCGAGCGGCACGGCGGTGCGCACCGCCGAGGTGATGGCCGCAGCCCGCGGCGGTCGGCCGATCGACGCGCCATTCGCCGAGCAGCCCGCACGGGGCGAGCTCATCGCGGGTATTCCCGTGCACAGCCTGCGCCTCGCAGGAGTGGTCGCCAAGCAGGAGGTGCGTTTCGGCGGACCGGGCGAGGTGCTCACGGTGACGCACGACACGCACTCGAACGAGGCGTACCGCGCCGGTGTGCGCGCGGCGCTCGAAGCCATCACCGAAGCTCGCGGGCTCACCGTCGGACTCGACGCTCTGCTCGGCCTCAACGGCATTGCGGTCGACGGCGGTGAGCGATGAAGGCTCGCACGCGCGCCATCATCGGCGTCTCGATCATGAGCGCCGTGCTCGTGCTCTACTTCGTGTTCGTCGGCATCCGTGCGGTCGCACTGCTCGGCTCAGGCGACGCGATCGCGATCGTCATGGGTGTTGCCATGCTGGTCTTGCCGCTCATCGGGGCCTGGGCGCTGCTGCGGGAGATCCTCTTCGGGAGTCAGGCGACGCGTCTGGCCGACCGGCTCGAAGCGGAGAACGCGCTGCCAGAGGAGCCGGTGTCGGCGCGGCCCTCGGGCCGACCGGATCGCGCCGACGCCGACGCCGCGTTCCCGAAGTATCGCGATGCCGTCGAAGCGCAGCCCGAGTCCTGGCGCGCGTGGATGCGGCTCGGCATCGTGTACGACGCGTGCGGCGACCGAAAGCGCGCGCGCAGTGCAATTCGACAGGCGATCGCCTTCGAACGACAGGATCTTCGGGCGTAACGTCAACGATTCGTGAATTGCTCGCCGCCTGCATAGAATCGATGCCCGGGCCGCCACGACCGGAACCTTCTGGCTCGCGCACTCGACCCCAGTCTGGAAAGGTGACATGGCGAAGTACGATCTCAACGCGCCGGAACCCGCGACACGGACGCTCGATTCCGTCAGCGGCATCAGTAAGAAGGGGCTGCCCTCTGGTCAGGTCGGCGTGCTCGGCGCGCTCGTCATCGGCCTCTCGGTGTGCGCCCCCGCGTACACCCTCACGGCGGCGGTCGGCCCCGCGGCCAGCGAGGTCGGGTATCAGACGCCGGCCATCTTCTTGATGGGCTTCATCCCGATGCTGCTCGTCGCGCTCGGTTATCGCGCACTCAACTCGGCGATGCCCGACTCGGGTACGTCATTCACCTGGGCCACGCGCGCCTTCGGGCCGTGGGTCGGGTGGATGGCAGGCTGGGGGCTCATCGCCGCAACCGTGCTGGTGCTCTCGAACCTCGCCGGTATCGCCGTCGAGTTCCTGTTCCAATCGATCAGCATCATGATGGATGATCCGTCTATCGCAGAGATCGCCGGCAACCGATTCATCAACATCGCCGTCTGCCTGGGATTCATGGCGCTCGCGACGCTCATCTCCTACCGGGGAATGACGTCGACGAAGGTCTTCCAGTACATCACTGTGGTCTTCCAGATGGGCGTCATGGTGTGGTTCATCGTCGCCATGTTCGTGGGAGCGGGGGACCCCGCAAACCCCGAGGGCGCCACGCCGCAGCTCTCCTGGTTCAATCCCTTCGAAGTCGACAGCTTCAGCGCGTTCGCCGCCGGCATCGCCGTCTCTATCTTCGTCTACTGGGGCTGGGACACGGTGCTCACCATGGGCGAGGAGACGAAGCCGTCGAAGGGTCGGCTGTCGACGGAGAGCAAGGCGGCCATGATCCTGGTGGGGATCCTCGTCGTGCTATACGTGGGCACCGCAACTGCGACGGTCGCATTCGCCGGTGTGGGTGATGGGCCGACGGGTCTCGGCAACTCGGCGATCGTCGAGAACGTCTTCGCCGCCCTCGCGCATCCCGTGATGGGACCAGCCGCGATCCTGCTCTCGCTCGCGATCCTCGTGAGCGCCATGGCCTCGATCAACTCGACCGCCATTTCGCCGGCACGCACCCTGCTCGCGATGGCGCACTACCGGGCTCTCCCGGCCGCGATCAAGCGCGTGCATCCGAAGTACAAGTCGCCCCACGTCGCGCTCATGCTCTCCTCGATTGTCGCGTCGGTCTTCTACGCGGTGATGCGGTTCATCAGCGAAGACGTGCTGTGGGATACGATCACGGCACTCGGCATGATGGTGTGCTTCTACTACGGCATCACGGCGCTCGCGAGCCCGTGGTACTTCCGCAAGACTGCGGTGCAAGAGGGCGTCGGCTCGATCATCTCCAAGATCGTGCTCCCGGGACTCGGCGGCGTGCTGCTGCTGATCGTGTTCGTGAAGACCACGATCGACGCGATGAGCCCCGACGCGGGATCGGGCAGCAACATCGCCGGCGTCGGCCTCGTCGGCATCATCGGCGTCGCCGTGCTCGGCATCGGCGTCGTGCTGATGCTGCTGCAGGCGAAGGCGTCACCCGAGTTCTTCAGGGGCCGGGTACTGGCGCGCGTCGATGCGTCGGAGGACACCTCGGCGATGCCGGTCTTCGACGACGGCCTCGGGTCGTAGCCGGCGCACGTGTCGCCCGCGACGAGCGCACCAGGAATCTGCTGCGCTCTCGCGGGCGATCACGTAAGCTCAAAGCTGCTGAGATCGGTGGAGGATGCGAGCGATAATCGGGGCGGTGCTCGAACGGCAGAACGACCGTTCGCTCGCCACTGCGGCCTTCTTCGCTGCCGGCATGCTCTTTGCATTCGGCAATGCAACCGTCTTCCTCCCCGCAGGCGATGAGCGCCCGGACCTCGTTGCCGTCGGGATCGCGTGCCTGATCGCGGGGTGCGGCGTGCTGGTCGCCGGAAGTCGGTTCTCGACACGCGCCGCGGGTGCGCTGATGATGCTGGTGTTCATCGTCGTCGTCCCATCGGTGCTGCTCGCTCCCGACGCGATCCGTTCGATCAATACCGGGCTCCTGTTTCTCCCGTACTTCCTGTACCTCGTCTGGTTCTTGCCGATGTGGTTCGCACGGCTGCTCGGGTACGCGTGGATCGCTCTGGTCGACGCGTTCATACTGGCGAGGTTCGGGCCGTCGATGCTCTCGGTGCTCGTCACGCTGACGGTGACCGGTCTCGTACTCGGTGAGCTGATCGCACTCTTCAAACGACGCCTCGAACGCAGCTCCATCACCGATCCGCTGTGCGGCACCTGGAACGCGGTCGGCTTCCGCTCGCTGCTCGATCGCGCCGTCGCAGCGTCACTGCGGGGTGGACGGCCGCTCACCATGCTCTATCTCGACCTCGACGATTTCAAGCGGGTGAATGACCGGTTCGGGCATTCCGAGGGCGACCGGGTGCTGCGCGAGTTCTCGCAGCTCATGCTCGAGAACTGCCGCCCGCAAGACGTGTTCGCGCGATTCGGGGGAGACGAATTCGCGCTGCTGCTCATCGACGCCGACACGGAGCTTGCGCGGTCGATCGCCGAGCGGCTGCATCGCGAGGTCGACGTGGTCAGATGGTCTTACGGCATCGCCGAGTGGGTGCCAGGCGAAACGCCGGACGCGTTCATCTCGCGAGCAGACATCGAGATGCTCGGCGCGAAGCGCAGTCGCAAAGGCGATGCTCAGGAGCAGGGGAGCTCCGAGCACGAGCCGAGGTAGACTCGGGCGCGTGAGTGCAGACGCGATCCCGACCCCGTACGAAGACCTGCTGCGAGAGGTGTACGAGCACGGCACCGCGAAATCTGATCGCACGGGAACCGGCACCCGAAGCCTCTTCGGACGCCAGATTCGATTCGACCTCGCGAAGTCGTTTCCGCTCATCACGACGAAGCGCGTGCACTTCAAATCGGTAGCCGTCGAGCTGCTGTGGTTCTTGCGCGGTGAGGGCAACACGGCGTTCCTGAAGGATCACGATGTGAGCATCTGGGACGAATGGGCCGACGAGAACGGCGACCTGGGCCCGGTGTACGGGGTGCAGTGGCGCTCGTGGCCCACACCCGCGGGCGAGCACATCGACCAGATCGCGAACGTGATCGACCAACTCCGTGCAAACCCCGATTCGCGTCGCATCATCGTCTCGGCGTGGAACGTCGCCGACCTCGATGACATGGCGCTCGCGCCGTGCCACGCCTTCTTCCAGTTCTACGTCGCCGACGGCAAGCTCTCGTGCCAGCTCTACCAGCGCTCGGCTGACATGTTCCTCGGGGTGCCGTTCAACATCGCCTCGTACGCGCTGCTGACGCTCATGGTGGCGCAGCAGACCGGTCTCGAGCCAGGCGAGTTCGTGTGGACGGGCGGCGACTGCCACATCTACGACAACCACGTCGAGCAGGTCGAGCGCCAGCTCTCGCGCGACCCGTTCCCGTACCCGAGTATGAGGATCCGCAAGGCAGACTCGATCTTCGACTACACGCTCGACGACTTCGAGGTCGTCGGCTACGAGCACCATCCCGGAATCAAAGCCCCGGTGGCGGTCTGAGATGCTGCTCGGCATGATTTGGGCTGAGGCCCGTGGAGGCGCCATCGGCCGCGACGGCGAGATGCCGTGGCGCTTGCCCGAGGACGCGGCGTTCTTCAAAGAGCAGACGCTGGGCGCTCCCGTGATCATGGGACGCGGCACCTGGGAATCGCTGCCCGCGCGCTTCCGGCCACTGCCCGGCCGCGAGAACTTCGTGGTGACCCGCACGGAGTCGTACGACGCGCCCGGAGCGACGGTGATGTCGTCGCTCGAGACGGTGCTCGAGACGCTCGACACAACGACGGAACCCGAGGATCGCGTGTGGATCATGGGCGGTGGCCAGCTCTACCGGGCCGCGATGCCGTTCGCCGACGAACTCGTCGTCACGAGGATCGAACTCGATGTTCCCGACGCCGACACCTTCGCTCCAGAGATCGGATCGGAGTGGTCGCTGGTCGACCCGGGAACGACGGAAACGTCGCGGACAGGACTCGAGTATCGCTTCGAGCGGTGGCGCACAGGGGCTGCGCAGGGAGAACGTCCGGTAGCCTAGTCTCGTGGCACACCCAGAGAATCCTTTCGGTCAGGTCCTCGTCGCACTCATCACGCCGTTTCACGCTGATGGTGAAGTCGATTGGGCGGCGACCGAGAAGCACATCGACGACTGCATCTCGAACGGCGCGGACGGCATCGTGGTCACCGGTACGACCGGAGAGACGAGCACGCTGACCGACCCTGAGAAGCTGAAGCTCGTCGAGGTCGCGAAGTCGGTCTCCGGTGGCCGTGCCAAGATCATCACCGGCGGCGGATCGAACGAGACCGCGCACGCGATCGAGCTCTACCGGGCCAGTGAGAAGGCCGGCGCCGACGGCGTGATGATCGTCACCCCGTACTACAACAAGCCCACGCAAGCAGGTCTGCTCACGCACTTCCGCATGGTGGCCGACGCGACCGATCTGCCCGTCATCCTCTACGACATTCCCGGCCGTACCGGGGTGCCGATCAAATACGAGACGATCCTGCGCCTCGCCAAGCACCCGAACATTCTCGCCGTGAAAGACGCCAAGGGCGATTTCAGCGAGGTCAGTCGTGTGCTGAACCAGACGGACCTGATGTACTTCTCAGGTGATGACGCGAACGTGCTGCCCCAGCTCTCCATCGGCGCGACCGGCCTCATCGGAGTGACCGCGAACATCGCGGCCGCGCCGTACCGAGCCATTGTCGACGCCGTCAATTCGGGCGACCTGCATACGGCTCGTGCAGTGCACCAGCAGCTCGAGCCGCTCGTGCGCGCGGTCATGACCCATGTTCCCGGCACCGTCGCCGCGAAGTACATTCTGCACGGCCTCGGCCGTATCAGCAGCCCGCGCGTGCGACTGCCGCTCGTCGGGCCAGAGGAGTGGGAGGCCGCCCTCATCGAGGACGAGCTCGCTCTCATCACCGATGCCCCAGGCATCGACCTTTCGAACTTCAGGCCGGACCGCAATGCGGCTGCCGGCGGTGCCCTGCCCCAGATCGCAGGCACCACCCGCTAATAACAGGAGGCTCAGTGCCCAACCCCGTAATCACACCGCCCGCTCTCGAAGCGGGCACCCTTCGCATCACGCCGCTCGGCGGCCTGGGCGAGGTGGGCCGCAACATGACGGTCTATGAAATCAACGGCAAGCTGCTCGTCGTCGACTGCGGCGTGCTCTTCCCCGAGGAGCACCAGCCGGGCGTGGATCTGATCCTGCCCGATATCTCGAAGATCGAACACCGACTCGGCGACATCGTCGCGGTCGTGCTCACCCACGGCCACGAGGACCACATCGGGGCGGTTCCGTACCTGCTGAAGCGCCGGGAGAATATCCCGCTCATCGGCTCGAAACTGACTCTGGCCTTCGTCGAGGCCAAGCTCAAGGAGCACCGGATTCGCCCGGAGACGCGCGTCGTCGCCGAGGGAGATCGCATCACGACGGGTCCGTTCGATCTCGAGTTCATCGCGGTGAACCACTCGATCCCCGACGCACTCGCCGTCGCGATCCGCACCGAGGCCGGCCTCGTCATCGGCACCGGCGACTTCAAGATGGATCAGCTGCCCCTCGACGGTCGCATCACCGACCTGCGAGCGTTCGCTCGACTCGGAGAAGAGGGCGTCGACCTCTTCATGACCGATTCCACGAACGCCGAGGTGCCGGGCTTCACCGCGCTCGAGAAAGACATCGGTCCGGTACTCGAACGCGTCATCGAAAAGGCGCCGGGCAAGGTTGTGGTCGCGAGCTTCTCGAGCCACGTGCACCGCGTGCAGCAGGTGCTGGACGCAGCCCAGAAGAATGGCCGTCGCGTGGTGCTGCTCGGCCGGTCGATGGTGCGCAACATGAAGATCGCTTCCGACCTCGGATACCTCACCGTGCCAGAGGGGGTGCTCGTCGACCTGAAGAAGAGCGGCGACATTCCCGACGACCGCATCGTCTACATGTCGACCGGCTCGCAGGGCGAGCCGATGGCCGTGCTCGCGCGCATGGTGAATCAGGAGCACCAGGTCGAGATCGGCGCGAACGACACCGTGATCCTCGCCTCCAGCCTGATCCCCGGCAACGAGAACTCGGTCTACCGCATCATCAACGGACTCATGAAGCTCGGTGCGAACGTCGTGCACAAGGGCAACGCCAAGGTGCACGTCTCGGGTCACGCGTCGGCCGGCGAGCTGATGTACTGCTACAACATCGTGCGCCCGAAGAACGTCATGCCGATCCACGGCGAGTACCGCCACCTCATCGCGAACGCCGGCGTTGCCATTCAGACTGGCGTGCCGCAGAACCGCACCATCATCGGTGAGAACGGTACGGTCGTCGACCTGGTCGACGGTGTCGCTCGCAAGGTCGGCCAGCTCGAGATCGATTTCATCTACGTCGACGGCAAGAGCGTCGGGCGGGTCACCGACGAGGATCTGCGCGATCGCCGCACGCTCGCCGAAGAGGGATTCATCTCGGTCATCACCGTGGTGGAGACGAGCCTGGGGCAGATCGTCTCCGGCCCCGAGGTGCACGCCAAGGGTGTCGCCGAAGACGACCGGGTCTTCGACAAGATCAAGCCCCAGATCGCGGACGCGCTCGAGCAGGCGATGAAGGACGGCGTGACGGATCCGCACGCGCTGCAGCAGATCACTCGCCGCACCGTCGGTCGGTGGGTGGGCACGAAGCTGCGCCGCAAGTCGATGATCGTTCCTGTCGTGGTAGTGGTGTAGCACGTGGCGACCGCTTCGGCTTCGGTCGTCGCCCGGTACGCCACTGACGCCGAGCGCGCGGCGTGGGACGCGCTCGTCGCGGCCAACCCCGGCGGCGGCGAAGTGTGGGCGGGCGACGAGTACCTCGAGGTCAAGCGCACCCAGAACGGGTACCGCGGTCTTCGGGTGATCGTCGACCGCGGCGCCCGCGCCCCGATCGCCGTCGGCGTGCTCGCGAAGCGAGTGCCGCTGCTCGGCGCGTGGTGGCACCTGCCAGCCGGCCCGGCGGGGGAGTCCACCGCTGAGGTGCTCGAGGTGGCCGCCGCCGTCGCGAGGCTCGCTCGATCCTCCGGGGCTTTTCTGCTCAAGATCGAGCCGCGCATCGGTCGCGACGCGATTCCCGAAATCCACGCCGCCGGGTATCGGGACGCCGTGCGCATCATCCCCAACCCGTCGACGGTACTCGTCGATGTCTCGGGAACTGAGGATGAGGTCTTCGCGCGTCTCGGCAAGAAGGCGCGCAACGCAGTCAACCGGGCGGGGCGCGACGGGATTGTCGTGACTCGAGTCGAGCCGACGGCAGAGCACAGTGCTGCGCTGTACCGGTTGCTGCAGGAGACGGCCGAGGGGCGTTTCGTGCTGCGCTCCGAGCAGTACTACCGCGAATTCTGGCAGCGCTTCGCTCGCGTCGGGGCGGGGCAGATGTTCCTCGCGCATCGTGACGGAGCACTCATCGCAGGCGCGTTCGCCATGGCGCTCGGTGAGAAGACCACGTACAAGGACGGCGCTTCGGTGCGCGCGAAGACTGCGTACGGGGCGTCGCACGCGCTGCAGTGGGAGGTCATTCGCTGGGCCAACGAGCGCGGCGCGACGGTGCACGATCTCTGCGGTGCGCCGCCTTCCGACCGCGTCGACGACCGCGAGCACCCGCTCTTCGGCGTCGGTCAGTTCAAGCGATCGTTCTCGCCGCAGATCACCGACTATGCGGGGGCCTTCGATCTTCCGTTGAAGCCGTTCGCGTATCGCGTCTGGGGAGTGCTCGGTGACCGCATCGCGCGTCGCGTCTCGCTCGCCATTCGGAAGGACCCGTACTACTAATGGCTGCAGGACTCATACGCGCGAGCGCGGTAATGGCCTCCGGCACGATCGTCTCGCGCGTGCTGGGCCTGGCCAAGGCCATGCTGCTCGCGTACGCGATCGGGTCGGTGGGGGCGCGCTCCGCAGACGCATTCGCCAATGGCAATCTGCTGCCGAACACCGTCTACATGATCCTGATCGGCGGCGTACTCAATGCGGTACTCGTTCCGCAGATCGTGAAGGCGACGCAGAACAGCGACGGCGGCGCCGGGTACATCAACAAGATCCTGACACTCGTGACGACTGCGCTCGTCGTCATTACAGGCCTGGCGATGGCGGCCGCACCGTGGATCGTGCGGCTTACGGTCGAGGGCTGGGGCGAAGACCAGCTGGCCCTCGCCACCGCTTTCGCGTACTGGTGCATGCCGCAAGTGATCTTCTACGGCATCTACACCGTCATGGGCGAGGTGCTGAACGCGCGCAGCCGTTTCGGGCCGTTCACCTGGGCGCCCGTGTTGAACAACCTGATCGCGATCGCGGGAATTCTCGTCTTCATCGCGATGTTCGGCGCCGACCCCGAGGGTCGCCTCGCGGTCACCGGGTGGAGCGCCGACATGATCGCGGTGCTCGGAGGCAGTGCGACGCTCGGCATCATCGCACAGGCTCTGATCCTCTTCGTCTCATGGCGCAACGCGGGTATCCGTTTCCGCCCCGACTTCGCCTGGCGGGGCGTCGGACTCGGCCACACCGCGCGACTCGCGACCTGGACGCTCGCGATGGTCGTCGTGATGCAGGTCGGCGGCATCGTCACGAACCGCATCGTCGCGATCGGTTCGGGGGAGGGGCCGTCGACGAGCGCGATGCAGAACGTCTGGCTCATCTTCATGATGCCGCACTCCGTGATCGCCGTATCGCTCGCGACCGCCTACTTCACCCGGCTGGCCGAGTGGGGCCAGTCGGGTCGCATGGCCGAGTTCAAGAGCGATTTCTCGTCCTCAGTGCGCCAGATCGCGCTGGTGATGGTTTACGCAGCCGTGATTCTCGTGACGGCGGCTCCGTTCATCGGCCGCGTGATCAATTTCGGCGCACTGCCCGAGCAGGTCGAGATGTTCGCCGAGGCGCTGATGGCGTACGCCGTGAGCCTCGCGGCCTACAGCTTCTTGTTCGTCGTGCAGCGCGCGTTCTACGCACTGTCCGATACGCGCACTCCGTTCATCTTCACGACGATCCAGATGGTCATTGTGATCGCGCTCTCCCTGCTGCTTCCCGTGCTCGTGGCGCCTCGGCACATCGGGTTCTCGTTCGCGCTGATCTGGTCGTTCGCCACGATCGTCGAGGCCATCATCGCGACGTGGCTCCTGCGCCGCAAGATCGGGTCCATCGACGGGCGCAGAATCGCGCAGAGCCTGACCAAGTACGCCATCGCGGCGGTGCCGGCAATCGTCGTTGGTCTCGTCGCGACGCACATCGGGCGCATCATCGCCCCAGAGTTCAGCGTATGGCAGGCCCTGCCGTTCGCGGCCGTCGAAGCAGTGATCGTCGGCATCGTGTATTTCCTGGTGCTCCGGCTCCTCAGATCGTCCGAAGTGTCGGATATCGTCGACACCGTTTCTCGCATTCTCGGAAGGACCCGCTCGTGACCTCCCTCTTCGTGACCCCGTGCACCGATCGTGCCGAGTGGGACGCCGCCATCAGAGACCTCGGCGGCCATCCGCTGCAGCTCTGGGGCTGGGGCGACGTGAAATCCGCCCACCGGTGGAAGGCGGAGCGCGTGCTCGTGCGCTCCGGGCGTCAGGAGGGCTCCGCGGTCGTCGGCGCCTGCCAGCTCCTGACGCGCACCCTGCCAGGACCGCTCGGTGACTTCGTGTATGCGCCCCGCGGGCCCGTATTGGCGCGCGACACGGAAGACTCCGACCGCCCGGCTGCGGCGCCTGGACCATCAGCGGTCGCCGACGCCGTCGCCGAGTACGTGCACGGTTCACGACGCGCGGTGGCGCTCTCCATCGAGCCCGACGAGAACTCGGGGGAGATCGACCTCTCGCCGAAGTGGCGCCAGGCCGAGACGCCCGTACTTCCCGCTCGCACGTTGATTCTCGACCTCCGGAAGTCGGAGGACGAGCTCTTGGCCGACATGTCGAAGAAGCATCGTCAGTACATTCGCAAGTCGGGTCGGGAAGACACGCTCCGGATCCGCCCCGTCGACACGCTCGAGCAACTCGACGTATGCCTCGAGGTATACCGCGAGACGAGCGAGCGCGCCGATTTCGGTCTGCACGAGGACTCCTACTACCACGACGTGTTCACGATGCTCGGCGACGACGCCCCCGTGTGGGCGGCATACGTCGAGGATCGGCCGGTCGCGTTCTTGTTCATGGCGAAGTCGGGCCGCACGGCGTTCGAGCTCTACGGCGGCATGGACGAGACCGGGCAGCGTCTGAGGGCGAACTACGCGCTCAAATGGCATGTGATCAAGCATATGAAGTCGCTCGGCATCGAGCGCTACGACTTCGGCGGGCTCATCAACGACGGAGTGACGACGTTCAAGACTGGGTTCGCGTCGCACGAGAACCTGCTCGCCGGAAGCTGGGATCGCCCGGGGCAGGGGTACTCCGTGTGGGCGAAGGGGTTGCCGCTCGCGAAGCGTGCGGTGCGGGTGCTCAAGCGCCGCTGAGCGCACCGGCGGGGCACCGTTCGAGTCGCCCGGTACCGGGTGATTCGGTCTCGGTCGGAGCGTCAACTCGCCATTGTCGGCGGTCGAACGTACCCTCGTACCATGGCCAGTAAAGCTTCGTCGCGCCAGCACACGGGCAAGACCGCGGCACGGGGTTCCCGTTCCGCGCAGACCCGAGCGACCGCGAAAACGAAGGTGCTCGACGAGCCCGAGCCGACAGACGGCATCATCGTTCGCGCGTGGAACGGCCTGGCTCACGCCTTCGGAGCCGCGGCGCGCGCGTTCCGCGTCGAACCACTCGCGCCCGAGGATCGCCGAGACGGCGTTCCGCTCTTGCTCGTTCTGCTGGCGATCGTCGGCGCCGTCATCGAATGGTTCTTCATCGGTCAGACCTTCGCCGTCGCGCTCGATGCGTGGTCGTTCGGCGGACTCTTCGGGCGTGTCGCCTTCGGTCTGCCGATCATCATGGCCGGATTCGCGCTCTGGCTGTTCAATCATCCATCGAGCGTGCACGATAACCGGCGCATTGCCACCGGTCTCACGCTCGCGGTGCTCTCGATCGCCGGGCTCTGCCACCTGTACGGCGGCATGCCCAACCCGTGGGAGAATCCGGAGCGCCTCAGCGCCGCAGGCGGAGTTTTCGGCTGGCTCGTCGGCGGAACGCTCGGTTATCTGACGATGTGGGTCGCCGTGCCGGTGCTGTCGATCCTGATTCTGATGTCTCTGCTCATCGTTCTCAAGACGCCGCCATCCCGCATTGCGCAGCGCATGCGGGAGGCCTACGTGTTCCTGTTCGGGGTCAGCCGCGACCCCGAAGCGCCCGCGGAGCCGACGGCCCCCAAGCGCAGTCGCAAGCAGGCGCGCGCCGATGAGCAGGCGCTGTTCGATCTCGAGGCGCAGGAAGGCGACGGCGAAGCGATGCCGTGGTGGCGTCGCAACGCGTCTGGGCGCGAGGAGGATCCGGCGTACGCTGCGGACCGCTCAGCACTCGACTCGGCCCTCGACCAGGCGCCCGGAGGGGCGACACCCCAACCGGAGCGCAGCGGCGCGTTCGAGTCGGCCTTCGCGCCCGAGCCGGAAACGGAGCAGGAGACGGGCGGGTTCCCGTCCGACCTCTTCGACGAGCTCGATCAGGCCGAAGCGGCGGTGCAAGCCGCAGGGGCGACTCCGGCATCGGGTCTCGGCGATGATTCCTGGGACGACTTCGCGACTCCCGCGCAGGCGTCTGCGCCGCCGGAGCCGGAGGCTGCGCCCGGCGTTGCTGCCGAGCCGTTCGTCGTCGCACCTCCGCACAGCCCGGCAGACCAAGCGTTGTACCAACTCCCCGATCAGTACGCCCTCGCTGCGGGCGACGCGCCGAAGACCCATACCGAGGCCAACGACCTCATCACCGCGGCCATCGCGCGGGTCTTCGAGGAGTTCAAGGTCGATGCGCGCGTGTCGGGCTTCTCACGCGGGCCGACGGTCACGCAGTACGAGGTCGAGCTGGGCCCCGGTGTGAAAGTCGAAAAGGTCACCGCGCTCTCGAAGAACCTCTCGTACGCCGTCGCTTCGAACGAGGTCCGCATCCTCTCGCCGATTCCCGGCAGAAGTGCCATTGGCATCGAGATTCCCAATCAGGATCGCGAGAACGTCGCCCTGGGAGACGTGCTGCGGTCGAGCAAGGCGCAGCGCAGTGTGCACCCGATGACCATCGGTGTGGGCAAAGACGTCAAGGGCGGCTTCGTCGTGGCGAACCTCGCGAAGATGCCGCACCTGCTCGTCGCCGGCGCCACCGGCTCGGGTAAGTCGAGCTTCATCAACTCGATGATCACCAGCATTTTGATGCGCGCCACGCCGTCCGATGTGCGCATGGTGCTCGTCGACCCGAAGCGCGTCGAACTCACCGTGTATCAGGGCGTTCCCCACCTCATCACTCCCATCATCACGAACCCGAAGAAGGCGGCGG
The DNA here is from genome assembly GCF_040687075.1 of Leucobacter sp. NPDC077196. Classification (NCBI taxonomy): domain Bacteria; kingdom Bacillati; phylum Actinomycetota; class Actinomycetes; order Micrococcales; family Microbacteriaceae; genus Leucobacter; species Leucobacter sp. NPDC077196. Next base: position 563,987 of record NZ_JBFBML010000001.1, read on the forward strand.
AAGCGCTGCAATGGGTCGTGAAGGAGATGGACATGCGGTACGACGATCTGGCCAGCTTCGGGTTCCGCCATATCGACGACTTCAACGAGGCCGTGCGCTCGGGCGGCATCGTGCTTCCCGAGGGCAGTCAGCGCGTGCTCAAGCCCTACCCGTATCTGCTCGTCGTGGTCGATGAGCTCGCCGATCTCATGCTGGTCGCTCCGCGCGATGTCGAAGACTCGATCCAGCGCATCACGCAACTCGCGCGCGCCGCAGGCATCCACCTCGTGCTGGCGACGCAGCGTCCTTCTGTGAACGTCGTCACCGGCGTCATCAAGTCGAACGTTCCGAGCCGATACGCCTTTGCCGTCGCCTCCGGCACGGACTCGCGCGTCATCCTCGACGAGGTGGGCGCCGAACGGCTGATCGGTCAGGGAGACGGCCTCCTCCTCCTCAATGGTGAATCATCACCGGTCCGTGTGCAGGGAGCCTGGGTCGGCGAAGCTGAGATTGCGCAGGTCGTCGCGCACGTGAAGGCTCAGGCGCAGCCCGAGTACCGCGCGGATGTGGCGCAGGTGGTTGAGAAGAAAGAGATCGACGAAGATATCGGGGACGATCTCGAGGTGCTCGTCGCTGCGATCGAGCTGGTGGTCTCGTCGCAATTCGGGTCGACGTCGATGCTGCAGCGCAAACTGCGCGTCGGGTTCGCGAAAGCGGGTCGACTGATGGATCTGATGGAGTCGCGTGACATCGTGGGCCCCTCAGAGGGGTCGAAGGCGCGCGATGTGCTCGTGAGTCCCGAACAGCTCGCAGAGGTGCTTGCTCGCGTGACCGGAGGGCCCGCGACCTCGGCGCCCGCGCGCGAACCTCAGCGGTCGCAGGCGGTTGCTCCACCGGCTGCGGCAGCGACCGTAGTTCCGGCGTCCGCGGCTGTTCCTGCAGAAACGGCTCCGCCGTCGATCAATCGGGAAGACGCCGAAACAGACGTGATCGACCCGCTGATGGGCTCGCTCGGATTCGGTGATTCGAGGTATGACGATCCGATCGCGCAGCATCAGTCCACGCTCGACGAGGTCGAAGACGACGGCGACGAGGACGCTTGGCAGCTCACGGGGCGCGATTGACCGTGGATGACAGCTGAACTGCGAGCCGTACGACAGAGGAGACGAACGTGACGCATCCAGACGTGAACTCGGAACCCGAGATGGGGGCGAAGCCGGCAGGCCCTGGCCCGCAGCGCCAGACATGGATCTGGGCTGTGACCGCAGCGCTCGTCGTACTCGTGCTCGGCGGGGCCGGGACCGTCATCGCGGTCGATGCTCAATCGAACAACAGTGGCGCCGTGCGAGCCGTAGCGTCTCAGTACGTGGAAGCCGTAGCGGCGGGTGACCTCGAGACCGCGGAACGAGTCTTCAGTGGTGCTGAGCAGGAAGGCTCGGCGTCGGCACCCGACGCCGATGCGTTCGCGTCGGCGGAGCGCATCACTGACGCCGAACTCACAAGGTTCCGCGTTGAGTTCGACGCCGACCGGGCGTCCGGGCAGCTCGCGTTCACACTCGGCGGGTATCCGTACACCGATCGCATCGAGTTGCGCCGCACGGAGGCCGATGAGTGGCGCGTCACCTCTGGTCTGAGGTACGAGGTGATGGTCGACACTACGGGTGGCGGAGCGCTCGGCATCCGCGGTTCCGACACCGCACTTTCGGCCGAGGCCGCGATGACCACGCTCTATGCGGGTGAATACACGTTGGTGTCGCACAACCCGTTTTTCGCGACGCGTGAGAACGCCGTATTCGCCGTGACGTCGAACGCCGACGCGCTGTTCGTTTCCGACTGGCTCGTTCCGGGCGAGGGCTACGCAGCGGAGGTGCGTCGTCAAGTCGCGCAAGCGTATGAGGAGTGCGCCGAGCAGACCGAGGTCTGGGAACTGCAGACATGCGGTATCGCAGCAGACGAGCCGGGCTCGCGATTCGCCGCGAGCCCGCCGGTGCGGGTGTCCGTCGACATGATCGCTCCGCCGTCGGTGAGCTCTCCTGACGAGCTGTCGACCTGGATGGAGATCACCGATCGCGGTGTCTTCGAGGCGACGTACGCGGGGCGCGACTCCGAGGATCGAGCTCTCACGGAGCAGCTCGAACTTCGGGCGATGCCGGCCGACGTCGAGGTGACACCATCGGCGGACGGTCTCGACGTCGCGATCTACCCCTACTAGCCGTTCGACACCGCCACTCAAGTAGGCTGCTGGCATGACCGGCAACGCCCCCGCTCCCGCAGTGCCCAGCAATTGGAACGCACCGAACATCATCACGGGCGTGCGCATCCTCGCGACCCCGTTCTTCCTGTGGATGCTGCTCGCCGACGGGGAAGCAGACGGGCCGTGGCGCTGGGCCTCCGCCGTCTTCTTCGTGCTCGCGATAGCGACCGATGCCTGGGACGGTCACATCGCGCGATCCCGAGGGCTGATCACGGATCTTGGCAAGCTGCTCGACCCGATCGCCGACAAGTTCCTCACGGGAGCGGCACTCGTGGGGCTCTCCATACTTGCTGAACTGCCCTGGTGGGTCACGATCCTCATCCTCATTCGCGAAGTCGGGATCACCGTGCACCGTCTGCTCGTCGCTCATGACGTGGTGCTCGCCGCCGCGTGGGCCGGCAAGCTGAAGACGATCGCCCAGTCCGTCGCCATCACGCTCGCACTGCTCCCGCTCGCCAGCGTGGCCGAATCGGCCGAGCCGTTCTTCGAGTGGGTGAACATCATCACGATGGCGATTGCGTTCATCCTCACCATGTACAGCGGCATCGATTACGTCGTGGGGTACTTCCGTGCCCGGAGAGCGTCACGGTGAAGCCGGCCAACGACCGCGAGCTCGTCGCCCGCATCATCGAGCGTGCGGCATCGCGCGGACTCACGCTCGCGGTTGCCGAATCCCTCACTGGCGGACTGCTCGCTGATGCGTTCGTCTCGGTTCCGGGAGCCTCGCGCGTGTTCACCGGGGGGATCGTGGCGTACGACACCGCGCTCAAGCACTCGCTGCTCGGGGTCGATGCCGCAGTGCTGCGCGAACGCGGGCCGGTCGATGGCGAAGTCGCTCGGCAGATGGCGCTCGGGGTACGCACGGCGTGCTCGACCAGCCACGGCGAGGCGGTCACCGAGCGCGTCGGGATAGGGGTTGCGACGACGGGCGTCGCCGGTCCTGACCCGGATGCGCAAACGGGTCAGCCTGCAGGCACCGTCTGGATTGCAGTGAGCTTGGGGGCGGTCGAGCGGCAGCAGCTTCTCGCGCTCGACGGCGATCGCTCGAGCATTCGAACCGCTGCAGTCGCAGCAGCGATCGTGCTGCTGTGGGAATGCTTCGACGCCGACGGTGACTCGTAGGGCTTCGGACCTCGATACGCTGCACTCGAGTCGATCAACGCAGATCGCGGCGACGTTGCTGCTGGGGACCGGCGCGGCGACGGCAGTCATGCCCGCCCAAGCCGAGGGCGAGACGTGCGTCATCGCGACCGACACCACCTTCGCCCCGTTCGAGTTCCGTGATCCCTCCACGGGTGACCTCGTCGGCATCGACATGGACCTGATGAATACGATTGCGGAGCAGGAGGGCTTCACGGTCGATATTCGTTCGCTCGGGTTCCAGGCCGCCCTCTCGGCCGTGCAGTCGGGCCAGGCCGACGGCGTGATTGCGGGGTGCCCAGCGGCTACGAGGATCTCGCGGGCGAGACCGTGGTCGCCACGTCGGGTTCTGAAGGGCTCGCGGAGGCCGAGAAGCTCGCTGGAGAGTACGACTTCACGGTCAAAGCACTCGACCAGTCGGCAACGATGTACGGGCCAGAGCTGGCCCGCCCCTCTCGACCGGGCAGAGCGCGCTTTCCTGAAACTTCACTGAACTTGAGTCGGACTGGCTCAAGTTCAGTGAGATTTCAGGAATAGAACGGCTATGCTCTGAGTTGTTCCCAGTACGGCGACCGCCCACGGTCGGCGTTCCCGCAGCGACAACCCCGTCGCCGAGCGGGTATGGTGGAAGCACGACTCGGGTTGTGCACGTGAAGGAGGGTTCACATGGTGCTTATGCGTCAAGAGATCGGCGACGTACTGCGTGACTTCCGGTTGCAGAAGGGTCGCACGCTGCGGCAGGTCGCCGGCGAGGCGAGCGTTGCGCTTGGCTATCTGAGCGAGGTTGAACGCGGTCAGAAAGAAGCATCGAGCGAGATCCTCGCAGCGGTCGCTGATGCGTTGGATACCCCGCTGTCGGTCATCATGGGCGAGGTGAGTGAACGCCTCTCCGTGGTTGAGGGGCTGTCGCTCCCGATGGCTCATCGCGTTCCCGACACTGTTCCGGCGGAGCTCGTGTCCGGTTTCGCTTCAGAGCTGGTTTCCTGAGACCGAGCTCCCCGACGTTCGCCGACGGTTCGGCGATGGAGCGCCCGACCGGTATCGGTACGGGCGCTTCGCCGTTCTGGCGGCAATGACTTGAATGGGCGTGAGAGATGCGATTGAGCGAGTTCAAACGGGCGTGCGTCTCAGAGTTCGGCGAGGACTACGCGCCCGTACTGCTGCGCGATCACTGGCTCTCGCCGCTCGACGGCACTGCGAACGAGGCGATCGAGCGCGGCGTGGCCCCGCGCGCCGTGTGGGAGGCGCTGTGCGTCGATCTCAGCGTGCCGGTTGCGCGTCGCCATGGCCGGGGCCTTCCCGATCCGCGCGATGAGCGTGGGTGAGCAGGGGCTCGCCGGGCCTCAGGTGAGCTGATCTGCTCGAACACGCCGACGCGCTATTCGAAAGTGTGTTCGAGTGGTGTTATCTTCGTCTACAGGTGGTGCAAAGCGTGATGCACCCACAGTTCAGCGCTTCCGTGCATGAATGTCGGGGGCTGATCCTAGGGTGAAAAGCACTCGACCACCGATGCCTTGTCTACCCCGACCGGGGTCGAGACAGTATGCAGGCAGCACACCCAGCGGTACGCCGCGCACGTGATGAGGAGCAAGACCATGGCAGCACCGAAAGACCGCGAAAAAGCACTCGAGGCCGCTCTCGCGCAGATCGACCGCAACTTCGGCAAGGGCGCGATCATGCGCATGGGAAGCCAGGAGCGTGCGCCCGTCGAAGTTATCCCGACGGGTTCCGTCGCGTTGGATGTGGCGCTGGGTATCGGGGGCCTCCCGCGCGGTCGCATCATCGAGATCTACGGACCTGAGTCATCGGGTAAGACGACGCTCACTCTGCACGCGATCGCGAATGCGCAGCGCGCCGGTGGAATCGCAGCCTTCGTCGATGCCGAGCACGCGCTCGACCCCGAGTACGCTCAGAAACTGGGCGTCGATATCGACGCATTGCTCGTTGCTCAGCCCGACACGGGTGAGCAGGCACTCGAAATTGCTGACATGCTGATCCGTTCGGGATCAGTCGACCTCGTCGTCATTGACTCAGTCGCTGCGCTCGTGCCGAAGGCGGAGATCGAGGGCGAGATGGGCGATAGCCATGTCGGTCTGCAGGCGCGATTGATGTCGCAGGCCCTGCGCAAGATCACCGGCAGCCTCAATTCCACCAAGACGACCGCCATCTTCATCAATCAGCTGCGCGAGAAGATCGGTGTCTTCTTCGGCAGCCCTGAGACGACCTCCGGTGGCAAGGCGCTGAAGTTCTATGCATCGGTGCGTCTCGATATCCGGCGCATTCAGACGTTGAAGGACGGCACTGACGCGGTTGGCAACCGTACGCGCGTCAAGGTGGTCAAGAACAAGATGGCACCGCCCTTCAAGCAGGCGGAGTTCGACATCCTCTACGGCATCGGCATCTCACGCGAGGGGTCGCTCATCGACTACGGCGTGGAGCAGGGGCTGATCAAGAAGAGCGGAGCCTGGTTCACCTACGACGGAGACCAGCTCGGCCAGGGCATGGAGAATGCGCGACGCTTCCTGATCAATCACCCGGATATCGCACTGGAGATCGAGGAGAAGATTCTCACGAAGCTCGGCGTCAACGGGCGCAAGGAAGCAGCGCCCGAGGAGACGACGAAGGCCGCCTCGACATCGAAGACTGCGTCAGCCTCCAAGACGGCAGCAGCGCCTGCCGCTCAAGCAGCAGCCGCGCCGAAGACCGCAGCTGCTGGCGAAACCGAGAAGCGCGCGAGCGCCTGATATGGCCGTCCGGTTTCTGCCTCCGCCCGAAGACGGTTCCTCGTCGCGGGCGGAGGATCGCGGTGACCTGGCGGAGGTGATTCAACTCCGCTCGCTGCTCGGCCGACGCGAGCAGGAGAGCGGCACCGCACACGATGGCCCGGGTGAAGAACCAGAACCGCGGCAGGCAACACGCGAAGAGTTGGCACAACTGATCGACTCGGGAGTAGCCTCCTTCATCGACAGCGGCGTGCGACCGGTGGTGCGCGCGAACTTCGGCGACCACGCGTCGGTCACGCTTCCTGAATCCGGCAATGCCAGTGACGAGGGCGCTCACGCAGACGCATCGGAACTCGAAGCGGACGAGGCGGAGCGATCGACGGAGCCGTGGGAAGAGCCGGGAGAGACCGCGGACGACGACACTGGCCGCTCGGCTCACGAAGACGGGGTGCGAATTCTCGGGCGTCGCGCTCGGTCGAGCGGCGAGCTGCGCGAGGAGCTCGCGCGGCTCGAGCACCGAGCGGATGAGGTCGAATCGGTCATCGACGAGTTCACCCGGAGCCTCTACCTCGACGACGCCGGCCTGGCTCGAACGCTGACCGAGAAGCTGCGCGAGACGAAGCGGGCGAGCCGTTCACAGATCCGCGTGAAACTGAAATCGCGCAAGCTCCCAGACGACGTGATCGAAGCGGCCGTCGGCGAACTCGACGTAGACGAGGAGTTCGAGCTCCTCCGGGAGACTGCACGAGCACGTGCGGCGAAGCTTTCCGGGCTCGAGCGAAGCGTGGCAGAACGACGTCTTCTGGGGTTTCTGGCTCGCCGTGGATGGTCGGGAGAGCCCGCGATGCGGGCAGCCAGAGACGCGCTTGACGGCGCCCTGCGGCCGCGTCGCGACCCTCACGGCGGTTCCGGCGTGCGTTTCGAGTAGCGGTGACGAGGCCTCTGCCGCGTCGTTCTCGGCGCCCGTGCGACCCTCGGTAGACTGATTCCCATGAGTCTCACCGCTGTCGAACCCACTGAGATCGCGCTGTCGCCCGCAGCCATGCGACACGATGGCACGCCCCGGAGCTATACGGTTCGCACACTCGGTTGCCAGATGAACGTGCACGATTCAGAGCGGCTCTCGGGTTCGCTGGAAGCCGCCGGCTACGTCGCAGCCGATGATGCCGAGAGCGCTGACGTCATCGTCATCAACACGTGCGCGGTGCGCGAGAACGCTGCCAACAAGCTGTACGGCAATCTGGGTTATCTCGCGAGCGTCAAGCGGGAGCGCGAGGGCATGCAGATCGCCGTGGGCGGTTGCCTCGCCCAGAAGGACCAGGGCGTCATCGTCGAGAAGGCCCCGTGGGTCGACGTCGTATTCGGCACGCACAACATGGGGTCGCTCCCCGCACTGCTCGAGCGGGCGCGCCACAACGCCGAGGCGCAGGTCGAGATCCTCGAATCGCTCGAGGTGTTCCCGTCGACTCTGCCCACCAAGCGCGATTCCGCGTCCAGCGGGTGGGTGTCCATCTCCGTCGGCTGCAACAACACCTGCACGTTCTGCATTGTGCCGTCGCTTCGCGGCAAAGAGAAGGATCGTCGCCCTGGTGACATCCTCGCGGAGGTGCAAGCGCTCGTCGACGACGGTGCGATCGAAGTGACCCTGCTCGGTCAGAACGTCAACACCTACGGCGTCGAGTTCGGGGACCGGTACGCGTTCGGCAAGCTGCTCCGCGCGATGGGCGGCATCGACGGTCTCGAGCGCGTGAGATTCACGAGCCCCCACCCTGCGGCCTTCACCGACGACGTCATCGCCGCGATGGCCGAGACGCCGAACGTGATGCCGGTGCTGCACATGCCGCTGCAATCCGGGTCCGACACCGTGCTGAAAGCGATGCGCCGCTCGTATCGCTCGAAGAAGTTCCTCGGCATCCTTGACGCGGTGCGCGAGCGCATCCCCAACGCCGCGATCACGACCGACATCATTGTCGGCTTTCCCGGTGAAACGGATGCCGACTTCGCAGACACGCTGCGCGTCGTCGAGGAGTCGCGGTTCGCGAGCGCCTTCACCTTCCAGTACTCCATTCGACCCGGCACCCCCGCGGCGGAGATGGACGGGCAGCTGCCGAAGGCCGTCGTGCAGGAGCGCTACGAGCGACTGCAGGTGGTGCAGGAGCGCATCTCCCTCGAGGAGAACCAAGCGCAGATCGGCCGTGTCGCCGAGGTGCTCGTCTCGGCGGGAGAAGGGAAGAAGGACGCGACGACGCGGCGGTTCTCGGGTCGCAGCGAAGACAATCGGCTGGTCCACTTCGCAGTGCCGGAGCACGGCGACGAGCCCCGGCCAGGGGATGTCGTGACCGTCGCGATCACGGCTGCAGCCCCGCACTTCCTCATCGCCGACTCCGCCCTCGCGAGCGACGACGGGTCCCGGCTGTTCGCGATTCGTCGCACGCGCGCCGGCGACGCCTGGGATCGTCGTCAAGCGGAGAGCTGCGGGGTTCCCGCGCCCGCGTCAGCGGGCGACTCCGCTCCCCGGGTGGTGAGCCTGGGTCTGCCTGCGATCCGCACCCGATGAGACCGCCTCGCGAGCGCTCGGCAGCTCCCGTGCTCTGGGCAGTGGTCGGGGCGACGGGCACGGGCAAATCCGAGCTCTCACTCGACCTCGCCGAGCGAATCGGCGCGAGCGGCAGGCGCGCTGAGGTCGTGAACGCCGACGCCATGCAGGTGTATCGGGGCATGGACATCGGAACGGCCAAGGTGCCGGAGGCCGAGCGCCGCGCCATTCCGCATCACCTGTTCGACGTGCTCGCTCCGAGCGAAGAAGCCACCGTCGCGTGGTACCAGGCGGAAGCACGCTCCGTGATCACCGAGATTCACGGGCGAGGGGCCGATGCGATCCTCGTCGGGGGATCGGGCCTGTACGTGTCGAGCGTGATCTTCGACTTTCAGTTCCCGCCACGCGACGACGCCCTGCGTGCGCAACTCGAGGAGACGGCGGATCAGGATGGCGTCGCCGAACTGCTCGCTCGCCTGCGGGCTATCGACCCGGTCACGGCGGCAGCGGTGGACGCTCGCAACCCGCGGCGGGTCGTGCGAGCACTGGAAGTCGCGCTCCTGGGCGGCGACGCTCAGGTGACGCTGCCCGCGACCCCCGCGCTGTGGCACGACTCCGGAGGCGGGCAAACGCGCATCGTGGGCGTGCACGCTGAGCGCGCCGCGCTTGTGAAACGCCTCGACCGACGCGTCGAGCGGATGTGGCAGGCCGGCCTGGTGCGCGAGGTGCGCGCACTGCTGCCGCACGGCATCAGAGATGGACGCACGGCATCCCGGGCGATCGGCTACGCCCAGGCGCTCGCTCAGCTCGACGGGCGCATCACCGAAGCAGAAGCCATCGCCGAGAGCCAGCTGCTCACCCGGAGGTACGCCCGCAGGCAGGTGAGCTGGTTCAAACGCTACGCGGGAGTCGAATGGCTGCAATCGGGTGAGCTCCCCGCGTAAACTGGAGCGATGACGACCCTCGCGTTCACCAAGGGCCATGGCACGGGTAACGACTTCGTGCTCTTCTCCGATCCAGAGGGCGAGCGCGCGCTCACTCCCGAGCAGATCCGCTTCCTGTGCGACCGCAGATTCGGAGTCGGTGCTGACGGAGTGATCCGTGCCGTACGATCGCGCGCGATCTCCGAAGGCGCCGCGAGTCTCGCCGAGGAGCCCGACGCGGAGTGGTTCATGGACTACTGGAACGCCGACGGCACGCCCGCCGAGATGTGCGGCAACGGGGTGCGCGTGTACGCGCACTATCTGATCACGCAGGGTCTGGTCGCACCGGAGCGGCGCGACACGCTGCCGATCGGCACGCGCTCCGGAGTGAAAGACGTGCTCGCCGGAGTCTCGGGGTACACGGTCGATCTGGGGCGGTGGCGACTCGCGGGCGAGCGCCTGGTCGCCGCCCAGGGGCTCGACGTTGCGCGGCCGGGGCTGGGTATCGACCTCGGCAACCCGCACGTCGTCACGGCGCTGGCCGACCCCGCTGAGCTCGACAGCCTCGACCTGCATCGCGAGCCCGCCCTCGAACCGGTCGCCGAGCACGGTGCGAACATCGAGTTCGTCGTGCCAGAGGATCCGCTGATCAAGGACGGGGTGGCCCGCATTCGCATGCGCGTGCACGAGCGCGGATCGGGCGAGACGCTCTCGTGCGGCACGGGTACCGCGGCTGCAGCGCTCGCCTTCCGCCACTGGGGCGGCGAGAGCATGCCGAATCACTGGCGGGTGGACGTGCCAGGCGGGCGCCTCGCCGTGCGTATGTTCCCGACCGAGGAGGGCGAGCACGTGTCGCTCAACGGGCCAGCCGAGCTCGTCTACTCGGGCGAGATTGAGCTCCCCGAGGTCTGAGCCGGTCCCGCCCCGAGCTCCCCGCGCCGAGCTCTCCGCGCTGAGCTACGCGCGCCGGGCTCGAATGATGTGAAAACCCTTGTCGCGCCCGGCGCGTGCGACGTCGAGGTCGGTGAACTCCGCCGCGATCCAGCGCTGCAATGAATCTGCGCCCAGGTGCTTCGCGACCACGAGGTGCGCGACGCCGTTCTCCGCGAGGCGGGGGAGCCACTGGCGCAGGATCGCGTGCAGTGCGTCCTTCCCGACCCTGATCGGCGGATTGGAGCGGATCTCCCCGAACAGCAGCGATGCGGGCACGTCTTCCGGCGCCGCGACGTGCAGGTGCTCAAGGCCGAGCCGCTCGGCGTTCGAGCGCGTGAGCTCGCGCGAGCGCTCGTTGACATCGATCGCCCAGACCTCGCGCTCAGGATGCGCGAGCGCGGCGTCGAGGGCGATCGCCCCCCAGCCGCACCCGACGTCAAGCAGGGGGCTCTCCGGGGCCACCCCGAGCGCAGCGGTATCCGGGAGCTGCCGGAGCAGGATAGCGGTGCCGCGATCGAGCTGCTCCGGGCTGAACACCCCTCCGGCGGTGACGACGGTGCGAGGCGCCCCAGCGAGTTCCACCTCGATCTCGCGTGGCCTGAGCTCGCCCTGGGGGGACGCGGAGAAGTAGTGCTGATTCACCGTCCCAGTATCCCAGGCCGTCACCGTGCCCGGTCCCGCGCCTCTGGCATCCGGCCTCGTCGCTCGACACTGCGCCCACGGCGAACGAGCGACGCGCCCGGGCGTTCCCCGCGTAGACTTGCAGCCAGATGAAGAAACACAACGCAGACGAAGCCTCCCTCGCTGTCGAGGAAGCGCCCGTGACGAACGCGCCCGAGACCGCCGATACTGCTTCAGCAGATCCGTTGGACCGGGTGCTCGCGCGCGCCGCGGGCGCCGGATCCGCCACCGTGATCCGCGACCTCACGAGCGGCGCACAGGCTCTCGGCGAAGCCGACCACGATCGACTCGAGGGCGACCTCGACGCCATTCGCATGGAGCGCGAGGATCGGGCGTCGTTGAAGCGCGTCGTCGGGCTCTCGACGGAGCTCGAAGACGTCACGGAGGTCGAATACCGTCAGCTGCGACTCGAGAATGTGGTGCTCATCGGCGTCTACTCGCAGCGCACTGCAGAAGATGCCGAGAACTCGCTGCGCGAACTCTCGGCGCTCGCCGAGACAGCCGGCGCCCGCGTGCTCGACGGGCTGCTGCAGCGGCGCGCGCACCCTGATCCTGCGACATACCTGGGTAAGGGCAAAGCCCAAGAACTCACCGAGCTGGTCGCGGCGGTCGGCGCCGATACCGTGATCGCCGACACCGAGCTGGCGCCGAGCCAGCGCCGTGCTCTCGAGGACGTCGTGAAGGTCAAGGTGATCGACCGCACGGCCGTGATTCTCGACATCTTCAGTCAGCACGCGAAGAGCCGTGAGGGCAAGGCCCAGGTCGAACTCGCGCAGCTCCAGTACCTGCTGCCGCGTCTGCGCGGATGGGGCGAGTCGATGTCGCGCCAGGCAGGCGGCCAGGTCGGCTCTGCGGGAGCCGGCATGGGCTCGCGTGGCCCGGGCGAGACCAAGATGGAGCTCGATCGACGCAAGATTCACACCCGCATGTCGAAGTTGCGCAAGCAGATCGCGGGCTTCGCTCCCGCGCGCGAGGCGAAGCGCGCGAACCGCAAGCGAGGCGAAGTGCCCTCGGTCGCGATCGCCGGGTACACGAACGCCGGCAAGTCGAGCCTGCTCAATCGGCTGACGGGAACGCAGGAACTCGTGCAGAACCAGCTCTTCGCGACCCTCGATACCGCGATCAGGCACGGAGAGACCGATGATGGCCGGCGGTTCACCTACGCCGATACGGTCGGCTTCGTGCGCAACCTGCCGCATCAGCTGGTCGAGGCGTTCCGATCGACGTTCGAGGAGGTGGGCGACGCCTCGATGATCCTGCACGTCGTCGACGGCTCGCATCCCGATCCGGAGGCCCAGCTGCGCACCGTGCGCGACGTGATCGCCGAAGTCGACGCGCAAGACATCACCGAGCTCGTCGCGTTCAACAAGGCGGACCTGCTCGACGATTCGCAACGACTCGTGCTGCACGGTCTCGTGCCCGATGCCGTGTTCGTGTCGGCGCGCAGCGGCGAGGGCATCGACGAGCTCAAGCGCCGCATCGATGCCGCCTTGCCGGTTCCGGATCGCGAGATCACCGTCGTGGTGCCCTACGACCGCGGCGAACTCGTGGCCGAGCTGCACGAGCGCAATCGGGTGCTCGACACCGAGTACGTCGAGACCGGTACGCGCGTGCGCGCCTACGTGACGGCCGAGATGGCAGCGAAGCTGGAGCAATACCTGGCATAAGCCTGGCTTGGGTGGCGGGTAACAGTGAGCAACATCGCTCGGTGATTGCGCGGCACCTGGATACCTTGGGGGAGTTCCACGGGGAGCAGCGCCTGCTGTGATCCTTGAGTTCCCACGAAAAGGACGGCCATGACCGCAACGACGCACCTGCCCACCGCGACGATCCTCGGATACCCGCGGCTCGGACGCCGCCGCGAGCTGAAGCGGGCGATCGAATCGTTCTGGAAGGGGCACTGCGACGAGGCCGCTCTCCAGGAGACCGCCCGCGCCCTGCGGTCGACCACCCGCGCGCGTCTCGTCGAACTCGGTCTCCCCGTCGAGGGCGGTGCGGTGCCCGAGAGCTTCAGCTTCTACGATCAGGTGCTCGACGCGACGCTCGCACTCGGCGCGATTCCGCAGCGATTCTCCGACATCGCAGGCAGCGATCTCGTCACGTACTTCGCGCTCGCTCGCGGCGACCGCGACCACCAGCCGCTCGAGATGACGAAGTGGTTCGACACGAACTACCACTACAGCGTTCCCGAGATCGACGAGCGCACGCCGCTCGGGGCAAACCCCGCACAGCTGGTCGCGCAGCTCGCTGAAGCGGCGGAGCAGGGGATCGCGTCTCGCCCGCTCCTCGTCGGTCCGGTCACGTACCTGCTTCTCGCCAAGGCCTCCGACGACGCCGAAGCGGGCTTCCGCCCGATCGATCGCCTCGATGAGGTCGTCGCCGTCTACGCGCAGCTGCTCGACGCGCTGCGTGCGGCAGGAGCCGAATGGGTGCAACTTGATGAGCCCGCCCTCGTCTCCGATTCGCTCGCCCTGCCCCGCGCAGAGACGCTCGCACTGGTCGAGCGAGCGTACACGACGCTGGGCAGCGCTGCCGCGCGCCCGCAGATCCTGCTCACGGCGCCGTACGGCGACGCCTCTGCGGCGCTCGCACGGCTCGGCGCGCTTCCGATCGAGGCCGTGCACGCAGACCTCGTGCGCGGAAGCCTGCCCGAAGCCGCACTCGCATCCGGCGAGCTCACGGCGGCGTTCACCGACACCCAGCTCGTCGCAGGCGTGATCGACGGACGCAACATCTGGAAGACGAGCCTTCGCACGGCCTTCGGCGCTCTGGAGCGTCTGCAGCGAGCCGGTATCTCAGTCGTCGCAGGCACCTCCAATAGCTTGCAGCACGTGCCGCACGATGTGCGCGACGAGACGCGGCTCGACGCCGAGCTCGCCTCCTGGCTCGCCTTCGCAGATCAGAAGATCGAGCACACCGTGATTCTCGCCCGCGGGCTCTCTGATGGAGCCGCGGCCATCGAAGACGAACTCGCCGCGGTCGATGCGATCCTCGCGGCACGCGCGCAGACTGCGGGGGTGCGGGTCGGCGAGGTGCGCGAGCGCGTCGGCGCGGTGGCCGAGGCGGATCGCGAACGCGCCGAAGAGGGCGAGCGCCGTGCCGCGCAGCAGGGGCTCGACATTCCCGAGCTCGCAACCACGACCATCGGCTCGTTCCCGCAGACCGCGGAGATTCGCAAGGCACGCGCCGCGTTCGGAGCGGGCGAGATCGATCAGGAAGCCTACGACGGATTCTTGCGCACCGAGATCGAACGGGTGATCCGCCTGCAGGAGGAGATCGGCCTCGACGTTCTCGTGCACGGCGAGGCCGAGCGCAATGACATGGTGCAGTACTTCGCCGAGCTGCTCGACGGCTTCGCGGTGACCGAGCACGGCTGGGTGCAGTCGTACGGAACTCGGGCGACCCGTCCGTCCATTCTCTGGGGAGACGTGTCGCGGCGGGCGCCGATGACCGTCGCGTGGTCGGAGTATGCGCAGTCGCTCACCGACCGCCCGGTGAAGGGCATGCTCACCGGCCCCGTCACGATCCTCGCCTGGTCGTTCGTGCGCGATGACCAGCCGCTGGCCGACACGGCCTCGCAGGTCGCGCTCGCGCTGCGCGATGAGATCGACGACCTGGTCGATGCGGGCATTCGCATCGTTCAGGTGGACGAGCCGGCATTGCGCGAGCTGCTGCCGCTCGACGCGGACCGTCAGGCGGCGTACCTCGACTGGTCGGTCGGCGCGTTCCGTCTGGCGACGAGCGGCGCCGCGGCCGACGTGCAGATCCACACCCACCTTTGCTACTCCGAGTTCGGCGAGATCATCGACGCGGTCGACGGGCTCGACGCCGATGTCACGAGCATCGAGGCGGCCCGCAGCCGCATGGACGTCGTCGAACCGTTGGGCGAGCACGGCTATTCACGCGGGATCGGGCCGGGCGTCTACGACATCCACTCGCCGCGCGTGCCGAGCGTCGAGGAGCAGCAGGAGTTGATTCGCATCGCAGCCGCGCGCATTCCCGGCGAGCAGCTCTGGGTGAACCCCGACTGCGGTCTGAAGACGCGCGGGTACGAAGAGACCGTCGCGAGCCTCACGAACCTGGTTCAGGCGGCTCGCGCGGTGCGCTCGGGCGCGTGAGCGAGCCGGATCGTTCCGAGATCGAGGGGGCGGCGCGGGTCGCCGCCCCCTCGGCCTGGAGCGAAGCCGAACTTCCGACGGAAGCCGTGGGAAGCCTCCCGCGGCCGGCGAGCCTGCAGCGCGCGGTGCTCGACGCCGAGACCGGGCTCGTTGCACCGGAGACGCTCCGTCGTGAACAGGATAGTGCGGTGCGCGACACGCTCGCGCGATTCGCCGAGACGGGTTCGCCCCTCGTGAGCGATGGCGAGCAGCGCCGGCAGAGCTTCGCCAGCTACCCGCTCGGCACGTCCTTCGATGACGACGAGGTGCGGCAAGGCCCGGTGTTCGCGGTGTTCGCCGACGGGCATCACCGTGTCATCCCGAGTCTCGCGCGCGGTCCGTTCCGATTCCGCTCGTGGGCGGCCGAGGATGTCGCTGCGGCGCGGCCGCTCACGGACCTCCCGCTGAAACAGGCCGTGATCTCGCCCTCAATGCTCTCGCTCATGGTGCCCGCCGACGGCCTGGGCGACTACTCGCGCGACGAGTTTTTCGACGATGTCGTCGCGGGGTGCGCCGAAGACATTAGTCGCAGCTTCGCCGCAGGGGCCTCACGGGTCACGATCGACTTCACCGAGGGGCGCCTCGCCCTGCGTCGCGACGTGCGCGCGCCGTGGGCGGGACCCGACGCGCTCGGCGGCTTCATCGACCTCATCAACCGGGTGCTCGCCGAACTGCCCCGCGCGCAGCGCGCCGCGGTCGGCGTGCATACGTGCCCGGGGAACGACCACGATTCCGCGCACAGCGCCGACGTGGACTACGCGGGGCTGATTCCCGAGCTCTTCCAGATCGAAGCCGGCTACTTCCTCGTGCAGGCTGCGAGCGAAAAGGACCCGGATCGAGTGGCGCGGCTGATCGGCAGGCAGCTGCGCCAGCGCACGCGGGAATCGGGTGCGACGCCACGGGTGCTCATCGGCGTGACCGACCCGATGAATCCGAAGCTCGAGACCGCTGCTGAGGTGCGGGACCAGCTGGTGCGCGCTGCCCGATTCATTCCACCCGAGCTGCTCGGTTCGACGGACGACTGCGGCTTCTCGCCCTATCTCATCGATGAGAAGCCGAAACACGGATCACCCGACTTCGCTCGAGACGTCGCCTTCGCAAAGATCGCGGCGCGCGTGCGCGGCACACGACTCGCGCAAGAGGAGATCGGCGGGCACGAAGCGGCTCCGGCGTCGTACGCCGGATTCGGCCGCACCGGGGTGAGGGCAACAGTGCGCGTATCGGGCTCGTCGGCTGCCTCGGGAGCAGCGGCATCCGAAGATCGCACGGAGAAGACCGCATGAACTCGTTCCTGCTGCCGAGCCGGGGCGAGGCACGCGCCCGATTCTCGTTCGAGGTCTTTCCGGCGCGTTCGGGAGCGGCGGCGCTCGCACTCGGGCACGCGGTGCAGCACCTCTCGGCAGCAGATCCCGACTTCATCTCCGTGACGTACGGGGCGAACGGATCGAATCGTGACGCGTCGCTCGATCTCGTCACGTATCTGCGCAACCACACCGATGCGCTGCCGCTCGCGCACCTGACGACCGTCGGAGAAAGCCGGGAGGCCGTGCGAGGCGCGATCCACGCCATCATGGATGCGGGAGTACACGACTTCCTCGCGCTCCGCGGCGATCCGCCGCGTGGGTTCGACGAGAGCGACGCGCAGGTCGCGGGGTCGTTGAGTGCGCTCGAACTCGTGCGCTTGATCGCAGAGGCGCGCGCGGATCGACCTGCGTTGACGAGTGTCGGCCGCACGGCGGTCGCGGCATACCCGAACGGCCATCCACTCTCCCGCTCGCGCGCCGAAGACATCGACTGGCTCGTGGCGAAGCAGGAGTCCGGGGCGAATCTGGCGATCACCCAGCTCTTCTTCCACGCTGACGACTATCTGTCGTTCGTCGATGATGCCCGATCGGCCGGACTCCGCATTCCCGTGCTGCCCGGACTCATGCCGGTCGCGACCAGTGCGCAGCTGCGCAAGGTCGCCTCGCTCGCCGGGCAGCCGGCTCCGGCAGACCTCGCGCACGAACTGGACGCAGAGGGCGGCTACGCGCCGGAATTGGGGGTCGAGCACACTGTCGCCCTCGCGCGAGAGTTGCTCGCAGGAGGTGCACCGTCGGTGCACCTCTATACGTTCAACCGGCACGAGCAGGTCCTCGCCGTGCTCCGCGAGCTGGGTCTGCTGACACCGGATCCAGTCGTGTAGGGCTTTCCGCTCATTCGGCCGCGATGCGGTCCGAACTCGCCTCGGGCTCGGTCGGCTGCAGCGCCTGCACGGCCTGAGGGTACGAGGTCGGCGCGCGTTTCGCGAGGTGCTGCAACGCCTCGGGTACCGTTCTGCCGGTCGCGCGCATCGTCTGCGCCCAGAGGCGCCCGGCGCGGTAGGAGGATCGCACGAGGGGGCCCGCGAGCACACCGGAGAAGCCGAGCGATTCGGCTTCGGATTGCAGCTCCCTGAACTCCTCGGGGCGTACCCAGCGATCGATCGGGTGGTGCCGTGCCGAGGGGCGCAGGTACTGCGTCAGCGTGAGGATCTCGCACCCTGCGGCCCTGAGCTCAGCCATGGTCTCAGAGACCTCGGCGCGGGTCTCACCCATGCCGAGGATCAGGTTCGACTTGGTGACCATCCCGGAGTCGCGCGCCCGAGCGATCACGCTCAGCGAACGTTCGTAGCGGAAGCCGGGGCGGATGCGGCGGAAGATGCGGGGCACAGTCTCGAGATTGTGGGCGAACACTTGCGGCGCTGCTGCGAACACCTGCTCGAGATCCTCGGCACGCCCTCCGAGGTCGTCCACGAGTACCTCGACGCCCGAACCAGGGTTCATTGCATGCACCTGACGGATGGTCTCGGCGTAGAGCCATGCGCCCGTGTCTGGAAGATCATCGCGCGTGACCCCCGTGATCGTCGCGTACTTCAGGCCCATGGTGCGCACCGATTCCGCTACGCGACGCGGTTCATCGCGATCCAGCGCGAGGGGCTTGCCACTTGTGATCATGCAGAAATCGCACCTCCGAGTGCAGATCGATCCGCCGATGAGGAAGGTGGCTTCGCGATCCTCCCAGCACTCGAAGACGTTGGGGCAGCCGGCTTCCTGGCAGACGGTGTGGAGCCCCTCGCTCGCGACCAGGTCGCGCACCTGCCGGTACTCCGGGCCGAGCCGGGCGCGGGTCTTGATCCACTCGGGCTTCCGTTCGATCGGGGTCTCGGCGTTGCGCGCCTCGATGCGGAGGAGCGGGCGGCCCTCCGACTCGGGGCGAGTGCCGATCGATGGCAGGCGACGCGCGCTCAAGCGACGAGCTCCGCGATCGCTTCCGCGAGACGCGCCTGGAGGCGGGGCGCCACCGCCGCCGGTGCGATCCTGCGACCGGCGAGCGCACTCAGCGTCGTGACCCCGGCATCTTGAATTCCGCACGGTACGAACGTGGCGAACGGAGCGAGATCGTTGCAGCAGTTGATCGCGATACCGTGGGTGACGATGCCGGCGCGGGCGTGCAGGCCGACCTGTGCGACCTTCGCCGGTGGGCCTTCGCCGTGCGTGGCCCATACTCCCGAACGGCCGTCGACGCGGAAGCCCAGGAGAGCATACTCGGCCATCGTCTCGATGATCGCGGCTTCGAGCGCCCGTACGAGGTCGACGACGCCGGCCCCGCGTCGCAGCAGAACGATCGGGTAGCACACGAGTTGGCCCGGGCCGTGCCAGGTCACCCGGCCGCCGCGATCGACCGGGACGACCGGGCTTCCGTCCACGGGGTGTTCACCCGGCTCGGAGCGGCGACCTGCGGTGTACACCGGTTCGTGCTCCAGCAAGAGGATGGTGCCGCGGTCGGCGCCCTGGTCGATTCGGCCGACGGCCTGTGACTGGAGTTCGAGACCGCGCGCATATGGGACGTAGTCGGGGTCGAATCCGACCTGGAGCATCGTTACTCCGGGCAGAGCGGAGGGGATCGACGACGGGGTATCAGCCATGCCATCACTTTAGATAGACCCGGTGCAACAAAGCAATCGCGGGAGCGAACCCAAGTGTGAGCTGTCGGGGTTCGCGCCGTGCTGTCGCGGTGGGCGCTGCTCCGGCGCTGCGCAGCAGCGCCGGAGGGCTAGACCGAACGGAAGACCGCGACCACCCGTCCAAGCACTTCGGCGTGGTCACCGAGGATCGGCTCGAACGCGCTATTGCGCGGTAGAAGCCAGGTGTGCCCGTCTCGGCGACGGAACACCTTCACCGTGGCCTCGCCATCGAGCATCGCGGCCACGATGTCTCCGTTCTCAGCCTCCCGCTGCTGCCGAATGACGACGAAGTCGCCGTCGCAGATCGCAGCGTCGATCATCGAGTCGCCCACGACGCGCAGCATGAAGAGCTGTCCGTCTCCGACGAGAGCGCGCGGGAGCGGGACGATCTCCTCGACCTGCTGTTCTGCTGTGATCGGGACCCCGGCGGCGATCTGCCCGACGAGGGGGACGTACGCCGCTTCTTCGGGTCGTTGCGCCGGCGTCTCTGCGATGGCCGCTGATGTCGAGGCCAGCTCTACCAGGATCTCGAGGGCGCGGGGCCGGTTTGGATCGCGCCTGATGTACCCGCCGAGTTCGAGGCGGCTGAGCTGGTGCGTCACGCTCGAGAGCGATGAGAGCCCAACGGCATCGCCGATCTCGCGCATGCTCGGCGGGTACCCGCGGCTCTCCACTGATCGGGCGATGCACTCGAGGATCGCCTGCTGCTTCTCGCTCAACGGCTTCATGGATCGGGGCGTGGCTGCGTCGCTCATCGCTGTCCTTTCTGGCCCAGAGGGCGATGCGGAGGGGGCGCGATCCATGAATGTCGGTGGGTGCTGATTCAGTGATCCCGTTGACCGAAACCCTAGCCGCACCGTTCGAACACCGGCAAACATATGTTCGAGTGTCGCGGAAAAACAGCGAAACATACCTTCGACTGTGGCCTTGCGGTTTCGATTCATCGAATATATATTCGAAACAGATGTTCGCATGAGCTTGAATGCTTGCGGCCGTCACCAACGAAGGGAGATCATCATGAGCGCATCAGCGGTTCTGAGTCAGGAATCACGAGAGTCGACCGAAGCTTCGGGCGCCCTCCGCCTGACCCGACGCGGGCGCATCGTGCTCGGCGGTGCTGCGACAGTGCTGATCGCCGGATTGCTCGCACTGTTTGCATCCTTCGCCGCCCCTGAGGCAATGGCATCGGGTGAGGGCCCGCGTGGTGAGCAATTCGAGTATGTGGTGGTGCAGCCGGGTACTTCGCTCTGGTCGCTGGCGACGCATCTCGATCCCTCCGCCGACCCCCGCGATCTCATCACTGAGATCGTGCACTTGAACCAGCTTGACGACTCGTCGGTACAGGCGGGCGAAGCGATCGCGGTGCCGTTGCGGTACTCGGGCAATCCGCTGGTGGTGTCGGGAGACGAACTCGGGGTCTGAGCGTCCCGTCGCCCCACGGTCGGGTGCGGTTTCGGCTCTAGACTGGGTGGGTGACTAGCCTGAGCGATCTTCCTCTCCGCGACAACCTCGTCGGGCAGCAGCCGTATGGCGCGCCGCAGGACGCGGTGAGGGTGAGCTTGAACGTCAACGAGAATACGCATCCCATCCCCGAGCACGTCGCAATCGATATTGTGCAGTCGCTCGCTCGCGCGGTGACGGGAGTGAATCGATATCCGGATCGTGAGTTCACCGAACTGCGAGTCTCTCTCGCCGGGTATCTCGGCCACGGGCTCGGCCCGGATCAACTCTGGGCGGCAAACGGTTCGAACGAGGTGCTGCAGCAGGTGCTCCAGGCGTTCGCCGGTCCGGGGCGTTCGCTGTTGAGCTTCACGCCGACCTATTCGATGTATCCGCTGCTCGCATCGGGAACCGATACCGAGTGGATCGCCGTCGAGCGTCCCGCCGACTACGTGCTCACTCCGGAGTCGGTCGTCGAAGCGCTTCAGAAGCATCAACCGGATGTCGCGATACTGTGCGGTCCGAACAACCCCACGGGAACGACCCTCGATCGTGACGTGATTCTTGCGGCTTACGACGCCTTCGACGGAATTCTTGTCGTTGACGAGGCGTATCAGGAGTTCGATACGGATCGCGAGAGCGCCGTGTCGCTCCTCCCGGGGCGGCACCGACTCCTGGTATCGCGCACCATGAGCAAGGCCTTCGCCTTCGCCGGCGTGCGCCTCGGGTATCTCGCCGCTGACGCGGCAGTGATCGACGCCCTTCGACTGGTGCGCCTCCCGTACCATCTTTCTGCGCTCACCCAGGCAGCGGCGACCGCAGCCATTCGCCACGCAGACGCGATGCTGGCGACTGTCGCAGACATCAGCGCGCAGCGTGATCGACTCGCCCGGGCCCTGACCGAACTCGGGTACCGAGTGCACCCCTCTGGCGCGAACTTCGTGCTCGTCGGTGGTTTCACCGACCCTGCAGCGACGTTCGAGGCGCTGCGTGAGCGGGGCATTCTGATCCGCAACCTCAGCATCCCGGGTCATCTCCGCATCACGGCGGGCACCGAGGCGGAGACGAGCGCAGTGATCGAGGCGATCGCGGCGCTCGGCCCGGGCGGGGCCCAGGGCTGAACGCGGCCGAACCCGCGGGGATCGCCGATAGGATGGGCAGTATGACTGCAGCACCGCGCACCGCCTCGCTCACGCGTTCCACCAGTGAGTCGCAGATCAGCATCTCCGTCGATCTCGATGGCACGGGTGAATCGCGCATCGAGACCGGTGTGCCGTTCTTCGATCACATGCTCACCGCGTTCGCCCGGCACTCCTTGACCGACCTCACGGTTGACGCGGTCGGCGACGTGCACATCGACGTCCACCACACGGTGGAAGACACCGGAATTCTGCTCGGCCAAGCCATTCTCGAAGCGCTCGGCGACAAGGCGGGCATCTCCCGCTACGGCGATGCGCTGGTGCCTCTCGACGAGGCGCTCGCGCAGGCCGTGGTCGACATCTCGGGGCGGCCCTACCTCGTGCACGGTGGCGAGCCCGTCGGGTACGAACTGCATCTCATCGGCGGCCACTTCACCGGGTCGATGGTGCGGCACTTCTTCGAAGCCCTGACGCTGAACGCGCGCCTCACCGTGCACCTGAAGCTGCTCGAGGGTCGCGATCCGCATCACATCGCCGAAGCCGAGTTCAAGGCATTCGCCCGAGCATTCCGCGAGGCCAAGGCGCTCGATCCGCTCGTCGCCGGTGTGCCGTCGACCAAGGGCGCACTGTGACGTCAGCGTCGGAGCCCTCGCGCAAATCAGTGGTGGTGCTCGACTACGGCTCGGGCAACGTGCACTCAGCGGTGAAAGCGCTCGCGCACGCGGGCGCCGATGTCGAACTGACGCGCGATCCCGCCGCTGTGATGGCCGCTGACGGGCTGCTCGTCCCGGGCGTGGGCGCCTTCGACGCGGTCATGCGCCAGCTGCGCGCCGTGCGCGGCGATGAGCTCATCGATCGGAGACTCGCCGGCGGGCGCCCGGTGCTCGGCATCTGCGTCGGGGAGCAGGTGATGTTCGCGCACGGCATCGAGCGCGGCGTCGAGACCGAGGGTCTCGGGCAGTGGCCAGGAACGGTGCGGCAACTCGACGCCCCGGTGCTCCCGCACATGGGATGGAACACCGTCGAGGTTCCGCAGGGGTCGCGCCTGTTCGCGGGGCTCGAAGGCGAACGCTTCTACTTCGTCCACAGCAACGCCGCGACGGAGTGGACTATCGAGGGGCGCACGGCCGCCACGCGCCCGCTCGTCACGTGGGCAGAGCACGGCGAGCGATTCGTCGCTGCGGTCGAGAACGGCCCGCTGAGTGCCACCCAGTTCCACCCCGAGAAGTCGGGCGACGCAGGCATCCGGTTGTTGCGCAACTGGATCGAGACGCTGTAAGCCCGGCAGCCGGTCGGTCCGTGGTCGACTCGCTGCCAGTAGGCCGGAACCGCTGCATGAGCGGCGGCGCACCCCGAGAAGGAGAAACACGCATGAGCGAACTCGCCGAACGCCCGAAGCTCGAGTTGCTTCCGGCAATCGACATGGTCGACGGACAGGCGGTGCGGCTCACCCAGGGTGAAGCCGGGACCGAGACCGATTACGGCAGCCCGGTGGATGCCGCGCTCGACTGGATCGAACAGGGCGCCGAGTGGATCCACCTGGTCGACCTCGATGCGGCCTTCGGCCGAGGCAGCAACGTCGACGTCGCGCGAAGGATCATCAAGCGCGCCGGAGACGTGAAGATCGAGTTCTCAGGAGGCATCCGCGACGATGCGTCGCTCGAAGCCGCACTCGACATGGGTGCGACGCGCGTCAACCTGGGCACCGCGGCTCTGGAGAATCCGGAGTGGACCCAGGCCGTGATCGCACGGTTCGGCGAACAGGTCGCCGTGGGCTTGGACGTGCGGGGCGAGACGCTCGCGGCGCGCGGATGGACCGAGGAGGGCGGCAACCTGTGGGAGGTGCTCGACCGACTCGAGGACGCCGGCTGCGCCCGATACGTCGTCACTGACGTGACCAAGGACGGCACGTTGCGTGGACCCAACATTGAGCTGCTCAGCAGGGTGTGCGCCCGAACGGAACGCCCGGTCGTCGCTTCGGGCGGCGTCTCGAGCCTCGACGATCTCGCGGCGCTCCGCCAGCTCGTGAGCGAAGGCCTGGAAGGCGCGATCGTGGGCAAGGCGCTCTACGACGGCGCGTTCTCACTGCCCGCTGCGCTCGACGTCGCGGGGCGGTAACCGCGGAGGCGACGCAGGCATGGCGATCAAGAAGCTCCCGTCGACCGGCGACGTGCCGCGGAGCACCGGGGTGCCCGAAAGCCTCGCAGCCGGTGGCGAGACAGACTCTGCAGGGTTTCCGTGGGCCGGACGCACCTTCGATCATCACGAGACGGCGTTCGCGAGCGATGACGGTCGCGCATCCGAAGCCGTCACGGCGCTTGTCCTCGCGGTGCGAAATGCGGCGGAAGCCGCTCGAGCTGCTTCGGGTGCGGACGCCTACTGGAACGCGGTGCGCGAGGTCGCGGAAGCCCAGGCGAATGCGATCGCCGGGTTCGCGGCTGAGCGCTTTCTCGTACCGATGCTCGCGGAGGCGGGTGAACTGGGGGAGACCCCCGACGGCCGTACCGTGGAGAAATCCCAGGAGCTGTCGATCGTGGCGGTCGCGGGACCCGATGGGAGGCGCGTGCTGCCCATCTTCACCTCGGTCGAGACGCTCTCCCGCTGGAATCCGGAAGCGCGTCCGATCCCCGTGCCGGGCGCCCAGGCCGCTCTGGCCGCGGCGCAAGACGACACGGAACTGATCATCATCGATCCGGGCACGCCCGAGCGCGAATTCGGGGTGCGTCGCCCGGCACTCGAAAGCCTTGCTCTGGGCAAGCGCGTGCTCCCGGCGTGGGCCGATCCGGCCGTGCAAGAGGAGTTCCGCGCCTTCGGCGACAGCGATCCGCGCATCGAGTCGCTGTGGATTGCGCCCGGAGAGCTCGAGAACCGCCTGCTGCAGCCGGAGGTGACCGTGCTGATCACGATCGCCGGCGAAGCCGCCGAGCTGCATCGCGAGGTGCTGGCCGCCCTGCAGGCGCGCATCGCCGCATCCGAGATCGTGGCGGATCGCGTCGACTCGTTGACGCTGCGACCGGTCGCTGCGGCGTAACGCCGTTCGCCGAAATCGTTGCGGGGCGACGCGCTAGACGAGGTTCAGCAGCACGATGTAGCAGGCGGTGCCGGCCGCCACGCTGAGTATGGCGCGTCGGCGCCCGACGAGATGCACCACGACCGTCACCGCCGTGGCCACGAGCACGGCCCACCAGTGCTCGGAGCGCGCGACCAGTTCGTCGCGCAAGATGACGACTGCGAGGATGCAGAGGATGCCAGCGGGCATCCAGCGGCCGAGCGTCATGACGAACTTCGAGCGGCGCAACGGCTTCAGGATCGCGAATGGCAGGGCGCGCAGCGCAATGGTGATGGTCGCGCCGATCGCGACCGCCGCGACCAGATACCCGAGGTCAGGCACGGTCGGCCGCCTCTCCGGATGAGTCGTCGGCTACGCCGCGACCACTGTCGGCGCCCGGGTCTCTCTCGGCTCTCGTTCGCGAACGGGAGGCGGCGTAGCGGCCGGCGAGCAACGCGGTGAACACGAGGAGTGCGACGAGGAGCGCGTTGTCGGGGGCGGCGATGAGCGCGATCGCGGCCGCGACCGCAGCGAGCAGCGTCGAGGGAATCTCGCGACGGCTGCGCACCGCGTCGAGCGTCATCACGACGAAGAGCGCGACCAGGGCGAACTCGAACCCCTCGATCGGCTCGGGCAGTGCCGTCGCGAGGGCGACGCCGATGAGGCCGCCTGCGACCCAATAGGCCTGCATCGCGAGCTGCCCGGCGACCATCCGAGCGGAAGACAGTCGATCCGGATCCATGAGCACATACGTAGCGTAGGCCTCGTCGATCATCGCGTAGATCGAGTATGCGCGAGGCATCCCGCTTCGCACCCGCTGCGCCGGGAATGAGAATGCGTAGAACACGTGACGAAAGTTCACCGCGAAGACGGTGATGGCGATGGTGACGAGCGGAGTTGCCGCCGCGAGCATGCTGACGAGCAGCAACTCCACGGAACCCGCGAAGATGCCGATCGACAGCGCAGGCGCGAGCCACCACGGCAGCCCCGCCTGCACCACGAGCACGCCGAGGGCGATTCCGAGCGGCAGAATCCCGATGCCCACGCCCAGCGAGTCGCCGAGGCCGGCCACGATGCTCGATCGCCGTGATGAGCGCGGAGGCATTGGCTGTGCGGCATCGGGCGGCTGGCGGGACACGGCGGGGTGCCTAGTTGACGGGACCCGTGTACTTCTCGCCGGGTCCCTGACCGATGGGATCCGGAATCACCGACGCTTCGCGGAACGCCAGCTGCACCGAGCGCAGCCCGTCTCGCAGACTGCGCGCGTGCATATCGCTCACCTCGGGCGCCGCTGCGGTGATGAGGCCGGCGAGCGCATTGATGAGCTTGCGCGCCTCATCGAGATCGATCTGCGCCTCCGGATCGTCTGCGAGGCCGACCTTGACGGCGGCCGCGCTCAAGAGGTGCACTGCGGCCGTGGTGATGACCTCGACAGCGGCGACGTCGGCGATGTCTCGCGTCGCCTGCGAAATCTCGGCCTCGTCGGATCCCGCTGCGGTCGTGGGGGCGCTGGGCTGATCTGCCGTGTGCTCGCTCATGAGGTCCTGTCTGCTCCTGCGTTCGGTGTGCTATGATTGATCCGGTTCTCGGTGTTCTGCCGAGATCACGGAAGTGGAGATTCTCCCACCCGGCACCGTTTCAAGGTTACCGGGTAGTTGACACCCCGCCGATCACTCGGCAGCTGCACAAGGGTGTGGGATTGCGCGTGCGCTGTCCTGGTCTCGATGCTCCGTGGCTCCGTTCAGGAGTGCCCACCCATGAGATCAGAGGAGCCGGCGATCAGCGATCCCCGTACGAATGACAGAATCCGCGTCCCCGAGGTGCGACTGGTAGGACCCAGTGGCGAGCAGGTCGGTGTCGTGCCGATCGAGACTGCGCTCCGCATGGCTGTGGACGCCGATCTCGATCTCGTCGAGGTTGCCCCGAACTCGAAGCCTCCCGTCGCCAAGATCATGGACTTCGGGAAGTACAAGTACGAGGCAGCTCAGAAGCAGAAGGAAGCACGCCGCAACCAGGCGAACACCGTGCTCAAAGAGGTGCGCTTCCGCCTGAAGATCGACACGCACGACTACGAGACCAAGACCAAGCGAGCAGTTGGCTTCCTCTCGCAGGGAGACAAGGTCAAGGCCATGATCCTGTTCCGCGGTCGTGAGCAGTCGCGTCCCGAGATGGGCGTGCGCCTGCTGCAGCAGTTCTCGGAGGACATCGCGGAATACGGCGTCGTCGAGTCGAACCCGCGCATCGACGGCCGCAACATGGTGATGGTCGTCGCCCCCCTCAAGAACAAGTCCGAGGCGAAGGCAGAGCTCAACGCTCGTCGTGCTGAGGAGAAGGCCACTCGTCGGGCCGACAAGTCCACAGGTACGGACACGGACGACGAATGAACTGCGGTGCGCTGCCGAGCGCAGCGCCACCCCGCAATCCGCGGCCGTGAGGCTCGCACACAACAAGGAGAAATCGATGCCCAAGCAGAAGACCCACTCGGGGGCCAAGAAGCGCTTCAAGCTCACCGGTTCCGGCAAGCTGATGAAGCAGCAGGCCGGCATGCGCCACAACCTCGAGGTGAAGGCCTCGAAGCGCAAGCGCCGTCTGAACGCCGAGCAGGTGCTCGCCAAGGGCGACGCCAAGCAGGCCATGAAGCTCCTCGGTCACTGACCGGCGCGAGCGCATAGCTTTCATCTGAGAATTTTCTAAGGAAGAACTGAAATGGCAAGAGTTAAAAGGGCCGTCAACGCCCACAAGAAGCGTCGCGTCATCCTCGAGCGTGCCGAGGGATACCGTGGGCAGCGTTCGCGCCTGTACCGCAAGGCCAAAGAGCAGGTCATCCACTCGCTGGTCTACTCGTACAACGACCGTCGCAAGAAGAAGGGCGACTTCCGTCGTCTCTGGATCCAGCGCATCAACGCGGGCGCACGCGCCAATGGCCTGACCTACAACCGCTTCATCCAGGGCCTCGGCCTCGCGGGTGTCGAGGTCGACCGTCGCATGCTCTCCGAGCTGGCCACGAACGAGCCCGCAGCATTCGCCGCGCTCGTCGAGGTCGCGAAGTCGGCTCTGCCCGAGGACACCTCGGCTCCGAAGGCCGCGTAAGCAGTTCTTCCCGCTGAAGACCCTCGTTCCTCTGGGAACGGGGGTCTTCGCGTATGCGGGCACGAGTGCACGTGCGTGCGCGCCGTTAGGCTGAACGCATGACCGAAGAGATCCTGAGCAATCCCAAGTCCGAGCGCGTGCGACGGATCTCATCGCTGGCGCGAAAGAAAGAACGGCAATCGCACGGACGGTTTCTCGTCGAGGGGCCGCAGGCGGTGCGTGAACTGCTCGTGCATCGTCCCGATGTGACGGAGACCGTCTACACGACGCTCGGCACGGAGACCTGGCAGATCGAGATCGATCGTCTCGCCTCGGACGCGGGGGTGCGCCTCGAGCGCGCCACGCCCGAGGTGATCTCGGCGATGTCGGAGACCGTCAACCCGCAGGGCGTGGTCGCGGTTGCGCGCAGCTGGGACGGGAGCGCGTCCGAGGCGCTCGCCGGCGCCCGGCTCGTGGCGATCCTGCATGAGATCCGGGACCCGGGAAACGCGGGCACCGTGCTGCGCGCGGCAGACGCTGCCGGTGCCGATGCCGTGATCTTCGCGGGCGAGAGCATCGATCCGTTCCATCCGAAGGTCGTGCGCTCGACGACGGGGTCCCTCTTCCACATCCCGGTCCTGGTACTGGCCACGCTCGACGACGCGGTGCAGGCGGTGCGGGCGGCCGGCCTCTCGGCATTCGCAGCTGACGTGCGCGGCTCGGACGTGCTCGAAGCGCGTGCTGAAGGTGCGCTCGACGGCCCGGTTGCCTGGGTCTTCGGCAATGAGGCGCGCGGGTTGAGTGAAGCCGACCGGGCACTCGCCGACCGCTCGGTGCGTCTGCCCATCTACGGTGCGGCGGAATCGTTGAATCTCGCGACGGCCGCGAGCGTGCTGCTGTACGAGACGGCGTTCGCGCAGCGCAGCCGCTGACCCCCGACCTTCCGCACCGCGGCATGAACGGCCCGTCGTCCTGCGAGAATGGTCGGATGCTGCGCATCGACCTCAACAGCGACCTCGGCGAGTCGTTCGGCAATTACACCTTCGGTGACGACGCCGCGGTGCTCTCATCGGTCTCGAGCGCCAATGTGGCGTGCGGATTCCACGCGGGCGACCCGCGAGGTATTCGCGAGACGTGTCGAGCAGCGGCGGCGGCCGGGGTAACGATCGGCGCGCATCCGGGGTACCGCGATCTCGCGGGCTTCGGGCGCCGCTTCATCGATTACGACGCGGGCGAGCTGACCGATGAGGTCATCTACCAGGTGGGCGCCCTGCAGGCGCTCGCGCGCAGCGTCGGCACCGCCGTTCGCTACGTGAAGCCGCACGGGGGGCTCTACCACGCCATCGCACACCATATGGGGCAGGCGGAGGCGGTCGTCAGGGCGCTCCGCGACCTCGATGCTGGCGTGCCACTGCTCGTGCAGCCCGGTTCCGTGGTCGAGCGAGTCGCGCGCGAGGCTGGCGTGCCCACGTTCGCCGAGGCCTTCGCCGATCGCGGGTACGCCCCCGATGGCTCGCTCGTGCAGCGGAGCGCTCCGGGCGCCATGCTCGCGCCAGAGGCCGCGATCGCGCAGGCGGTGAGGATCGCGACGACGGGGCGGGTCGTCGCCGTCGACGGCACCGAGATCGCCGTGCGAGCCGACAGCATATGCCTGCACGGGGATCAGCCGGCCGCGGTGCGTCTGGCGCGTGACATACGCTCCGCACTCGAGCATCGCGAAGTCGAGATCGGGAGCTTCGTCTAGGTGAGCGACGCGAGACAGACTCGGCCCTCGATGCAGACCGGGCGTGGGGCGTTCGACGTCAGGGCCGTCGGCGACCGCGCGTGCATCGTCGACCTGCCCGATCTCGATGCGGTGCTCGGAGTCGCGGCGATCCTGCGCGAACGACGCTTTGCCGGAGTGATCGACATCGTGCCGGCGGCGCGCACCGTGCTCGTCGCCTGCGTGGATCGGGCCAGCGCACGGCGCGTCGCCGATGAGATTGCGAAGCTGCCAGCTGGGATCGCCGGATTCGCCGGAACGATGCTCGGTGAGTCCGCGCGGGTGGCGATCATCGATGTCGTCTACGACGGTGCGGATCTCGCCGACGTCGGTGAACTCACCGGCCTCGGCGCGGACGGCGTGATCGCTGCGCACACGTCGGCCCGTTGGACGGCGGCGTTCGGAGGTTTCGCTCCAGGGTTCATGTATCTGACCGGGGGAGACGCCGCGCTCGAGGTGCCGCGTCTCGCTTCGCCTCGTGAACGCGTTCCCGGCGGTGCCGTGGCGCTCGCCGGCCCATTCTCCGCCGTCTATCCCGGTGCCTCTCCTGGTGGGTGGCGGCTCATCGGGCGCACGGCGGCGCGGCTCTGGGACGCTGGGCGAGAACGAGCATCGCTGATCGCGCCGGGGGATACAGTGACGTTCCGCGCGGTGCGCGAGCATATCGAGGTGACGAACGCGGGGGAGCCGTCGTCTTCGTCGTCGCCCTCGGCGCCCGAGTCGCGCACCTGCACGGCTGCGATCACCGTGCTCGACCCGGGGCTGCTCACCCTGGTGCAGGATGCCGGACGGCCGGGGAACGCCGCGATCGGCGTGAGCCCGTCTGGCGCCGCCGATCGCACGGCCTTGAGACGCGCGAATCGGGCGGTGGGCAACGACGACGGAGCCGCCGCGTTTGAAACGGTGAATGCCGCGCTCGTCGTGCGTGCCGAGCAAGACCTCACGGTGTCACTGGCGGGCACGGATGCCGCGGCCGAGATCCGCGACCCGGGCGGCGCGCAGCGGACGCCGCCCGCTGGTGAGCACGCATTCTCCGTGCGCCGCGGAGAGACGCTGCGCGTCGCACCCGCCACACGGGGAATGCGCGGCATCCTCGCGGTGCGGGGCGGCCTCGTCGCAACGAGGGTGCTCGGAAGTGCCAGCCATGACAGTCTGTCCGGTGTCGGCTCGGCACCGCTCGTGGCGGGCGTCGCACTCGCGATCGGCGATGCCACGCAGGCGTCGCGCGACGCACGTCGGCCGGTATCCAGACCTCGATTCCCCGGCGAAGAAACGCTCCTCCGTTTTGTCACCGGCCCGCGAGGCGACTGGTTCTCACTGGAGGCCGTCGACTCGATGGTCTCCCAGCCGTGGCGCGTATCGCCGAATTCCAATCGGGTCGGGCTGCGATTCGACGGAGCGCCGCTCAAGCGGGCGCGTCACGGCGAATTGCCGAGCGAGGGCACGGTGCGGGGATCGATCCAGGTGCCCCCGAACGGGCTCCCCGTGCTCCTCCTCGCCGATCACCCGGTCACCGGCGGCTATCCGGTCATCGGCACGGTGATCGACGCCGATACCGACCTCGCGGCGCAATTGCGACCGGGATCGAAGGTGCGCTTCGTGCCGGTGAACCCGGATGCGGCGCACCTGGAGCGTGCAGCGGTTGAGCTCCCGGAGGTTCCCGATACCGTGCGGCTCTCGGTCGAAGTCGATGGGAAGCGGGTCGCCGTCACGCTTCCCGGTGCGCTCGCCGCCGCGCTCGACCGGCTTTCGGCGACGGAGCGCGAAGACGACGGGCAGCACCGCTCCGACAAAACGGTTGCGGCTCTGCTGCGCGACATCCTGTCGGCCGCGCCCGCCGCCGCTCCCGGTAAGATAGGGACTCGTGTCAGACAGCGCCCCGAATTCGAATCCGATCACCGCTGAAGCGGCAGAAGCAGCGGTCGCCGCAGCGCTCGCCGCATTCGCAGCGGCAGAGTCCGTCGCCGACCTGAAGGCCGCTCGCACCGCGCACGCGGGTGACGGCTCCGCCATTGCTCAGCTCAACGCGCAGATGCGGGCGGTGCCCAAGGACGAGAAGGCCGCGACCGGCAAGCTCATGGGCCAGGCACGCGGGCGCATCGAGGGCGCCTACAAGGGTCGCGAGTCCGAGCTCGCTGCGCAGGAGGCCGCAGCTCGCCTCGTCGCCGAGACGGTCGACGTGACCGCCGCTCCGGTGCGCCGCACCGCGGGCAGCCGTCACCCGCTCGCGCAGTTGCAGGACGAGGTCTCGGATGTCTTCATCGGCATGGGCTGGGAGATCGCAGAGGGCCCCGAGGTCGAGCACGAGTGGTTCAACTTCGACGCGCTCGGCTTCGACCCCGATCACCCCGCGCGCGCGATGCAGGATACGTTCTTCATCGAACCCGCCGACCGTCACCTCGTGCTCCGCACGCACACCTCGCCCGTGCAGATCCGTTCGCTGCTCGACCGCGAGCTTCCTGTCTACGTGGTCGCGCCCGGGCGCACCTACCGCACCGATGAGCTCGACGCGACGCACACCCCGGTGTTCAGTCAGATCGAGGGCATCGCGATCGATCGTGGTCTGACCATGGCGCACCTGCGCGGCACCCTCGAGCACTTCGCGCGGCAGATGTTCGGCGCGGAGGCCGAGATCCGCCTGCGCCCCAACTTCTTCCCCTTCACCGAGCCGTCGGCCGAGATGGATGTCTGGCAGCCGCACGCCAAGGGCGGTGCGCGCTGGGTCGAGTGGGGCGGGTGCGGCATGGTCGATCCGAATCTGCTCGCAGCAGCCGGGATCGATCCCGATGAGTACCAGGGCTTCGCCTTCGGCATGGGCATCGAGCGCACACTGCAGTTCCGCCACGACATCAACGACATGCGCGACATGGTCGAAGGCGATGTCCGTTTCAATCGTCAGTTCGGAGGACTGGTCTAATGCGCGTTCCGCTCAGCTGGCTCGGCGAGGTCGTCTCGCTGCCCGAAGGTGCTACCCCCGAAGCGGTGCACGCCGACCTCGTGCGCGTGGGCTTCGAAGAGGAGTCGATCCGCAGATTCGACGTGACCGGCCCCGTGGTCGTCGGTGAGGTGCTCTCGCGCGAACCCGAGGAGCACTCGAACGGCAAGACGGTGAACTGGTGCCAGGTGCGCGTCGCTCCCGAGGGGCAGCAGGCCGCGGACGGCGGCGCCGATGTGCGCGGCATCGTGTGCGGTGCGCACAATTTCGACGCGGGTGACAAGGTCGTCGTGTCACTGCCGGGAGCGGTGCTGCCCGGCGGGTTCGCGATCTCCGCGCGCAAGACCTACGGGCACGTCTCCGACGGCATGATCGCCTCGGCGCGGGAACTCTCGCTCGGTGAGGATCACGAGGGCATCATCGTGCTCTCCCGTCTGGGCCTCGATCCTGCCGTGGGCGCGGATGCCAAAGCGCTCCTCGGGCTCGCCGACACGGCGGTCGAGATCAATGTGACGCCGGATCGCGGCTACGCGTTCTCGATCCGCGGCGTCGGCCGGGAGTATGCTCACTCCACCGGCGTCGGTTTCAGCGATCCCGCGCTTGCGATGTTACCCGCGGCGGCCGACGGGTTCTCAGTCGCGATCGATGATCAGGCTCCGATTCGCGGACGCGTCGGCGCCACCGGATTCGTGACTCGGGTGGTACGGGGAATCGATCCGTCGCGCCCGACACCCGCCTGGATGGTCGCCCGGCTGCAGCTCGCCGGCATTCGTTCGCTCTCGCTCGAGGTCGACATCTCGAACTACGTGATGCTCGAGCTCGGCCAGCCGCTGCACGCCTACGATCTGCGCAAACTCACCGGCGGCATCACGGTGCGACGCGCCGCGCCGGGGGAGACCCTGGTCACGCTCGACGGGCAGCAGCGTTCACTCCACGCTGAGGATCTCGTGATCGCCGACGAGTCGGGAGCCATCGGTCTCGCGGGCGTCATGGGCGGCGCCTCGACCAAAGCGGACGAGTCGACCATCGACGTGCTGATCGAGGCAGCCACCTTCGATCCGGTATCGATCGCGCGCACCGCGCGTCGGCACAAGCTGCCGAGCGAGGCCTCCAAGCGCTTCGAGCGCGGCGTCGATCCGCTGGTGTCGCGCGCCGCTGCGCAGCGCATGGTCGACCTGCTCGTCGAGCTCGCCGGCGGCACGGCCGACGAGCTCGGGTCAGACCTGGTCGCGCCCTGGCGGCCCACCGAGGTTCGACTGGAGATGGCCCGCGTCAACGGTCTGCTCGGAACCGACTACACCGACTCCGAGATCCGAGGCGCTATCGAGACCATCGGGTGCACCATCGTCTCCGATGCCGATGGCGCCCTCGTGGTGACCGCACCGAGCTGGCGCTCCGACCTCACCCGCGCAGCGGACCTGATCGAAGAGGTTGCTCGCATCGTCGGGTACGACCGCATCCCATCGGTGCTTCCCGTCGCCCCGGCCGGTCGGGGGCTCACTCGCAGCCAGCGTCTGCGCCGCCGCGTCGCAGACGTCATCACGGCGGCCGGCCTCGATGAGGTGCAGAGCTACCCCTTCGTGTCGCGACCGCAGCTCCAGGCCTTCGGCGCGGGCGCCGAGGTTCCCGCGCCGGGCTCCGCGGTCGATGCCGCCCCGGCGGCCGAGGCCGACCGCGGCGCTCCCGTTGCGGCGATCGCCCTTGCAAACGCGCTCGACGCCCAGTCGCCGTACTTGCGCCGGTCTCTGCTGCCCGGGCTCGTCGTCGCGGCCCAGCGCAACACCTCGCGCGGGCTCACCGACCTCGCACTCGTCGAGCTGGGCCTCGTCTTCGAACCCCGCGCAGACGGGGCACCGCTCGGCACCGATACGGTGCCGCCGCTCGCCGAACGGCCCTCGGATGCCGTGCTCGCCGAACTCAACGCGTCGATTCCCGCGCAACCGCGTCGCATTGCCGGCCTGATGCTCGGCGACGTCGTGCCGAAGCAGCCGGGCGAATCGGCGCGCGCGGTTGATTGGGCCGACGCGCTCGACGCAGCGCGCACGGTTGCGGGCGCCGTCTCGGCGGAGCTCGTGGTCTCGCAGGGGACGCACCGCGCGTTCCACCCGGGGCGCACAGCGGAACTCGCGATTCGCGTCTCCGGTGATGGCTCGGACGCCGACGGTGACGAGGGCGGCCTCGTCGTGATCGGTGTCGCGGGAGAACTGCTTCCCGAACTCGTCGCAGAGCACCATCTCCCCGGCCGTGCGGCGGCGTTCGAGCTCGATCTCGACCGATTGATCGAGCTCGCGCCACGTCAGCCGGAGACGGCGCAGCTTTCCACGTACCCCGCGGCGACGCAAGACCTGACTCTCGTGGTCGCCGACGACGTGCCGGCAGGCGACCTGCTCGCCGTGGTCGTCGCCGGAGCGGGAGAACTGCTCGAAGGGGCGCGCATCGTCGACGACTATCGCGGAACCGGCATCGACGCGGGAACCAAGGCGCTCACTTTCGCGCTGCGCTTCCGGGCCGACGATCGCACGCTGACCGCTGAAGAAGCCAGTGCGGCCAAGCTTGCGGGCGTTTCGGCGGCCGGCCTCGCGTTCGACGCGAAACTTCGCGACTGAGCGCGGCGGGAGACAGGAGGGTCTCATGACCGGGATCACGCCGTACCTCCTGTTTCCCGGAAACGCGGATGAGGCGCTCGAGTTCTACCGCTCGGTCTTCGGTGGTGCGCTCCAGCTGCAGACGTATGCGCAGTTCGGGCGTTCAGATGGTCCGGCTGACGCCATCGCGCACGGTGCACTCGTCGGGCCCGTGCCACTGTTCGGCGCGGATGCTGGCTCCGACGAGGACGCGGTGCACGTGGGCGGCATGTACCTCTCGCTGCTCGGGGCTGCGGCCCCTCCGGTCTTGCATCAGTGGTTCGCCGCGCTCGCGGCCGAAGGTCGCGTGATCCTGCCGCTTGAAGCCCGCGCCTGGGGAGCGAGTGATGGGCAACTCATCGACCGCTACGGCGTGCGGTGGTTGATCGGCTACGAAAGCGGGTGAGCCGCTGCGTCATGCAGCGGATCCAGCGCGGCTACGCCTCGGGCTGCGGCGCGACGCTGAACATCCAGGGCACACCGAAGCGGTCGGCCAGCATGCCGAACGTGTCGCCCCAGGGCGCGGTCTCGAACGGCTCGCGGATCTGGGCCGATCTGGCCGTGCATGATCTTGTCTGATTCAGTCGAATCGCCCATGACGCCGGGAACCGAGTCGTACTGCATGAGTCGAATCTCGCCGCCGAGCACCGAGTGGTAGAACTCGAGCGCCTCGCGCGCCGTTCCGTGGAAGTTGAGGTAGGGATTCAGGCTGATCGACATGAGGACTCCTCGAAGCTCGGGGCTGCGGCCGGCCCCCTGGACACATTGTGCACCGAGGTGCGCGAGAAGTCATCGATTCGACACTTGTCGGCGGGGTGAGCGCGGCGGATACTGAGAGCGGGCGGCACTTGTCCCTGCCCCAGCGACCACCGATCGAGGCAGCGTTGCCACGTTCACCCGCGAAAGGAACGGCCATGACCGATCAGTACATCGTGCCCAACATCTGGTGCCAGCGGAATGCTGAGGAGGTCGGTCGATTCTACGCGAGTATCTTCCCTGATTCGACCACCGAGGTGGAATCGCGCTACCCGCAGACGGGACTGCTCGACTTCCAGCAGCCGTTCGCCGGAGAGCCGCTCACCGTCGCCGTGCATCTCGCGGGCTATCGGCTCACCCTGATCAACGCCGGTGAGGAGTTCGCTCCCAACCCGTCGATCTCGATGTTCATCATGTTCAGCGATGCGAAGTTCGGCGGGCGAGAGTCGGCGCGCGCCGAGCTCGAACGGGTGTGGGAACGGCTGCAGGAAGGCGGAACCGTGCTGATGCCGCTCGAGGAGTACCCCTTCAGCCCCTACTACGGGTGGGTGCAGGATCGCTTCGGCATGACCTGGCAGCTCAGCCTGAACGAAGACGAGGCAGACGTGGCGTTCGTCATGCCATCGCTCATGTTCGGGGGAGCGGCGCAGAATCGCGCCGCCCAAGCTCGCGACCGGTACATCGAGGTGTTCGACGATGCTGAGCTCGTCGGGTCATTCCCCTACGGCGAGCAGACCGGCCCGGCGACTGCGGAGGCGCTGATGTACAGCGACTTCCGCATTCGCGACCAGTTGTTCGCCGTGATGGACTCGGGTGTCGAGCAAGACTTCTCGTTCACCTGCGGAGTGTCGCTCGAGGTGCACTGCGCCGACCAGGCGGAGATCGACCGCCTGTGGAACGCCCTGTCCGCGGTGCCAGAGGCCGAGCAGTGCGGCTGGCTGGCCGACGAGTTCGGCGTGAGCTGGCAGATCGTTCCCGCCAACATGGGTGAACTCATGGAGCGGCCGAACGCCTTCGAGCACATGCTCGGCATGCACAAAATCGTCATCGACGAGCTGTAACTTCGAACGCCCGTTCAGTCGCCCGCGCGCTCAGGAAACCGAGGACTACACTCGCAGGGTTGGAGATCGAGTAGGGCGGGGACGAACTCATGCGAGTGCGGGCGACAGGAGTCAGCAAAGGACCGGGCGGGCGGGCGCTCCCGCCGATCGACGTCTCTATGAGTTCGGGCACCGCGGTGTTCGTCGAGGCCGAGACCGCGCAACGGCCGACCGTGCTCGGCCTCATCGTTTCGGGGCGCATGAAGCCGGATTCCGGAGAGGTGGCGATCGACGATGCCCGTGATGCGAAGGCGCTGCGGCGCAGAGTCGCACTGATCGATGCACCCGACGTGAGCGAGCCGCACGGCGACGTGCTGGTTGCAGACGTCGTTGCGGAGGAACTCATGTTCGCGGGCAGGTTCGGAGGACCCGTCGCAGTGCGACACGAATTGGAGCGCTTGGGTATTCGCGAACACTCGCGCTTGCCGATCGCGAACCTGGAACCGGCTGCGCGGGTGCGCGCCCTCTGCGAGCTGGCACTGCAGCGGCCCGGTGTCGAGGGTCTCGTGCTCGTCTCGCCCGATCGTCACGGCGGAGCCCCGGAGGAGTGGTGGCGGATCGCGTGCGAACTCGCTGATGACGGCGCGGCCGTGCTCGTGATCGCCGGTCGTGCGGCGCGAGCGGCGATCGCCGCGCACCCCGACGGGTGGGGCACCGGAGAGGTCATGCCGCTGCGCGGCGACGTCGCGGCTCCGAATGGTGCAGCGCGCGGAGCGTATGGCGGAGCAGGAGGCGAGGCATGAAGATTCCACAGATGATCCGGGCCGAGTTCGCGCGCCTCTGGGCGACCAAGATGGCGCGCCTCGCGTTCGCCGCCCTGATGTGCGTGCCCCTGCTCTACGGAGGTCTGTACCTCTGGGCGAATCAGGATCCCTATGCCCGGCTCGATCAGGTTCCCGTAGCGCTTGTGGTCGCCGACGCCGGTGTCGAGCAGGGGGACTCTGTGCGGGTGATCGGAGACGAGGTCGCACAGAACCTCATCGACGACGGAAGTTTCGACTGGCATCGAGTCAGCGCGAAAGACGCCGAGCGCGGTGTCAAGAACGGCGTGTACGACTTCACCGTGACACTGCCGCGCGACTTCTCCGATGCGCTGCAGTCGTCGCAGACCGACGACCCGCACCGAGCTGACGTGGTGCTGACGACGAACGACGCGAACAGTTACCTGGCGACGACCATCGGCGAGCAGGCGGTGCAGCGCATTCAGAAGCAGATCGTGCAGTCGGTCAATCGGGAAGCTGCGAAGTCGCTGCTCGATGGCATCGCTCAGGTGCGTGAATCGCTGGTCGAAGCAAGCGACGGCGCGGGCTCAGTGACCGACGGAGCGGCGACGGCGCGCGACGGGGCCGGGCAACTGCACGTGGGTGCCGAGCAGGCGGCAGAGGGATCGCATCAGCTGGCGGCAGGTCTCGGCCAGCTGCGGGACGCGACGGCATCGCTGCCGCAGAGTACGGAAACCCTCGCGAGCGGAGCCGCCCAGGTCGCTGCGGGGAACGCGACAGTCGCGCAGTACGGCAGGGAAGCGGCGGACGCCAGCCAGGGAGCGCTCGACGCGCTCGCCGCAGATCGCGCCGCGATCCTGCAGGATCTGGTGAACGCGAACGTCGATCAGGCTGTGATCGACCGGGTGAGCGGCGCGATGGATCGCGTGGGCGGTGACCTCGCCAGCGTCAACGCGCAGGTGCAGGGAGCCAGCACGCAACTCGACACGCTCGCGGGCGGCGCTCAGCAGGTGGCCGACGGATCACGACAGCTGGCCGACGCGACGCCGCAGCTGGCGAACGGTATTGCGACCGCGGCAGACGGATCGGTCGCGCTCGATGACGGGCTCGGCCAGCTCGTCGACGGATCGGGAGAACTGGAGGGCGGGCTCGGGGACCTCACCGACGGGGCGGGGCAACTGCACGACGCGCTCGCCGCGGGCGTCGACCAATTGCCCGACAGCTCTGATGCACTCAGAGCCGACCAGGCGACGAACATCTCGAGCCCGGTCGATGTGCAGACGAGCCGGGTCACCTCGGCGGGCAGCTACGGAGCGGGCCTCGCGCCGTTCTTCATGAGCCTGGCGGCGTGGATCGGCATCTACGCCCTGTTCCTCATCTTGAAGCCGGTATCGCGACGCGCAGTGACCGCACTGCACACGCCGTTGCGGGTCACTCTGGCGGGGTGGGCGACGCCGGCGCTGCTGGGAGCCACGCAGATGCTCGCGCTCTTCGCCATCGTGGCCTTCGCGCTCCGATTCGACTTCTCGCATCCCGTGGCCGCCTATGGCACCATCGCGCTCGCATCGGCGACGTTCGCTGCGATCATCCTCGCGCTGAACGTCTGGTTGGGCAGCGTCGGGCAGTTCTTGGGCCTCGTGCTGATGGTGGTGCAGCTGGTCACCGCGGGCGGCACGTTCCCGTGGCAAACGCTTCCGCCGTCGCTTGCGACCCTGCATCATTTTCTGCCGATGTCTTTCGCGGTCGACGGGCTCCGGCAGCTGATGTACGGGGGCGATCTCGCCGACGCTGCGAGCGAAGCGCTCAAGCTCGCGCTCGTGCTCGTCATCGCGGTGCTGATTGCTGCGCTGGGCGTGGCGAAAACGATGCGGTCGCGCACGGTGAAGGATCTGCAGCCGAGCTTGATCGGATAGGCCAGCGTATACACACTGGCCGAGATTGCGGGTGAAAGCTTGCGAGAACAGCCACGGGTGTATACGTTGGGCGGTATGGTGACGGGAACGAGCGGCGAGCGCACGAGCGATCGCGTCTACCGCGCGCTGCTCGAGCAGATCCAGTCCGGCGCGTTGCAGCCGGGCACCGTGATCGGCGAGGTCGAGCAGTCGCAGCGCTGGGGGGTCAGCCGGACCCCGATGCGAGAGGCCATCAGTCGCCTCATGGCCGAGGGGCTCATCACGCAGCAGTCAGCGCGCGTGCTGGTCGTGTCGGGCTTCGACAGCGCCGATGTTCGTGCCCTGTTCGAGACGCGCCGCGCGCTCGAAGAGACAGCAGCCCGCCTCGCGGCCGTCCGCGGCGACCGCATCGTGTTCGCGGGGATCGCGGACGCGTTCGAGGCCGCGCACCCGGACGCGGGCACCGCGAGCGCCGACGACTACTACGCCCTCATCGCCCGATTCGACGCGGCCATCGATGCTGCGGTGGCGAATGCCTATCTGGTCCAGGCGCTCCGGCCCGTGCGCACCCACCTCGCTCGCGCCCGCGGGCTGGCACGAGACCACCACGATCGCCTCCGCGCATCGGTCGCCGAGCACGCCCTCATCGCTCGTGCGATCGCGGATGGCGACCCGGAACTCGCAGCGCACGCCACGCACGTCCACCTGCATCGCGCGCTCGCGTCGATCCTGACCTCCATCGCAGACTCAGAAGAGAGAGCCACAGCATGACCGTCACCCACCACGTCCGTGTGCACCGCAGCGAAGAATCGCTGCCCCGCGAGCAGCAGCTCGCCTGGAAGATCGCCGAAGTCGCTGCAGACGCGGTCGAGGTCGAAGCCGACGTGGTCGACATGATCATCAACCGCATCATCGACAACGCGTCAGTGGCCGCGGCGTCGCTCACGCGCGCGCCGATCGTCGCGGCACGGGCCCAGGCGCTCGCGCACCCGGTCTCGCACGGCGGTGCGGGCAGCACGATCTTCGGGCTGCCGTCAAGATCGCCGTTCGACATCATGTCGAGCCCCGAGTGGGCCGCCTGGGCGAACGGCGTCGCCGTGCGCGAGCTCGATTACCACGACACGTTCCTTGCGGCAGAGTACTCGCACCCGGGAGACAACATTCCGCCGATCCTCGCGGTCGCGCAGCACGTGCGTGCCGACGGGCGGGCGCTCGTGCGCGGTATCGCGACGGGGTACGAGATCCAGATGGATCTCGTTCGCGCGATCTGCCTCCACCGGCACAAGATCGACCACGTCGCGCACCTCGGCCCCTCGGCCGCAGCGGGCATCGGTACGCTGCTCGGGCTCGACGTCGCCACGATCTCGCAGGCCGTGGCGCAGGCCCTGCACACCACGACCGCTACGCGTCAGAGCCGGAAGGGCGAGATCTCGACCTGGAAGGCCCACGCACCGGCGTTCGCCGGCAAGATGGCCGTCGAGGCCGTCGACCGTGCGATGCGGGGCCAGACCTCTCCAGCGCCGATCTACGAGGGTGAGGACGGGGTGATCGCCTGGATGCTCGACGGGAAATCGGCGGCGTACGAGGTGCCGCTGCCCGCCGCCGGAGAAGCGAAGCGTGCGATCCTCGACAGTTACACGAAGGAGCACTCGGCCGAGTACCAGGCGCAGGCGTGGATCGATCTCGCGCGACGCCTCCACAGCGCGCACCCCGAGCTGGCCGATCCCGAGAATGTCGCGCGAATCGTGCTCCACTCCAGTCACCACACTCACAACGTGATCGGCTCGGGCGCGAACGATCCGCAGAAGTACGATCCGACCGCTTCGCGCGAAACGCTCGACCATTCGATCCCGTACATCTTCGCGGTCGCGCTGCAAGACGGCGGCTGGCACCACGTCGACTCGTACACCCCCGAGCGCGCGGGCCGCGCCGACACGGTCGCGCTGTGGCAGAAGGTCACCACGGCCGAGGACCCGGAGTGGACGCGCCGCTACCACTCCGAGGATCCCGATGAGAAGGCCTTCGGCGGCCGCGTTGAGATCGAACTCGTCGACGGACGCAGGATCGTCGACGAGATCGCCGTCGCCGACGCGCATCCGCTCGGTGCGCGCCCGTTCGCTCGCGAGCACTACATCGCGAAATTCCGGCTGCTCGCGGCGCCGGCGCTGGAGCCGGCCGAGATCGAGCGCTTCCTCGAGCTCGTGCAGCGGCTCCCCGAGCTCACGGCCGACGAGGTGCGCGAGATCAACATCACGGCGCGACCCGGCCTCTTCGAACTCGACGCCGCACCGAAGGGACTCTTCTGATGCTCTACGCCCAGACCCCGGCCCACGAGAAGCGGCGCCTCTTTCGCGAGCGCCTCGCCAGCGGCGAACTGCTGCGCTTTCCCGGGGCGTTCAACCCCCTCTCGGCCCGCCTCATCGAACGCAAGGGCTTCGACGGTGTGTACATCTCGGGCGCGGTGCTCTCGGCCGACCTCGGCCTGCCCGACATCGGGCTCACCACGCTCACGGAGGTGGCGGGGCGCGCGCAGCAGATCGCGCGCATGACCGAACTCCCGGCGATCGTCGACGCGGACACGGGATTCGGCGAGCCGATGAACGTCGCGCGCACGATCCAGACGCTCGAAGATGCGGGCCTCGCGGGCGCGCACATCGAGGATCAGATCAACCCGAAGCGCTGCGGGCACCTCGATGGCAAAGCCGTGGTCGATGAGGGAACGGCGGTCAAGCGCATCAGGGCGGCGGCCGATGCACGGCGCGATCCGAACTTCCTCATCATGGCGCGTACCGACATCCGAGCGGTCGATGGCCTCGAATCGGCGATCGATCGTGCGAAAGCGCTCGTCGATGCGGGGGCCGACGCGATCTTCCCCGAGGCGATGCGCACGCTCGAGGAGTTCGCCGCCATGCGCGCGGCCCTCGACGTGCCGATTCTCGCGAACATGACCGAGTTCGGCAAGAGCGACCTCTTCTCCTCGCAGCAGCTCGTCGATGTCGGGGTGAACATCGTGATCTGGCCGGTGTCGATGCTGAGGATCGCGATGGGTGCGACCGAGCGAGCGCTCGATGAGCTGAACGACGTCGGGCACCTCACCGGCAAGCTCGACGAGATGCAGCACCGTGCCGACCTCTACGAGCTCGTCGACTACGAGGACTACAACCGCTTCGACACGAGCGTGTTCAACTTCTCGGTCGAGCGGTAACGCGGCCGGAGCCCACCACCAGAGCAAGCAGCACATCGTCACCGCAGCCAGTACACCACCGCAGTTCATCGCAAAGGAGCGCAGCACATGGAGCAGGAGATCAAGAAGGGCCTCGCAGGAGTCGTCGTCGACACGACGGCGATCTCGAAGGTCAATCCCGAGACGAACAGCCTGCTCTATCGGGGGTACCCCGTGCAGGAGCTCGCCGAGACGCAGCCCTTCGAGGCCGTCGCATACCTGCTCTGGCACGGAGAACTGCCCACCTCCGACGATCTGGAGCACCTGCGACGCACCGAGCGCGAGCACCGAGCGCTCGCCGAGCCCGTGCGTGCCGCGATCGATCTCCTGCCGCTCGATGTGCATCCGATGGACGAGGTGCGCACCGCGGTGAGCGCGATCGGTGCGATCGACCTCGCGGGGTCGGGATCGGTGCTCGACGCGACGGGCAGCGCCGAGGAGAATCTGGCGCGATCCGTGCGCCTGTTCGCGGCGCTCCCCGCGATCGTCGCCTACGGGCAACGGCGTCGACGCGGCGAAGAGCTCGTGGAGCCGCGCGATGATCTCGATTACGCGGCGAATTTCCTCTGGATGACGTTCGGCGAGGATCCCGACGAGATTGTCATCGACGCGTTCAACCAATCGATGATCCTCTATGCCGAGCACTCGTTCAACGCCTCGACGTTCACCGCGCGTGTGATCACTTCGACGCTCTCCGACCTGTACTCGGCGGTCGTCGGCGCCATTGGAGCGCTCAAGGGTCCGCTGCACGGCGGGGCCAACGAGGCGGTGATGCACGTCTTCGATGAGATCGGGTCGGCCGAGCGCGTGGCGCCGTGGCTCGACGAGGCGCTCGCCGAGAAGCGCAAGATCATGGGGTTTGGGCACCGCGTCTACAAGAACGGCGACTCCCGAGTGCCCACGATGCGCGCCGCGCTCGACGCGCTCGTGGATCACTACGACCGACCCGATCTCGCCGAGCTCTCCGACGCCCTCGAGCGAGAGTTCATGGAGCGCAAGGGGATCCATCCCAACCTCGACTACCCGTCGGGCCCGGCCTATCACCTCATCGGCTTCGACACCCCGATGTTCACGCCGCTCTTCATCGCGTCCCGGGCGACGGGATGGACCGCGCACGTCATGGAGCAGGCCGCTGCGAACGCCTTGATTCGACCCCTGTCGGCGTACGACGGCCCCGATGAGCGTCACGTGGCAGACTTGACCGCATGAGCGACTACACGACGATCATCACGGAGACGCAGGGACGCGTCGCGACCATCACCCTCAACCGGCCCCAGGCGCTCAATGCACTGAACGGCACCCTGGTGAGCGAGCTGATCGAGGCCGTGCAGAGGTTCGACGATGACCCGGGGATCGGGGCCATCGTGCTCACTGGCTCGGCCAAAGCGTTCGCGGCCGGGGCAGATATCAAGGAGATGGCCGAGCTCGGCTACGCCGACATGTATCTCGACAGTCCGTTTCCGGGCTGGGGTGGCTTCGAGCGCACGCGCACGCCGCTGATCGCCGCGGTCGGCGGCTTTGCCCTCGGCGGGGGATGCGAGCTCGCGATGATGTGCGACATCATCCTGGCCGCCGATACCGC
The DNA here is from genome assembly GCF_040687075.1 of Leucobacter sp. NPDC077196. Classification (NCBI taxonomy): domain Bacteria; kingdom Bacillati; phylum Actinomycetota; class Actinomycetes; order Micrococcales; family Microbacteriaceae; genus Leucobacter; species Leucobacter sp. NPDC077196. Next base: position 608,591 of record NZ_JBFBML010000001.1, read on the forward strand.
GAAATTCGGTCAGCCCGAGATCACGCTCGGGATCCTGCCCGGCTTCGGAGGGTCGCAGCGTTTACCGCGGGCGATCGGGAAAGCCAAAGCAGCGGATCTCGTGCTCACCGGGCGCATGATGGACGCCGACGAAGCGGAGCGCTCTGGCCTCGTCTCGCGCGTCGTGCCGGCGGACGAACTGCTCGCTGAAGCCGCGAAGGTCGCAGAGGCGATCGCTTCGAAGTCGCTGCCGGCCGTCTACGCCGCGAAGGACGCGCTGCAGGCGGCTCAGGAGATGTCGCTCGCCGAAGGGCTGCGGTTCGAGCGCCAGGCGTTTGCCGCGGCGTTCGCGACCGAAGACCAGAAAGAGGGAATGCGCGCGTTCGCCGAGAAGCGCGCCCCCGAATTTCGTCACCGGTAGGTTCGGCGGGTGGGGCGGGTATAGGGGCTCAGGGAATCTGAAGCTCGCCCATCGCGTCCCAGCCGTCGCCCTCGACCTGACGCGAGATGATCTGCGGGGTGGCTACGAGGTGCGGCCTCATCGACTCGATGCCCGCGGCGAAGTGCGCTGACGAGACATGCGGGCCTGCGCCGTCGTCGGTGAACGCCTCAATGAGCACGAACTCATTGGGATCCTCGAGACTGCGCGACCACTCGAACCAGAGGTTGCCGGCTTCGGCACGGGTCGCCTCGGTGAATGCGCGCACGATCTCGGGCCACTGATCGATGCTCTCGGGCTTGACGGAAAACTTGACGACGATGAAGTACATGCGTTCGAGCCTAACGCTCGCTCACATATGAGCTGAGCTCACCCATCTCCACAGCTTGCCGCCGTGTGTGCTGACCTGGCGAACACGCGCCCTCGCCGAGTGGTTGAATAGGAGGACGCGTGCGGAACGCCCGCGGGAGAGGGAGACGATGACATTCAGCGTCGCTGTTGCGGGAGCCAGCGGGTACGCGGGGGGCGAGCTGCTCCGTCTACTCAGCGGGCACCCCGGGTTCGAGATCCGCACCGTCACCGGGCACTCGACCGCGGGCCAGCCGCTCGTCCAGTCGCAACCGCACCTGCGTTCGCTCGCGCACCTGACGCTGCAACCGACGACTCCCGAGGTGCTCGACGGTCACGACATCGTCTTCTTCGCGCTGCCGCACGGCGCTTCGGGCGCGCTCACGGAGCAGCTCACCGATGTGCGACTGGCGATCGACTGCGGCGCCGACCACCGTCTCACGAGCGCGAGCGACTGGGCGAAGTTCTACGGCGGCGAACACCATGAGGCATGGGTCTACGGCGTTCCCGAGCTCATCGTGGCCGACGAGAGCGGTGCGAGCGGCCGCCAGCGCGAGGCGCTGGTCGGGGCGACGAGGATCGCGGCTCCCGGATGCAACGCCTCCACCGTTGCGCTGTCGCTCGCTCCGGGCGTCGCAGCCGGAGTCATCGATGCGAGGGATATCGTCTCGGTACTTGCAGTCGGTCCCTCTGGCGCTGGCAAGGCCGCGAAGACGCACCTGCTCGGGGCGGAGCTCATGGGCACGGCGAATCCGTATGCGGTCGGTGGTTCGCACCGACACATTCCCGAGATCCAGCAAGCGCTGCGCGGCGCCGGAGCGCACCATGAACCGACGATCAGTTTCACTCCGGTGCTCGTGCCGATGAGCCGCGGCATACTCGCCACGACGACCGCCCGCATCACTCCCGGAGTTTCCGTCGCTGACGTGCGCACAGCATGGGAGCGGGCCTACGCCGACGAGACGTTCGTGCAGATGCTGCCCGAGGGCACGCTGCCGCGCACTGCCGACACGCTCGGCGCGAACACCTGCCTCATGAGCGTGGTGGTCGACGAGGCCGCCGGTCGCGTCGTCATCGTCGCCGCGCTCGACAACCTCGCCAAGGGCACTGCCGGCGCCGCGATCCAATCGGCGAATATCGCTCTCGGCCTGCCCGAGCACACCGGCCTTTCCCTGAATGGAGTCGCACCGTGACCGTCACCGCACCACTGGGGTTTCGCTCCGCCGGCATCGCCGTCGGGCTCAAGAGCACGAGAAAACCAGACCTCGCCCTGATCGTGAACGACGGGCCGGAGCGCGCGAGCGCCGCCGTGTTCACGTCCAACCGGGCGCAGGCGAACCCGATCATCTGGAGTCGCGCCTCGATCGCGGGCGGAACAGCGCGTGCCATCGTGCTGAACTCCGGGGGAGCCAACTGCTTCACGGGCGATTTCGGGTACGAAACCACACGGATGACCGCTGAGGCCGTCGCACGAGCGATCGGTGCAGACGAGGCCGAACGGATTCTCGTCTGCTCGACCGGGCTGATCGGCACGGGCGACCAGGCCTTCCGCGACAAGATCGTCGGCAACGTGGACGCGCTCGCTGACGCGCTCGCCGCCGACGACACCACGGCGGCCGCCGCGATCCTCACCACCGATTCGGTCGAGAAGACCGTGGTGCATCGCGGCGAGGGGTGGACGATCGGTGCAATCGCGAAGGGAGCCGGCATGCTGGCACCCGGCCTCGCCACCATGCTCGTCGTGATCACGACCGACGCGCGTCTCGATGACGACGTGCTCGACCGCGCGTTGCGCAGAGCGACGGCCGCGAGCTTCGATCGCCTCGACTCCGACGGCTGCATGTCGACGAACGATCAGGTCACGCTGCTTGCGAGCGGTGCTTCCGGCGTCTCGCCCGACGAGGCGGAGTTCGCGATAGCCCTCGCGAGCGTGTGCGACAGCCTCGCCGCACAGTTGCAGGCCGACGCCGAGGGATCGAGCCACGACATCGACATCGAGGTGCGCGGTGCGGCCTCAGTCGCCGACGCCGTCGAGGTGGGACGGTCCGTCGCCCGCAACAACCTGTTCAAGGCAGCCATCTTCGGCAACGATCCCAACTGGGGCCGTGTGCTGGCAGCCATCGGCACCACCGAAGCGGAATTCGACCCCTACGCGGTCGACGTCGCCTTCAACGGAGTGCGTCTGTGCCACGCGGGCGCCCCAGACCGCCCCGTCGAGGAGTGCGATCTCACACCTCGCCGCACCCACGTCGAGATCGACCTGTTCTCGGGGGAGCACACCGCAACCATCCGCACCAACGACCTCACGCACGAGTACGTGCACGAGAACAGCGCGTACTCGAGCTAGGGAATCGATGTCTACCACTGAGAAGCCGCTCGATCACGAGCACGCGGCCGTTCGCGCCGAGGTGCTCATCGGTTCGCTGCCCTGGCTGAAGAAATTCCGCGACACGATCATGGTGATCAAGTTCGGCGGCAACGCGATGATCGACGATCGGCTGATGGAGGCCTTCGCCGAAGACATCGTCTACCTGAGACACACGGGTATCCGCCCCGTCGTCGTGCACGGCGGCGGCCCGCAGATCAACGCGATGCTCGCCCGTCTCGGCATTCAGAGCGAGTTTCGCGGCGGCTACCGCGTAACGACCCCGGAGACCATGGACGTCGTGCGCATGGTGCTCACCGGCAAGGTGAATCCCGAACTCGTCGATCAGATCAACGCGCACGGTCCGCTTGCAGCGGGCACCACGGGGGAAGACGCGGGCTTGTTCGTCGGCCGTCGCCGCCCGCCGATCGAGGCGGACGGCGAACTGGTCGATCTCGGGCTCGTCGGCGACATCATCGACGTGCGCGTTGCGCCCGTGCTCGCACTGCTCGATGCCGGACTCATCCCGGTCGTGTCGTCGATCGCCCCGGACGTCGACCGGCCGGGCGACTCACTCAACGTCAACGCCGACGCCGCCGCGAGCGCGCTCGCCAGTGCGCTCGGTGCTGAGAAGCTCGTCATTCTCACGGACGTCGCAGGACTCTACGCGGACTGGCCGAATCGCGACTCGCTCGTCTCCTCGATCGCTGCCAGCGAACTCGAGGAGCTGCTGCCGAGCCTCGAGTCCGGCATGATCCCGAAGATGCGCGCCTGCCTCGACGCCGTGCGCGGTGGAGTCTCGAAGGCCGCGATTATCGATGGTCGGGAGCCGCACTCCGTGCTACTGGAGATCTTCACCGAACGCGGCATCGGAACGGAAGTCACGCCCTAGCGCGTCACCGCGGTGGTGGCGAATCGGAAGCGGTGATGCCGATGGGCGAGGCAGCGGCGGTCGAGACTCTCGCAGTCAGCGCGCTCGCAGTGTTCGCCTGGTGGTCGGTCGTGCTCTCCATCAGTGATCTCCGAACGCGACGTCTGCCGAACGGGCTGCTGCTGCTCGCGACCCTCACGACGGTCCCGCTCCTTCTCGCGACTGCCGGGGCGCACGCCCTCACTGGCGAGCCACCAGCCGCCCTCGTCGAAGATCGCTCGGCACAGCGCACCGTGGTGGATACGCTGGGCGTTGCCCTAGCGTACGGAGGCGCGTTCGTCGCGCTCTGGCGCTGCTCGCCAGCGGGCATCGGCGGGGGCGACGTCAAACTCGCACCCCTCGTGGGGGCCGTACTGGGAGCCACAGGCGGTTGGGCGTCTGCAGTATCCGCCGCAGCGCTCGCGTTCGGCTTCGCGGCGATCTGGGGAACCGTGTCGAGGTGTCGTCTCGAACATCGAGAACCGTTGCAGGCGGTGCCCTTCGCTCCGTGCCTGTTTGCCGGGGCCTGGGCTGCGATCACCTGCGTCTAATACCAGCGGCCGCCGTGGCGCAAGGGCTTTCGCACGGTGTCCAGAATCGATAGGTTCGCACTGGAAGCACCGTTGCGCCGCGTGCGCTGATGCGTTCCTCGGATCGGGAGGTGCCCGCTCCGGCTTCGGATCGGTTGGATGGAGTACTCATGCACACCACGCGATTCGCGCGGTCTCGGATCACCCGCGCGACGACCGGACTTGCTGCCGCAGCACTGCTGCTGACGGCCTGTGCTGGCGGCGGCTCAGGCGATGGCGGTGACGGCGGCAGCGACGCCTCGGCCGGCGACGAGTTCGCCGGCGAATCACTCACGGTCGCGGCGGCTTGGTCAGGGGCCGAGCAGGAGAACTTCGAGGCGGTGCTCGACGAGTTCGAGCGCCAGACCGGCGCGTCGGTCTCGTACACGAGCTTCGGTGACAACGGCCCCACGTACATCAGCGGCCAGCTCGAGGGTGGCTCCCCGCCGAATGTCGCGGTGCTCGGCCAGCCAGCGCTCATGGAGTCACTGGCCATGGACGGCGACATCATGCCGGTCGCCGACGACGTGCAGCAGGCCGTAAGCGACAACTACTCGGAGGACTGGATCGACCTCGGCACCGTCGATGACGAGCTGTATGGAGTGTGGTTCAAGGCCGCCAACAAGTCGACGGTCTGGTACAACGCCGACATCTACGATGAAGCGGGTGCTGAAGCTCCGGAGGACTGGGACGGCTTCATGGAGCAGCTCGAACTCATCACCGATTCGGGGTATGCGGGCATCTCAGTCGGTGCTGACGTCGGATGGCCGTTGACCGACTGGTTCGAGAACGTGTACTTGCGCACTGCCGGTGCTGAGAAGTACGACCAGCTGACGAATCACGAGATTCCCTGGACCGACGATTCGGTCAAGGAAGCCCTCACCGTGCTCGGCGAGCTCTGGGGCAGCGATCTCGTGCAGTCGGGAGGCGACCAGCGCGACTTCCCGACCAGCGTGACCGAAGTCTTCGGCACCGATCCGCAGGCCGCGACGGTCTTCGAAGGGGATTTCGTCGCCGGCAACATCACCGCCGACGGCACGTCGACCGTGGGCGAGAATGCGCTCTTCTACGACTTCCCGGCAATCAATGACTCGGCTCCCGCCGTTGTCGGCGGCGGCGACGTCGCTGTGCAGTTCGACGATGAGCCGGTCACGACCGCCCTCATGGCGTACCTCGCGTCGCCGGAGGCTGCGGAGGTGTGGGTGCCGAACGGCGGCCTCACATCGCCGAACACGGGAGTCGATACCGCGCTCTACCCCGACGACATCTCGCGACAGATCGCAGAGGCACTGACCGGTGCAGAGACCTTCCGGTTCGACCTCTCCGATCTTGCGCCGAGTGCCTTCGGCGGCACCCCGGGGCAGGGCTTCTGGCAGGAGATGATCTCGTTCTACCAGAACCCCGAGGATGTCGATGGGGCGGCGCAGCGTCTCGAAGATGCGGCAGCCGCCGCGTACGACGGGTAACGGGCAGTGACCCGCACGCAGACGGTTCCGATCGCGCTCCGCACCGGCGGTGTGCGCAATCGGGGCCGTCTGCGCCAGTGGCTGCTGGTCGGGTCGTTCCTCGGCCCCGCCCTCCTGGCGCTCGGCGCACTGGTGGTGTACCCGATCGTCTACACCGTGATCCGGTCGCTCTTCGACCGCTCCGGCACCGCGTTCGTGGGCTGGGAGAACTACGTCACGATGTTCACGAACGACACGACGTTCACCGCCATTCGCAACAATCTCGTGTGGGTGATCGTGGCCCCCGTAACGGTCACCATCATCGGACTGCTGCTCGCGGTGCTCGTCGACAAGATCGGATGGAAGACCGCGTTCCGTCTCATCGTGTTCATGCCGATGGCGATCTCGATGCTCGCCGCCGGCGTCATTTTCCGCGGTATGTTCCAGGAGAGCCCGCAACTCGGGGTGGTCAATGCCGCGATCACCGGTGCCCAGAGCATCTTCACCGATCAGGCGAGCTATCCGGGCGCGAACCCGCGGGAAGGCGTGGGTATCGAGTCGGATGAGGGCATCATCGCGTCGTCGGCAGAGGTGCGTGCGGGCGGCACGCAAGATTTCCCGCTCATCGGCGTGAAACGGAGCTCGCTTCCTGAAGGGGCGTCTGACGCGACAGCGGCGGACGCGGCGAGTGATACGCAGATCTCGGGCACCGTATTCCTCGATGTCGTGCGAGGCGGCGGGGGCACGGACGGGCAGCTCGAGGCGGGCAAGACCGGTCTCGAGGGCGTGCGCGTCGACGCGGTCGACGTCGACGGGTCGATCCGAGGATTCGCGACGACGGGCGCCGGAGGAACGTACACGATCGACGGGCTCGAAGCGGGCGCCTCGTATCGCATCGCGCTTCCCGCGTCGAACTTCGGCGAGGGAGCGGCCGGCGTCTCCTGGCTCAGCGCCTCCTGGATCAATGTCGTCGTGATTCTCTCGTATGTGTGGATCTGGGCGGGCTTCGCGATGGTGATGATCGCCTCTGGGCTCTCCGCGATGGATCGCTCGTTGCAGGAAGCCGCGCGCACCGACGGCGCCAACGAATGGCAGGTCTTCTCGAAGATCACGGCGCCGCTGCTCGCCCCGGTGCTGCTCGTGGTATTCGTCACCCTGATCATCAACGTGCTGAAGATCTTCGACCTGGTCTACGTCATTCCCCCGGGGGCCTCGAAACCGGCGGCGAATGTGATCGCCGTGGAGATGTGGACGGTCTCCTTCGGCGGCGGCAATAACCAGGGCCTGGGGTCGGCTCTCGCGATCCTGCTGCTGCTGCTCGTGCTGCCTTCGATGATCGTGAACGTGCGGAGATTCAGAGCGGAGCGTGGATGATGACTGCGCAGGTGCAAGACAAAGCGATCCGGCCAGACTCGGAAGGGGCGGGAAGGCGCGGCGGCGCAAAGCCCCCCGGGCCGGTCAAGGGGCGCAAGCAGAGCATCGGGTCGCGGATCGTGCGGGTAGCGAGCAGTGGTGTGGTCCACGCGATTCTCGTCATCGTTGCGGTGTTCTGGCTCGTGCCGACGATCGGTCTGCTGCTCACCTCGTTCCGCACCGCGGGCGACAACGCGTCGAGCGGGTGGTGGACCGTGCTGACGAAGCCGGCGGAGCTCACTCTCGAGAATTACGGGAATCTGCTCACCAACCCGACGATCACCGGCTCGTTCTTCAACACGATCATCATCGCCGTGCCGACGACGCTGCTCGTGGTGATCATCGGCGCGCTCGCGGCATACGCGTTCGCCTGGATGCGCTTCCCGGGCCGGGATTGGCTGTTCATCGCGGTGATCGTGCTGCTCGCGGTGCCGCTGCAGGTCGCACTGATTCCGCTCGCTCGGCTGTTCGGAGCGATGGGCATCTTCGGCAGCGTGGTGGGAGTGATTCTCTTCCACACGGCCTTCGGCCTGCCGTTCGCCATATTCCTGCTCCGCAACTTCTTCTCGCAGGTGCCGGAGGAGTTGCTCGAAGCCGCGCGCATTGACGGCGCGCGAGACTGGCTGATCTTCTTCAAGATCATGCTGCCATTGGGATTGCCCGCGATTGCGTCACTCGCCATCTTCCAGTTCTTGTGGACGTGGAACGACATGCTCGTGGCGCTGATCTTCACGAACACCGACTCGCAACCGCTCACGGTGGCGATCCAGTCGCAACTCAGGCAATTCGGAGCGAATATCGATGTACTTTCGGCAGGAGCCTTCCTCTCGATGGTCGTTCCGCTGATAGTGTTTTTCGCGTTCCAGAGGTATTTCGTGCAGGCGCTTCTGGCCGGCTCGCAAAAGTAGCAACGGGAAGGAAACTACCGGGTGATCGATCGGTACGACGCGTATCTCTTCGACCTTGACGGGGTGATCACGCCTACCGTCGAACTTCACAAACGGGCTTGGCAGGAGACCTTCGACGCGTTCTTCTCGTCACGCGGGGAGGCGCCGTACGAGGGGCGCGAGTATTTCGCGTTCCTCGACGGGCGCCCGCGGTTCGCCGGGGTGCAGGCGCTGCTCACCGGACGCGGGCTCGCGCTCCCTGAAGGCGAGGACCTCGACGAGGGGTTCACCTCGGTGCGCGGCGTCGGAAATCGCAAGAACGACGCGTTCGTAGAGGTGCTCGAGCGAGACGGGATCGCTGCGTACCCGGGATCAGTGCGCTTGCTGGATCACCTGGCCGAGCGCGACGCGCCCGTCGCGGTGGTGTCGAGCTCGCGCAACGCCGAGCCGGTGCTGCGGGCGGCCGGGTTGAGCGACCGCTTCCGAGCCGTCGTCGACGGAGTCGTCGCACTGCGGGAGGGCCTGCCGGGCAAGCCCGCGCCTGACACCTTCTTGCGCGGGGCCGAACTGCTCGGCGCCGCACCTGAGCGCACGGTCGTGTTCGAGGACGCCGCGTCCGGAGTCGCCGCCGGCCGCGCGGGCGGGTTCGGACTCGTCGTGGGCGTCGATCGTGGCGCCGGGCGCGAGGCGCTGCTCGCCGCAGGAGCAGACATCGTCGTCGCCGATCTTGAGGAGTTGCTGGGATGAGCCCCGAGTCATTCGATGGACCACTGAAGGCGTTGCGACGCGACTTCGGCGACGACCCCTGGCGAATCGTGGTGCGCGAGATCGACGGTTCGCGCGCCGGCGAGGACGAGACCGTGTTCTCGCTCGGCAACGGGTATCTGGGCATGCGCGGCAACCACGAGGAGGGACTGCCGCTCGGCAGCCACGGCACCTTCTTGAACGGGCTGCACGAGACGTGGCAGATCAGGCACGCCGAGAACGCGTACGGATTCGCCGAGCACGGTCAGACGATCGTGAACGTGCCAGACGCGAAGACGATCCGGATCTACGTCGACGATGAGCGCCTCAACCTCGAATCCTCCGACATTCTCGATGTGACGCGCATTCTCGATCTCAAGACGGGAACGCTCACGCGCTCTCTGCTCTGGCTCACTCCGACCGGCAAGCGGGTGCGCGTGGAGACCCGCCGGATGGTCTCGTTCGCAGCCCGGCACCTCGCGACGATCGAGATGCGCATCACGATGCTCGATGCCGATGCCGATCTCACCGTCAGCAGTCTCATCGTGAACCGTCAGGATCTCGGCCGGATAAATACGGAGACCCCTGCTGCCGCACAGGGCGGCTTCGATCCTCGCCAGGCGGAGCAGTTCACCGAGCGCATTCTCGATCCGGGGCAGACTCTCCATGACGGTGGGCGCTCCGTGCTCAGCTACCGAGTGCACGACTCGAGGATGACCCTCGGCGTCGGGGTCGATCACCATTTCGACGGCGGCGACGGCGACGAGGATGACTGGCGCCACCGCATCGACAAGTCGCAGGATCGAGTGCGGCACGTCTACCAGGGCACGGCGCGAGAAGGCCGCACGGTGCATCTCGTGAAGACGGTCGCCTACCATTACTCCTCGACCGCGGTGCTCTCAGAGATGATCGATCGCTGCATCCACTCCCTGAACAGTGCGAATGCCGAGCCGCGGGAGGACCGGTGGGAGAAGCAGCGGGCGTACCTCGAAGACTTCTGGGCGCGCAGCGACGTGCGGGTCGACGCCGACCCGGGGGTGCAGCAGGCAATTCGATGGAACCTCTTCCAGGTGGCGCAAGCCTCGGCGAGAGCCGATGGGCGCGGCATCGCGGCGAAGGGGCTCACCGGATCGGGTTACGGCGGTCACTACTTCTGGGACACCGAGATCTACGTGCTGCCGTTCTTGACCTACACCTCACCGCTGTGGGCGCGCAATTCACTGCGCGCACGGGAGCGGATGCTGCCCCAGGCGCGCATGCGCGCAGCGATGCTGAACGAGGACGGGGCGCTGTTCCCCTGGCGCACCATCAACGGTGAGGAGGCGAGCGCCTACTATGCCGCCGGCACCGCCGGCTATCACATCAACGCAGACATCACCTATGCGCTCGCCCGGTACGTCGCTGCGACCGGAGATCTCGAGTACGTGCTCTCGGGCGCGTCTGACATCGCCGTGGAGACCGCTCGGCTGTGGGCGAGTCTCGGGTTCTGGCGACGGGATCCCGACGGCGTAGAGCGCTTCCACATCCACGGGGTCACCGGGCCGGATGAATACACGACCGTTGTGAACGACAATCTGTTCACCAATGTGATGGCGCGCTTCAATCTCCGGTTCGCGGTCGAGGTGGCGCGCCGGCTCGCGGCAGAGGCTCCGAACGACTATGGCGTGCTCGTCGACCGTCTCGGTCTGACATCTGATGAGATCGATGCGTGGGAGCGCGCGGCTGAAGGGATGACCGTTCCGTATTCTTCCGCGCTCGGAATTCATCCGCAGGACGCGCATTTCTTGGATCGAGAGGTCTGGGATCTCGCGGCAACGCCTCCGGAGCAGAAGCCGCTGCTGCTGCACTTCCACCCCCTGGTGATCTATCGCTTCCAGGTGCTCAAGCAGGCCGACGTGGTGCTCGCGTTGCTGCTCGCGAGCAACGAGTTCGGGCTCGACGAGAAGCGACGAAACTTCGACTACTACGACGCCCTCACCACGGGCGACTCGACCCTCTCTGCGGTCGTGCAGTCGATCATCGCGGCGGAGGTCGGATATCGCGATCTCGCCTATCAGTACTTCGATCACGCGTTGCGAGTCGATCTCGACGACCTCCACGGCAACGCGGCGGACGGCGTGCACATCGCCTCCACCGGCGGAGTCTGGATGATGCTGGTGCAGGGCTTCGCGGGAATGCGCGATGTCGGTCGCCAACTGACCTTCGACCCGCGTCTGCCCGATCACTGGGGGTCGCTCGAGTTCCGCCTCGAGTGGCGCGGGCAGCGGTTCGAAGTGCGCCTCGAGCCCGAGCGGATGCGGTTCGAGCTCATCGAGGGCACCGGTCCCGTGGTGGTTCGGGTGCGCGAGCAAGATGTGAGGATCGTCGCGGGTGAGCCCGTCGAGGTCGAATTGGCGGATCAGGGGCCGAACCTCGGATCGTTCACCGGCCTCTCGGCCGGCATGCTCCCGCGCGAGGGCGACGGCGGCCTGGGGTCTGAACTCTCAGCAGAGGTGCCGGTGGTCACGACTTCGATTCCGACCCGGCCGTTCGACGGCTGACGACACGGCGCAGAACGGGCCGGACGGCGCGAGTAGGATGGATACTGCCGGGCTCTCCCGGCTCCTCCCGAGCGAAAGGCGGTTCCCGTGACGTACGTGATCGCTCTTCCGTGCGTCGACGTGAAAGATCGCGCGTGCGTGGACGAGTGCCCAGTCGATTGCATCTACGAGGGCGAACGGTCGCTCTACATTCATCCTGATGAGTGCGTCGACTGCGGGGCCTGCGAACCGGTCTGCCCGGTCGAGGCGATCTACTACGAGGACGACCTTCCGGAGGAGTGGGCGGACTACTACAAGGCCAACGTCGAGTTCTTCGACGAGGTCGGGTCGCCCGGTGGTGCTGCGAAAACGGGTGTGTACGACTTCGATCACCCGATCATCGCCGCGCTGCCTCCCCAGGGCGAGTAGCCCGGCATGCGTCAGGCACTGCCCGACTACCCGTGGGACGCAATGGAGCCGTACGCCGCGACGGCGGCCGAGCACCCGGAGGGGGCGCTGAATCTCTCGGTCGGCTCCCCGGTGGATCCGACTCCCGCCTCCGTACGTGAGGCGCTCGCCTCGGCGACGGACGCCCACGGGTACCCGGCAACGGCAGGGTCCTCGGAGCTGCGTGAGGCGATCGCCGAGTGGTTCGCCCGCCGACGAGGCGTGACGGTGCCTGCCGACGCCGTGCTCCCCACCGTGGGCTCGAAAGAACTCGTCGCGCTGCTGCCGTTCCTGCTCGGAATCGGCGCGGGGGAGGCCGTGGTCTTCCCCTCGATCGCCTACCCGAGCTACGCGATGGGAGCTGCATTGGTGGGGGCCGATGCCGTTGCGGCCGACGATCCCGCTGAGTGGCCCGAGCATACGAAGCTGGTCTGGATCAATTCGCCTTCGAACCCCGACGGACGCGTGCTCGACGTCGAGGCGCTGCGCGCGGCTGTGGAGCGCGCCCGTGAGTTGGGGGCGGTGATCGCCGGAGACGAGTGCTACGCCGAATTCGGGTGGGACGCGCCCTGGGACGAGCGCCCGATCCCGTCCATCCTCGATCCGCGCGTCGTGGGCGACGACCATCGCGGCGTGCTCAGCATCTACTCCCTGAGCAAGCAGTCGAACCTCGCCGGGTATCGAGCGGCTTTCCTCGCCGGCGACCCCGAGCTGGTGTCCCAGTTGCTCACCGTGCGCAAGCATGCCGGACTGATGCTGCCGGCACCCGTGCAGGCCGCGATGGTGGCCGCGCTCGCCGATGAGGCGCACGTCGATGAGCAGCGCGCGCGCTACCGCGGGCGACGAGACACGCTGCGCCCCGCGCTCGAGGCCGCCGGCTTCGAGATCGAGGGCAGCGAGGCAGGACTCTATCTGTGGGCGACGCGCGGGGAAGACGCGTGGGATGCCGTCGCTGAGTTTGCGCGACTCGGCGTCATCGTCGGTCCGGGTCACTTCTACGGTGATCACTCTCCCCGCCACGTGCGGCTGGCGCTGACCGCTCCCGATGCCCATATCGCTGCGGCGGCGGCTCGCATCCGGGATGCTGCAACGCGCACCACGTGACTCGGCTCGAATCGACATTTCGCTTCACATCGAGATATTCTGAGCCGAGTGCGGCACCCACGTGGCGCGACCCACGGTTCCCTTCAGAGCCGATAGGGTGATAGGAATGGCCGTGTCATATCCGACGCAACGCCAGCTTTGAGACCTCACGAGGAGACGACGTGACCGAATCGACGCAGGGACCGGCCACCGCCAAGCTGACCTTCCCCGGTGGATCTGCCGAATTCCCGATCGTCGATGCTGTCGACGGGCACCCCGCCATCGATGTGAGCACCTTCACCAAGCAGAGCGGGCACACGGCGCTCGACTACGGATTCGTGAATACGGCGTCGACGAAGTCGAAGATCACGTACATCGACGGTGAAGAGGGCATCCTGCGCTACCGCGGGTACCCGATCGAGCAGCTCGCGCGGCACTCCACGTTCCTCGAGGTCGCCTATCTGCTCATCTACGGCGAGCTGCCCACGGCAGACCAGCTCGGCGCCTTCGATGAGGAGATCCGTCGCCACACGCTGCTGCACGAGGACATGCGCTACTACTTCGAGGGCGTGCCGCATACGGCGCACCCGATGGCAGTGCTCTCGGGCGGTCTGCAGACCATGTCGACCTACTACGAGTCGTCGCTCGACACCGCCGTTCCCGAGTTCGTCGAGGTGAACACGATCCGCCTGCTGGCCAAGCTCCCGGTACTCGCGGCGTATGCGCACAAGAAGTCCATCGGCCAGGCATTTCTCTACCCCGACAACAACCTCAACTTCGTCGAGAACTTCTTGCGGCTCAACTTCGGCAACAAGGCCGAGAAGTACGACATGAACCCCGTGCTGGTCGATGCCCTCGACAAGCTCCTCATTCTGCACGCCGACCATGAGCAGAACGCGTCGACGTCGACGGTGCGACTCGTGGGCTCGACTGGTGCGAATATGTTCTCCTCCGTCTCCGCGGGCATCAACGCGCTCTCGGGCCCCCTGCACGGCGGCGCCAACGAAGCCGTACTCGACATGCTCGCGCGCATTCGCGATTCGGGGCAGAGTGTCGAGACGTTCGTCGAGAAGGTCAAGAACAAGGAAGACGGCGTGAAGCTCATGGGCTTCGGGCACCGTGTGTACAAGAACTACGATCCGCGTGCGCGCATCGTGAAGGAAAGCGCTGCTCGGGTGCTCGAAGAGCTCGGTGTGAACGATCCGCTGCTCGGTCTCGCCCAGGAGCTCGAGCAGATCGCGCTCGAAGACGATTACTTCAAGGAGCGCAAGCTCTACCCGAACGTCGATTTCTACACCGGCGTCATCTACAAGGCGATGGGGTTCCCCACGCGCATGTTCACGGTGCTGTTCGCGATCGGACGACTGCCGGGCTGGATCGCTCAATGGCGCGAGGCTCGTGAAGACACCCAGACGAAGATCGGCCGCCCCCAGCAGCTCTACATCGGTTCCGGAGAGCGCCACCTCGATCGGTGATCGTGCGCGCCCGAGAATTCGACGCATTTCGCTAGGCTGAAGGTATGGATTCGACACCGACCATACCCGCGCTCGAGATCCGCGAACTCGCGAAGCGCTTCGGCGAGAAGATCGCGGTCAACGGCGTCTCGCTCGATATCCCCACCGGTTCGTGCTTCGGGCTCGTCGGGCCGAACGGCGCGGGCAAGACGACGACGTTGTCGATGGCGACCGGGCTGCTCCGTCCCGACGCAGGCTATGCGCGCATCGCGGGGGTGGACGTCTGGCAGAACCCCACGGAGGCCAAACAGCTCGTGGGAGTGCTCGCTGACGGGGTGAAGCTGTTCGACCGGCTGACGGGCGAGCAGCTGATCACGTACACCGGTCTGCTCGGTGGGCTCGACCGTGAGACCGTTGCGCGGCGCTGCGCCGACTTGTTGACGATGCTCGATCTCACCGCGGCAGCGCACACGCTGGTCGTCGACTATTCGGCGGGCATGACGAAGAAGATCGCGCTCGCTTGCGCACTGGTGCACGCGCCGCGACTGCTCGTGCTCGACGAGCCGTTCGAATCCGTCGATCCCGTCTCCGCGGCCAACATCCGCGACATTCTGCAGAGCTTCGTGCGCGGGGGAGGCACGGTGATCGTGTCGAGCCACTCCATGGACCTGGTCGAACGCCTATGCGATCACGTTGCCGTCATCGCCGACGGGCGTGTGCTCGCTGCCGGGAGCGTGAGCGAGGTGCGCGGGGCGTCGACGCTCGAGGAGCGCTTCGTCGAATTGGTCGGAGGTCGCGCGCACGTGGAGGGCCCCTCGTGGCTGAGTCGCTCCTGACGTCCGCTGCCCCGGCAGCGCCGACTGGGGCGGCGGCGCGAATCCGTGTGCTCGTGCGGCTGCGCTTCGTCGTGATGTGGAACACGCTGCGCCGACACCCCTGGCAGTTGGTGGGTGCCATCATCGGTGCGCTGTACGGGCTCGGCGTGCTCGCGCTCGTATTCTTCGGCCTTGTCGCACTCGCCATCGGAGCCTCGGAGCTCGCCAGAACCGTGCTCATCCTCGCGGGCTCCGGCCTCGTGCTGGGATGGGTGTTCGCCCCCATCCTCTCAACGGGCATGGATCGCACCCTCGACCCAGCACGGCTCGCCTCGATGCCGATGCGCCCGGCCGTGCAGCTCGCCGGCATCGGCATCGCGAGTCTGGTGGGAATTCCGGGACTGGTGACCCTCCTGCTCTCCGCCGGCACAGCGATCGCCTGGTTCCGATCGCCGGCGGCGATCATTGCCGCGGTCGTGCTCGCTCCCGTTGCTGCCGCAACTTGCGTGCTGGCTTGCCAGTTCACCGTCACAGCGCTTTCACGCGCGGCCGGGCACCGACGCTTCCGCGAAATCATCGGTGCGCTGCTGCTGCTCGTGCTCGTGCTGGTCGGTCCACTGATCTCCGTGGTGAGCGACGGCGTGGCGTCGATCTCGGATCGGCTGCCGGTCATCGCCGACGGGCTGTCCTGGTCTCCGCTCGGTGCGGTGTGGGCTGTGCCGGCCGAGATCGCAGGCGGCGCCTGGCTTGCGGCCAGTGCGAAACTGCTCATTGCGCTGGGAACGCCTGTGGTGCTCTTCTTTGCCTGGGCGCGTCTGTATCGCGCCAATCTCGGCGCCCTCGCGGCAGGTTCGCGTGCGAAGGGGAGTGCCGGCCTCGGGTGGCTGGGCCGCTTCCCCGCGTCGCCACGCGGGGCCATCGCCGCGCGCGCATTCATCTACTGGTTGCGTGATCCGCGATATCTCCAGAGCCTCATCGTCGTGCTCGTGATGCCGATCGTCTTCGGCTTCATGTCGGCGTCGATCGGCCAGCCGATCCTGCTCCCCGCATCGACGGTGCTCGTAGCGGCGCTGCTCTCGCTCAGTACGTTCGCCGACGTCTCCTATGACGGCACGGCCTTCAGCGTGCACCTGCTGAGAGGTGTGCGTGGAATAGACGATCGTCTCGGCCGGGTGTGGGCGAACGCTCTCGTGGCCGTGCCGCTCATCGTTCTCGTGGCGGTCGTGACGACGGCGCTCGTCGACCGCTTCGATCAGCTCCCGACGCTGGCCGGGCTCACTGCTGTGGTCACGCTCGGAGGCTTCGGTGTCGCGAGCGTGTGTTCCGCTATATTCGTCATGCCGGTTCCGCAGACGGGGGAGAACCCGTTTGCATCGAAGCCCGGCGCTGGAATGCTGAGTCTCGTCGGCATGGCCGGTTCGTATGGAGCGCTGACCGTGATTGCGCTGCCCACTATCGCGTTCACGATCGCGGCGGGAGTGACCGGACGTCCGCTGTGGGCGTGGGTCACACTCGCAGTCGGTGTGGTATCTGGCATCTTCGCGTGCTGGGGCGGTGTGCGATGGGGAGCCGCGATTTTCGATCGCAAGGCTCCGGATCTCTTCGCCAGGGTCGCGGCTCAGGCCTGATTCAGCGGTTGCTCTCGGCATGGGAGACGTGCGGGACACGGGTGACACGGACAGGCGCTCTAGCGAGTGCTCGTGCTCAAGCTCCGCTCGATCCCGCGTGCAGCCACGACGAGTTCCTCGATCGCCGCACCCGGCGGCCGCTCTCTGGGGAGCACGACGGAGAGCGCTGCGATGACCGCCCCAGCGCTCCGGACCGGCACGGCGACGCCAGTGGAAACCTCCTCGATGGAGGCGGGAGCGACGACGCGGCCCACGCGTCGAATCTCGTCGAGCGTTCGACGCAGGCGCGACGGATCGGTGATGGTTCCCGGCCCGACCCTGCGCAGCGGTGCGGCGAGCACGCGCTCGCGGAGGCGTGCGTCGGCGTGCGCCAGGAGCACGAGTCCCGACGAGGATGCGTGCAGGGGAAGTCGACCCGTGATACGGGTCGCATTCGCGCCGGCATTCGGGTCGGAGAGTTGCTCGAGGCACAGTGCCTCCTCCTGCTCGAGCACGGCGAGTTGGGTATGCTCCCGGATCGCCGACTGCACGCGCTCCATATACGGGAGCGCGGCCTGCCGCAGTTTGAGCGCAGTCGAGCCGCGAAGCGCGAGCTCCCACAGTCGCATGCCGAGCCGAACGCGGTGCTCTGCATCGCGTTCGAGAATGCCGTTCGCGACGAGTTCTCCGATCATGCGGTGAGCCGTCGACGGCGGCAGTCGTGCGCGGCGACCGATCTCGCTCACCGTCTGCACCGTTCGATCTTCCGAGAATGAGTCGATGATGCGCATGACTCGACCGATGACGGAGTCGCCGCTCGCCGAATTGGCCATATTCTCAACTTCCCTTCATTACGTCGACGCCGTGATCCTGCTGGTCGCGGATCCGGCCATGGCGGGCACAGATCAGCACTTCACCCGTCGACGGCGTCATGCAGCTCCCGGATGACGGGCGCCTCCGGCCCCGAGTGCGGCTGCGGCTTCGGCTTCGGAATAATTGCTGTCGCGAGTACGCCGAGAATCGCGACTCCTGCGAAGAGGTAGAAACCGCCGGGGTAGGCGAGTCCCGCGGCGACCAGCGCTCCGGTGACCCAGGGACCGGCGATCGCGCCGAGACGCCCGATACCAGCGGTAAAGCCCATGCCGGTGGCGACGAGCGCCCTGGGGTAGATGTACCCGACGAAGGCGTACACCAGCACCTGCGCGCAGAACACGAAGACGCCGGTGACGAGAATGACGAGGTTGAGGGCGAGGTCATTCGTGATCTTCACGCTGAGCAGTGTGAGGAGGGCGGCTGCAGTGGTGAACCAGACGAGGGTGGTTCCCTTGATGCCGCGGGCGTCGCCGACCCGCCCGCCGATCAGCAGGCCAATGACCGCGCCCACGTTGAGCACGAGCAGCATGACGAGCGAGCTCGAGATGTTGTATCCCGCAAGCTCCATGATCTTCGGCATCCACGTGTTCAAGCCGTAGACGAGCAGCAGGCCCATGAACGCCGCAACCCAGAGCCCGAGGGTCGCTCGGCCCCGGCCGTCCGAGAAGAGGTCGCGGACGCTGGAGCGGTGCTCCGGGAGTGCGATGCTCGGGGTCCCCGCCGGGTCGTGCGTCTCCGGCAGCTTGAACCACATGATCGGAAGCACCGCCAGACCGAGCACACCGCCGAGGGTGAAGAGCCAGGCCCAGTGCTCCTGCGCCCAGAACGCGGCGAGCGAGGCGAGCACCGCGCCCACGTGGTATCCGGTCATGGTGAAGGTCGACGCGCCCGCCTTGCGCCCGCCCGGTGCCGACTCCTGCATCATCGTGAGCGCGATCGGCATGCATCCGCCGAGTCCGAGGCCGGCGATCAGTCGGGCGACGCCCATCAGTGCGACGGCCGGCATGAGCGGGAAGAGCAGGGTGAAGATCGAGAAGACCGCGATGCACAGCATCAGCGCACCGCGGCGACCCAGTCGGTCTGAAAGCGGCCCGATGAGCAGCGCACCGAGTCCTACGCCCACGAGGGAGATCGTGGAGACGAACGTCATGTCGGTGACGGTCACACCGAGATGGCCGTGGGCCTCGCTCGTCATAATGGGAATCGTGGCGCCCAGCGCGACGATGTCGAAGCCGTCGAACATGACGGTGAGCCAGCACAGACCGACGATCCAGGGGCGGGTAGACGTTCTCAAGAATGCACTCCATTGTGATGCGAGGTGGCTACTGCGACATGGCAGCCCCCTGCGACATGGATCACACCGACTCAGTCTTGCGCGAGTGGACCGGGAACCATCGACATTTCCCGTTCAATGAGACCAGAACGGAGCTGAACGCACCGATGGCGCTCGGCTCCGTATTCGTCACTGCGTGCAACATCTCGTTGTCCGTCTGAGAGAATGGCACCATGTCGACGACCCGCTCACGCATCGCCGCGCGCGGCGTCGCAGCAGCAGCGGTGTCGACCTTCGTAGCTCTGCTCTCGCACGTGGGCGGCGGTGGCGATCTGCCGGGAACGATGGGAATTCTCGTTCCCTTGGTGCTGTCGAGCCTGGTGTGCGTCGCACTGGCAGGCAGGTCGCTTTCGCTGTTCCGGCTCACGCTTTCGGTCGCAGCGAGCCAGTTCCTGTTTCACGCGCTGTTCATACTCGGAACACCACGGAGCGCCTCGTCGACCATGGATGCGGCGCCGCATCACCTGCACGGCGGCGCCCAGGGACTCGACATGGCGTCGACTCCGAGCGCTCACCTGGCGCACGCGAGCGTCGGCATGTGGATCGCGCACTCGGTCGCCTGTGTGCTCACGGTCGCTGCGCTGTACAGTGCAGAATCGGTACTCGCCTCGGTTGCTGCGCTCAGGCGGATGATCCTGGCACGCTTGTGCGTGGAGGTTCCGATTGCACGAGTCTTCGGTACCGCGGCGCCGGAAGCGTCCCGGTTCAGCCGCGTAGATGCCTCGGTATTGCCGATCGGGTGTCACCCATCCGTGTTGGCGCATCGTGGCCCTCCGCTGCTCGCCGAACGCCGCTGACGTTCCCGTCGCAGTCACGTGATTCGCCCCCGCACTTCCGAATCGGATCGGCGAATGCACGTGCCAGTGCGAACGCGGGAAACCGCCTACGCCCGTAGCGCACGCGCGGAGCTCCCATGCTTCCGCGCTCCAGACGCGCCTGGGTGTACGCGCCCCCGCAGACACCGTCACCTCTCCGACTACACGCGAGTGCCTGCCTGAGATGGTGACGCTGTCTGACGTCGACGACCGCTCTGAGTGACCCTGTGAGGTTCGAGCATGCCCTGTGCGCTGTTCAGTCGTGCAACCCGTTCTACTCGTTCTATCCGTCCAATCCGTCCCGTTCGTCCATTGCAGTTGCTGCGTTCGCGCCGTCACTTGCGCGGCCGGATGTGGTCGAGTGCCCTCGGCGCCGTGCTGCTGGTGCTCGGAGCGGAGAGTCCTGCCTTCGCGCATGATCAGCTTCTCTCGAGTGATCCAGCGGAATCGGCAGTGCTGCAGCTATCGCCGACGGAGGTCTCCCTCGAGTTCTCCGACGCGGTTCTGACGGTCGGCGCAGTGATCCTGCTGGTCGATCAGGGCGGCAGAGAGTGGGTGGCGGCCGAGCCGAACCTCGACGGACCCACGGTGAGTGCGCCGATTGACGGCGAACTTCCCGACGGATCATACGAAGTGCGATGGCGCGTCGTATCGTCTGATGGCCACCCGATCAGCGGCATCGTCCCGTTCACCGTCGGTGACGAGGGGTCTCAGCCGGGTGCCTCGGCTGCAGAACCCGCAGAACCCGCAGATTCTGCAGCATCCGACGAACCCGCAGCGCCGGTGGAACCGGCAGCCTCGGAGCGGTCGCCTTCCGCGGAAGCGACTTCGGCAGAGCAGTCACCCATCTGGAGAACCGTCGGCATCGGCGCAGCGGGCGCATGCGGAGCGCTCGTGCTTTTCGGCGCCTGGTCATTTCGCAAGCGCGCCAAGCGCGCACTCTCGGATTCGTCGAACTGACGATCCGAATTCTGCACATCACGTAAATATCTTGAAAGGCATCATCATGCATGCACGAAACTCCCAGACCACCTTCCTCGCTCTGACCGCAGCTGCGCTCATTGCGCTCACCGGCTGCAGCGCCTCCGCTGGTTCGCCGGAGGAGTCGACCGCACCAGCCGCACCCGCCGGTGATTCAGTCGACATGGTGAACGGCTGGGTCAAGGCGGCCGACAGCGGCATGTCGGCCGCCTTCGGGGACCTCGAGAACACCGGCACGAGCGATGTCACCGTGGTGTCGGTCGATACGGAAGCATCGAGCGCGCTCGAGCTCCACGAGACGGTCGAGAACGAGACCGGCGAGATGATCATGCGCGAGAAGACCGACGGCTTCACCATTTCGGCAGGCGAAAGCCTCTCCCTTGAGCCCGGCGGAAACCACATCATGCTCATGGATCTCACGAACCCGATTCAGGCCGGCGACGAGATCACGTTCACCCTGACCTTCTCCGATGATTCCACCTCCGAGTTCACCGTGCCCGCCAAGGACTACGCGGGCGCGAACGAGAACTACGAGGGCGGCGAGGAGATGGACATGGACGGCATGGACATGGGCGAGGACATGAACATGGACGAGGACACGGATATGGGCGGTCACTCCGAATGAGCTCGGACCGGACCACCGACCACACCGGGCGGTCTGGCGTCAGCCGGCGGGGGCTTCTCTTCGGAGGAGCCGTCGCCGGCATCGGCGCGGCCGCGGCGGTCGGCGCAGACGTACTCCTCAACCGTTCGCAACCTGAAAGTGCCAGCAGCCGGTCGCGCGACGCTGCGGCTGCCCTTCACGGAAACGAGACGGTCGACTATTACGGCACGCACCAGGCCGGGATCGCGACGACCCCCCAAGCGCACGCGACGTTCGTGGCGCTCGACCTGCACGCCGAGACCGATCGGGCCGCCCTGCGACGGATGATGCAGATCCTCACCGAGGATGCTGCACGGCTGACGCAGGGCGAGCCGGCTCTGGCCGATTCTGAGCCGGAGCTCGTGACCGTGCCCGCGAGGCTGACCGTGACGTTTGGTTTCGGCCCCGAGTTCGTGACCCGAGCGGCAGGATCAGGTGCGCTTCCCGCATGGCTCGGGCCCCTGCCTGCATTCACGATCGACCGCCTCGAAGCCGCATGGAACGATGGAGATCTGCTGCTGCAGATCGCCTCGGATGACGCATTCACCGTCGCCCACGCCACGCGCATGCTCCTCAAGGATGCGCGGAGCTTTGCATCCGTGCGATGGACGCAGGCCGGGTTCCGTCGCGCGATCGGGTCTGAGAAGCCCGGCACCACCATGCGCAACCTCTTCGGGCAAGTAGACGGAACCACCAACCCGTCGCCCGACGACGACGACTTCGCACAGCTGGTGTGGGCGAACGGGGGCTGGCTCGCGGGCGGCACGAGCTTCGTATTGCGCCGCACGCACATGAATCTCGACAAGTGGGATCGCCTCGACCGGAGCGGGCGAGAGCAATCGGTGGGGCGCACGCTCGCAAACGGTGCGCCGCTCACCGGGGTGCACGAGCACGACGAACCCGAATTCGAGGCGAAAACGAGCATCGGGTTTCCCGTGATTCCGGAGTTCTCGCACATTCGCCGGGCGCGCTCCGAGAACACGGACGAGCGCATCTTTCGGCGCGCGTACAACTACGATCACGCGCCGGCCGGAGCGGAGATCTCCGATAGCGGCCTGCTCTTCGTCTCGTATCAGGCCGACGTGACGAAGCAGTTCGTGCCGATCCAGCGTCGCCTCGATGAACTCGACCTGCTCAATGAGTGGACGACGCCGATCGGATCCGCCGTCTTCGCCATCCCGCCAGGGTGCGCCGAGGGCGGGTACATCGGCGAGACCCTGCTGGCCTAGCATCGTTGTCGCGGCGGGAGACCGCAGGAATGCGGCGGGTGGTCGGCGGGTCTCGCGGCCGACCACCCGCTACTGGCCTTGCTACGCGTGCAGTGCCGCGTTGAGCTCGATGCCCGTGCCTTCACGGGGAAGCACCTCGACGGCGCCGGTGCGTGAATTGCGACGGAAGAGCAGCTTCGGGAGTCCGGAGAGCTCAATGGCCTTCACCTCCACGACCGTGTCGGGGGCCTCTGCGGTGCCGTGCGGCAGCACGACCTTCGTGCCGGCCGTGACGTAGAGACCGGCCTCGACGACGCTGTCATCGCCGACCGAGATGCCGATACCCGAGTTCGCGCCGAGCAGCGCGCGCTCGCCCACGGAGATGCGCTCCGTGCCGCCGCCCGAGAGCGTTCCCATGATGGACGCGCCGCCACCGATGTCGGAGCCGTCTCCGACGACGACGCCCTGGGAGATGCGCCCTTCGACCATTGACACGCCGAGTGTGCCGGCGTTGAAGTTGACGAATCCCTCGTGCATCACCGTGGTGCCCGGCGCGAGGTGCGCGCCGAGACGCACTCGGGAGGCGTCAGCGATGCGCACGCCCTGCGGTACCACGTAGTCGGTGAGCCTGGGGAACTTGTCGACGCCCACGGCGGTGATGCCCGCGCGCTTGAGCTGCGGAAGACGGGCGGCGTACTGCTCGGGCAGCATGGGGCCCGCGGTCGTCCATGCGATGTTGGGGAGACGCCCGAAGATGCCGTCGAGATTGAGGGTGTTGGGGCGCACGAGGCAGTGCGAGAGCAGGTGCAGCCGGAGGTACGCGTCCTCCGTCGATGCGGGGGCCGCGTCGAGATCGATCTGGACGTTCACGAAGCGGAGTTCGACACCGCGCAACTCATCGGTGCCCGTCAGACCGGCCAGCTCTGCAGGGGCGATCCAAGGATCGCGATCCTCCGGGCGAGTGCCGAGAACGGGGGAGGGAAACCAGGCGTCGAGAACGGTGCCGTCGGTCGCGATCGTGGCGATGCCGGCGGCCCAAGCGGAGCGGGAAGCAGTCATGCGCTCCATCGTATCGTCGCCGAGCCCGTGGGTGAGGTCCGGGTCGCCGCGTCAGGCAATAGGCTGGTTCGGTGAGCAGTGATTCGAACTCGAAGCCCCCTTTCGCCCTCGATCCCGCGATGGGCCCGGTCGAGCTGACACGCCAGCTCTGCAATATCGCATCGGTCTCCGGAGACGAGTGCGCGATCGCCGATGCTGTGGAAGCCATGCTGGGTGCGCACGCTGCGCACCTGTCCGTGACGCGCGATGGGGACACGTTGATCGCCCGCACCGAACTCGGCCGTGAGCGCCGCGTGGCGATCGCCGGGCACCTCGATACCGTGCCGATCAACGACAACCTGCCGGTGCGTGACATGGTAGACGACGCGTCGGGCGAACCGATGATCTGGGGGCGCGGCACCGTCGACATGAAGGCGGGAGTGGCCGTGCAGCTCGCACTGGCGATCGAGCTCGTCGATCCGGCGGTCGACCTGACCTGGATCTGGTACGACCATGAGGAGGTCGCGTCAGACCTGAGCGGTCTCGGTCGTGCCATGCGCCATCATCCGCACCTCTTCGAAGCGGACTTCGCGATCCTGGGTGAGCCCTCGAACGGAACGATCGAGGGAGGGTGCAACGGCACCCTCCGCGCGCGGGTGAGCGTCGGCGGGAAGCGGGCGCATTCGGCGCGCAGCTGGATGGGGGTCAACGCGATTCACCGCGCCGGCGCGCTTCTCGAACGCCTCTCGGTATTCGAACCCGAGCGGATCGTGGTCGATGGCCTCGAATATCGCGAGGGGCTCAATGCGGTGCGCATCGATGGCGGCGTCGCCGGGAACGTGATTCCCGATCGCTGCTCGTTCGACGTGAACTACCGATTCGCACCGAGCCGCAGCGGTGAAGAAGCGGCGGCGTTCGTGCGGGCATTCTTCGATGATGCCGATGAGGTCGAGATCATCGATCTCGCGCCGGGCGCGCGCCCCGGTCTCGACGCCCCCTTGGCACAGCGTTTCGTCGCCGCCGTCGGCCAAGAGCCGAAGGCGAAATTCGGATGGACCGATGTCTCGCGGTTCTCGGCACTCGGTATTCCGGCCGTGAACTTCGGCCCGGGGGATCCGCTGCTCGCCCACGCGGACGATGAGCGGGTGCCGGTTGCGCAGATCGAATCGTCGGCGGCGGCGCTTCGAGCATGGCTCTCGCACGACATCTCGTGATGAACTGCGTCACGACGCGACGCGGAAATTAGCTCCGCCTGCGTGGAAACCGATAAAATGGAATCCGTGCATCAAACCTGCAAGGAGGCGTCATGGCTGCAATGAAACCGAGGACCGGGGACGGACCCATGGAAGCGGTGCGTGAAAGCCGCTTGATCGTGGTTCGTGTACCGCTCGAAGGCGGCGGACGTCTGGTGGTGTCTGTGAACGACCAGGAAGCGGCGCAACTGCGCGACGTGCTCGCGGGCGTGCTCGACAACTAGTCAGCCGGATGTGCGGCTCGCACCTGCACACCTCCGGATCGAACCCCCTGCGGCTACCGCCGTGGGGGGTTCGGTGTTCCTGACGCTTCCCCGTCGAGTCGCACCAGGGTGAGCAGGCCGTCGCCGGCGGGGGAGAGGATCGGGGCGATCGCGGGCGACTCGGCGACCAGCGCGAGGAGATCCCGCATTGCCTGGGTGTCGTCATCACGGGAAGCGGGATCGGGAACTCGGCCGTGCGCGAAGGCGCCGGGCACCACTACGCACCCGCCCGGCCGTACGATGCCGAGCGCATTCTCGAAGTGCTCGAG
This sequence comes from Leucobacter sp. NPDC077196, assembly GCF_040687075.1. Taxonomy (NCBI): domain Bacteria; kingdom Bacillati; phylum Actinomycetota; class Actinomycetes; order Micrococcales; family Microbacteriaceae; genus Leucobacter; species Leucobacter sp. NPDC077196. The sequence continues at coordinate 634,291 of NZ_JBFBML010000001.1, forward strand.
CAACTGGGTCGGTTCGGCATCGAGGAGCACCAGATCGTAGGCTGCGAGATTCATACGGGGCATGACGTGGCGCGCATCGCCTTCGATGAGGCGAAGACGTGACGCGGCGATGCCCGCATCTGCGAAGACGCCACGGGCTTCGCGCAGGTGCTCCGATTCGATTTCGATCGAGGTGAGCGTCGCCTCAGGAGCATGCCGCAGCAGCGAGAGCCCGCTCACACCGACCCCCGTGCCCACCTCGCAGATGGCCTGGGCCCGCGCGAGCACCGTCAAGCCGGAGAGCTGGGCGCCGACCGAGCGGCTCACCGGCTCGATGCCCAGCTCGAGCGAGAGTCTGCGCGCACGCACGAGCGCTTCGGTCTCGCCGGGGTATTGCTCGGCGTACTGCCAATTGCGTTCGAGCTTGCTCACGTTATCCTCCGGTGTGCTCCGCTCCACAGCGCCGCTGGGACAGGGCAGAGCGATCTTCATTCATAGCGTAGGGCCGCGCGGCGGCGCCCCTCGTCGCACACGCGGGACAACGGCAAAGCGGCGCGGCGCACTCGGTCGATTTCCCGTCGTCGGGCGCGACCGAGCGCTACGATAGCGGTCATGGGCCTGACAATCGACAAGATACTGGTGATCCTCGTGATCGCCATGTTCGTGCTGGGTCCGCAGCGCCTCCCGATCTACGCGAAGAAGTTCGGTGAGCTGGTTCGCAGTGTGAAACGCATGGCTGACGGCGCAAAAGACCGACTGCGCGACGAGATGGGGCCGGAGTTCGACGATGTGGACTGGCGCCAGCTCGATCCGCGCCAGTACGATCCGCGCCGAATCATCAGAGACGCGCTGCTGGAAGACGAGCGCGAGGCTCGCGATAAGTCTCGGCGATCCGACATGGCCGATGCGGAGGCCCGCCGCCGGATCAGGCCGGATCCGGAAGAAGGCTCAGCAGGGACGCTGCACTTCGACGAAGAAGCGACGTGATGGACGGGACCATCGGGTGACCGCCAACGAGATCGACCGCAATGAGGCCGTCGGGGGAATCTCGAACGAACAGCGCACGATGCAGGAGCGACTCGCGCGACCGCAGCACGTCTTCGACGATATTCTGATCGCGCTCAATGAGCACTCGATCGTGGCGGTCACCGACGCCATCGGCCGCATCACCTACGTCAACGATCGCTTCTGCGAACTCTCGCAGTATCCGCGCGATGAACTTCTGGGACGCACGCACCGGGTCGTCGGCTCGGGCCACCACCCGCCTGCCTTCTTCGCGAATCTCTGGCGCACGATCACGGCGGGGCGGGTCTGGCAGGACGAGATCTGCAATCGCGCGCGAGACGGCTCGGAGTACTGGGTCAACACGACCATCATTCCGCTGATCGGGAGCGCGGGGACGCCGACGAGTTACGTGGCTCTGCGCACGGAGGAGACGCAGCGGCACGAAGCGGAGGCGGCAGTGCGCCGTCTCGCCTACGTTGACCCGGTGACCGGCCTGGACAATCGTGCGGCCATGATGCGGGCCATCGACGAGATCGTCGCGCTGCCCGCCGGCGATTCCTTCTCAGCCTTCATCACCGTCAGTGTCGATCAGCTCTCGGTCGTGAACGATGCCTTCGGATTCGAAGCCGGAGACCGCCTCCTGCTCGGCGCGGCTCGGCGCCTGAAGACTCTCGCAGGCGATCGCACGCGCATCGGCAGGATCGGCTCGAACACCTACGGTGTGCTGCTGCCTCGTATCAGCACCGATCTCCGAGACGCCGAACAGGCAGTAAGCAACACCATCGACCGCGTGTTCGATACACTGGCCGACGCGAACGAACTCGGATCAGGCATTGTCGTCGGAGCGGGAGCCAGTATCGGCCACGTGCTCTGGACGTCCTCCGCCCATGCCTCTGGTCTGGCCGACGGTGCTGAGGACGGGAAGAATCGGTGTGGGTTCATTGTGTCGCACGATGCCAACGAGGTCGTCAAGTGCTCCGAGATCGCGCGAAAGCGCGCCAGGCGACTGAGCGGGCAGCGGCGCTCGCAGCGTTTCGAGCAGCGCATGCTCGATGCGGTGCACGGACGCATGCTGCTCGTCTCCGAACTGCGGGCAGGTATCGCACGGGGCGAGCTCCAACTGTTCGCCCAGCCGATCGTCGACCGACATCGTCGAGTGATCGGCAGGGAAGCACTGATTCGTTGGAATCACGCTACCCGCGGGTTGGTTCCGCCCGACGAGTTCATTCCGCTCGCCGAGCAGACCGGCATGATCGTGCAGATCGGGGACTGGGTGCTCGACCAGGCCTGCCAAGTGCTGGCGCACTGGGCGCACAGCGATGCGACCCGCGAATTGACGCTCTCCGTGAATTTGAGCGAGCGGCAGTTGCAGGAGATCGATTTCGTGGAGCGCGTTCGCGAGGTGACCTCCCGATACGACATCGCTCCGGGTCGGTTGAAGTTCGAGCTCACCGAGAGCGTGCTGCATCGAGATCTGTCGCGAACGATATCTCTGCTCGAGAGATTGCGCGAGGACGGGGCGCACGCATCGCTCGATGATTTCGGCACCGGGTATTCGTCACTCAGCTATCTGCGCCAGCTCCCGGTGCAGCAGTTGAAGATCGATCGCTCGTTCGTGTCTTCGATCGTCGGAGATGAGCAGACCGCCGCGGTCGCTGAGACCATCGTGCGGCTTGCACGGATCTTCGGGTTGCAGGTGGTGGGCGAAGGGGTCGAGACCGAGGCCCAGTTCGTGCGACTGCGCGATCTCGGCGTGGATGCGTTCCAGGGGTATCTCTTCGGTCGTCCCGCGCCGATCGAGCGGCCCGTGGACGTCTAACGCCGCGCGGCACGCGAGGCCCGATCGTCGGTAGCACGGTCGACGGCAGCTCGGAGACTACCGCACGCTGATTCCGAGGGATCGCCGGGCGAGCCCGCGCCCGCCCTGCGCGAGCATTCCTGCGATTCGAATCACCTCGGCGGCTGCCGGATCAGTGGAATCAGTGAGCACGGTAGGTGCGCCAGCATCGCCGCCTTCCCGAAACGTCGGGCTCAGGGGCACGCTCCCGAGCAGCGGCACGATGCCGTGCTCCGCATCGCTCAAACGCTCGGCCACCAGCGCGCCGCCTCCTGACCCGAAGAGATCGAGCACGCTCCCGTCGGGCTGCGCGAGACCGGCCATGTTCTCCACGACGCCGATCACGTGCTGCCCGGTCTGCCGCGCGACGAGGGCGCTGCGCACCGCGACATCCGCTGCGGCCTCCTGCGGAGTGGTGACGACGAGCACCTCGGCCTGCGGCAGCAGCTGACCGATGCTGATCGCGATGTCACCGGTACCGGGAGGCAGATCGAGCAGCAGGACGTCGAGGTCGCCGAACCACACGTCCCGCAAGAACTGTTCGATCGTGCGGTGCAGCATTGGACCGCGCCATGACACCGCTGTGCTTCGCGGATCCGCATCGCCGAGGAACATTCCGATCGAGATCACTTTGACGCCGTGGGCGACCGGGGGCAGAATCATCTCGCCGACGCGCGTGGGCTGTTCGGTGCGGCCGTCGCGGCTCAATCCGAGCAGACCGGGAATCGAGAATCCGAACACGTCTGCGTCGATCAGGCCGACCGTGAGTCCTCGTTGTGCGAGTGCGACCGCGAGCCCGGTGGTGAGCGATGACTTGCCGACGCCGCCCTTTCCGCTGGTCACCGCGATGACGCGAGTCAGGGACTCGGGTCCGAACTGCTGCGGGCGATCGCCGCGATCGCCGCGGACCCGTTCGATGAAGCTCCGGCGCTCGGCGGGCGACATCACGCCGACCGCGATCGCCGCTTCCGTCACTCCGGGAGCGGCTTCCGTCGCCGCGCGCACGTCCGCTTCGATGCGGCGCGCGGCCGGGCAGCCGGCGATGGTGAGGAGTATCGATACGTCTGCGCGCCCGGCGGAGTCGACGGTCACCTCGCGCACCATTCCGAGCTCTGTGATAGGACGCAGGATCTCGGGATCCGTGACGCGATCCAACGCATCCCAGACGGCGCGAGCGACGCCCGTGTCTGGCCGTTCAGTCATCTGGACGACTCGACGTGGGATCCGAGGGGGAGTCGCTTCGCGCTCGGCCCCGCGTCGCCCCGCCGCGGGGCGCGCCGGTCGGTGCGTCGTCCTCCGCGAGCTCGGCGAGCAGCGACCTGAGCTCTGACCGCACGAAATCCCGGTCGGGAAGGTCTTTCAGTGCGAGGCGCAGCGCCACGACCTCGCGTGCAAGAAACTCTGTGTCGGCGAGATTGCGCTCGGCGCGCTGGCGGTCCTGCTCGATCTGCACGCGGTCGCGGTCGTCTTGCCGGTTCTGCGCGAGCAGTAGCAACGGCGCGGCGTACGAGGCTTGCAGGGAGAGAATCAGTGTGAGCGCGGTGAAGCCGAGGGCCGCCGAGTCGAATCGGTACGTCTCTGGGCCGTACGCGTTCCAGAGCAGCCAGGCCACGCAGACGATGGTGAGCGCGAACAGGAACCAGGGGGTGCCCATACCGCGGGCGATGCTCTCGGTCCATCGACCGAAGCGCTCGCTGTTGCCCGTGCGCGAGTCGTTGCGCGCGGCTCCACGGCCGCTCGCAGCTCGCGGGGCGTCGAGACCAGTGCCGCGCTTGAAGGGACTCATCCGACCGCTCCGGCCTCGAGAGGTGCGTCATCGTCAGCGTGCCGCCAGTCATCGGGCAGGAGATGGTCGAGCACATCGTCGACTGTGACGACCCCGACGAGCCGGTTCTGCTCGTCGACCACGGGCAGCGCCACGAGGTTGTAGCTCGCGAGGCGGCGCGAGACCTCGGCGGCGCTCGCGTGCACCGTCACGGGCTCGATCTCGGCGTCGAGCAGCGACGCCATGCGCTCGTGCGGCGGGAACCGCAGCATGCGCTGGAAGTGGGCGAGGCCGATGTACTCGCCCGTCGGGGTCTCGTACGGCGGGTGGGTGACGTAGACCGTTGAGGCCATCGCAGGGGAGATCTCCGCGCGTCGGATCATGGCGAGACCCTCGGCAACGCTCGACTCTGCGGCCAGCACGATCGGCGCCGGACTCATGAGACCGCCGGCGGTATCGGCGTCGTACTCGAGCAGTCGGCGCACGTCTTCCGCTTCCTCGGGCTCCATGAGGTTCAACAGCTCGGCGCCCTGCGCGGCGGGCAGCGCCGAGATGAGATCTGCCGCGTCGTCGGCCTCCATGCGATCGAGAACGTCTGCTGTGCGGCTGGACGGCAGCTGAGCGAGCAGCGCGAGCTGATCCTGCTCGCTCATCTCCTCGAGGGCATCGGCGACGCGCTCATCTGGCAGTTCCTCGATCACCTCGATCATGCGGGGCTGGGGGAGTTCGAGCAGCGCCTCGGCGAGGTCGGCCGGCTTCAGATCGACCAGCGTCTGGATGAGGAGCTCAGCCGACCGGGTGCCCTCGGTAGAAGTCGGAAGCCGCAGTTCGGCCCAGCGCACGATGCGGGCATCGCCCCGGCTGAACGGTGCCGCGGGTTTCGGAAGGCGCACGAACACCTCGCTGACAAGCCACTCGCCCGAACGACTGCGCTCGATCGCGGCATCCTCGATGCGCGCGCTCGTGGGCTGCCCGGGAGGCGACTGAGCCAACTGCACGTCGCGTCCGATGAGCTCGGCGATCATGCGCGTCTCACCGCCGCGCTGCTCGAACCGGCGCACGTTGATGAGTCCGGTGGTGATGACCTGACCGGAACCGATCGAAGTGACGCGACCGATGGGCACGAAGACGCGGCGCTTGCCCGGAATTTCGACGATCAAGCCGACGACCCGCGGCGCGCTCGCCGCCCGAAAGACGACCAGCACATCTCGCACCTTGCCGATGCGGTCGCCGACCGGATCGAACACGCCGCGGCCGGCGAGCCGACCGACGAAGACCCTCGAAGTACTCACCCCACTACGGTACCGCTCAGCGACGGGCGGCGATACTTGTGGCATGCACCCCGATCCTCCGCTTCCTCGCCGTGTCTCGCGCCGCGGCGTGATCGGTTTCACCGCGTGGGGCGGGCTCGCCGCGGCAGGTGTGCTGCTCGCCGGTTGCGCGCCGGAACCGCAGCGGGAGATTGCGCTCCGCGATCCCGAGCCCCGGGCACACCCCGTACCTGAGCGCGACCCCGCGCCAGAAGCGGCAGCGCCCGCCGTGCTGCTGCTCGCCTCACTCGCGCAGTCCGACGCGGTCGCTATCATCGACCCGTCCCGGCCCGATGCCGACGCTGTGCAGCAGGTCACCGTCGGCGCCGCACCTTGGGGTGTCGGGGTCGCCGCCGACGGTCGCACCGGGTACGCCGCGACCGCCGAGGGTCTCGCGGTGATCGACCTTCTCGGTGCGACGCGACGAGCGCTCGTGCCGTACGCGCACCCGGCGAGTCGAATCGAATCGGGCGAGTACCGCCCGGGCGGACTGGGCCTCGCCGTGTCCCCGGACAGCGGGCGGGTATACGTCGCGGTGACCGCGGGCGACGGCGCGTACGCGCTCGAGGTGTTCGACACCGAAACGCAAAAGTTCATCGGATCGGCTCCGATCGGGCTGCGACCCTTCGACGTGCTTGTCGCCCCCGACGGGGCATGGGCCGCGACGGTCGACCATGACGGCTTCACTGTGACCGTCGTCGATGCGGCGACGCTCGCCCCCGTGAGCCACGTGGTCGCACCGTTCGGTACCGAGGGCGGCCTCGCATCGTGGGAGAAGCCCCACTACGGTGCGGTCGACGCAGCGGGCGGGATCCTGCTCCCGTATCAGGGCCGGGTGGTGGTCAGGCTCGATCCGCTCACGGGGGCGACCGCTTCGATCGCAAGCACGGCGAACTCGCACGCGCACGGCACCGCCCTTGCGGGAAGCACGCTGCTCACGGTCGGCACGGGCGCGTTCGGCAATGCCGATGGTTCGGCGAACCTGTCGCTGCTCGACGTCTCGGCCGAGACGGGCGCAGCACCGGAGCGAATTGTGCCCATGGACGTGCCCCATGAGACCGTCGCGGTGTGGACCGATGCCGGCGGGTCAGAGTTCGCAGCCGTCGCAGGCGGCAACACACGGAACGAGGGCTGGGACGGTATCACCCTCGTAGCGCTCGATTCGCTCGAGGTGCGCAAGCTGCCCGTGGCGGGCTACCCGCAGGCCGTCGTTTCGTACGCTCGGAGCTGAATCACGAGTGGTGTTGGCGGCTGCTGCACCCCTTATGCGGTCGACAATGGGAGAATCGCAGTATGAGTACTCCTGGTGGACCCATGCGGTCATCGCGTCTCCCGCTGGTTCCCGAGATCCCGAAGGGCGACATCGTCTCGACCTATGACCGCTACGAGGATGCAAAGCACGCCGTCGACGTGCTCGCGCGCGCCAGCTTTCCCGTGCGGCAGATCAGCATCGTCGGCAACGACGTGCGCAGCGTCGAGCGGGTCACCGGCCGACTCACCTACGGTCGCGTCGCGCTCATGGGCGCGCTCTCGGGCGCGTACCTGGGCCTCTTTCTCGGGCTCCTGCTGTTCATCTTCCAGCCCGACAACGGGGCGATCCTCGGGGTCTTCGCCGCGGCCATCGCGATCGGTGCGGGCTTCGGCATGCTCTTCGGCGTGCTGTCGTACGCCATGAATCGCAACCGCCGCGACTTCTCGTCGGTGATGCAGATGGTCGCGACGAGGTACGACCTCATCACGGAGCCTGAGCTGCTGCACGAGGCGCGGCGGGTGCTCACGGAAGCTGTGGATAAGTAGCGCGTGTGCGCGGACCGGGGCCCGGCCCGCGCGATCCCGAACTACTTCTCGAGACCGTTCAGCGCCCGGATGCCGGCGTTCTCGAGAGCGCCGAGCGGCGTTCCGTCGGCAAGACTCGCCTCCACCCGCACGGTGGACATGCGCATACGCGTCGACTCCGGCGTTGCCTGGGCGAGCGGGGTGGCGGCGAAGGCCGCGAGGTTCTCGAGCGAGTTCTCAGAAAGCCAGGCCTCGGCGTCGGTTCGCGACAGCGACGACTCGTATACGACCTTCGCGATCCCTTCGTACACCGAAACCGATGCGAGAGATTGCGCCGCCGTGACTCCCTCTGAGGCGCGCTCTTCGTGGAACTCGCGGATCGCGTCCTCGATCTCCTGGTCGGATGCTGGGGTCTCGTTCATGCTGCACTCTCCAATGCTCGGTTGACGGGTGGGTCGCGCAGGTCGCCTCCAGCAGCAGTGCGCGATCGGCGGGGTGGGCCATCGCCAGTGTACGAGCCGGGGGTCGGCGATTTCGCGGGGTTGACGCGGACCGGGGTGCTCCTGACAGGCCCTGACCGTCGGCCCGAGCGTCACTCGTCGCGCAGCGCCTTCTGGATGCGCTGCAGCGAGACGGGCTCCGCGGTGCGCAGCTGCTGCGCGAACAGGCTGACGCGCAGCTCCTCGATCAGCCACCGGGCGCGCACGAGCCGCTTCGGTGCGTCGACCGGCAGCGGGACGACCCCGCCGGCCTCGGCGTAGAGAGCGGCCGCTCGGTCGATCTCGTTCTGCCAGGCGCGATCCCGGCCCGGCTGCTCGGTGAGGGCGCGCATGCGCATCTGCACGGCTTCGAGGTACACCGGCACGCGTTCCAACTGTGCGAGACCGGTCCGCGAGACGAAGCCTTCGAACACCAGGCCGTCGACCTGCCGGGCGGCGTCGGCCACCTGGCCGAGTACCTGCATCGACTTCGCCGCGTCGATCGCCTTGCGGGCCAGGCGGGCGCCGTCGAGCACGCGCGCGGTGAGCGAGATCGCACCGTAGATCTCGTCGATGAGCGACCGGGCGTAGTCGTCGGCCAGCGCTTCGAACTCGGCCTCTCGCCAGATGAGCCCGTCGGCTGCGTGTCGGCGGATCACACGGTCGGCGACCGCGAGCGACACGTCGGCGATCGCCTGGTCGAGCGTGCGATATGGTCCAGCCCCGAGCAGCAGCTTCTCCTGGTTCGAGAGGTGGTCGCGCACGTACGAAGCCGGCGAAGGAGAACTCAGAACGAGGAGGCGGCGGATCCCGCGCCGGGAGATGCGCTCCTGCTCGCCCTGATCGGCGACGAGCACCAGATCGACAGCGGTGCGGCGGTCGAGGATCGCCGGGTACGCGCGCACCACGCCTGCGCCCGCGGATCCGCGTCCCTTGGCGTACGTCGAATCGACGTGCTGGGGCAGATCTCCGAAGGTCCAGGAGGTCGCACCGGTGCGCTCGAGGTCGCTCTTCGGCAGGGCGGCCGCGGCGACCTTCGCCACGCCCTCGGTCGCGCGCTCACGATGCGCCGTCTGGAGTTCTGCGAGGTTCTTGCCCGTGCCCACGGTGCGGCCGCGCCCGTCGACGACCCGGAACGTGGGGGTGAGGTGCGCGGGGAGTCGTTCGGGATCGAAATCTCCGGGGGAAACCGGCACGCTGGTGCGACGGCGGATCTCGGTGGCGAGCAGTTGCGTCAGCGCGGGCGGCGTCGCTCCCGGCGACACCGGAGCGTCGAGCTGCGGCCCCACCGTCGCGAGCAGCGTTCGCGCCCAGTCGGCCGCCGGTACCACGTGCTTGCGAATCGCCTTCGGCAGCGTCTTGATGAGTGCCGTGACCAGCTCCTGACGCAGGCCGGGAACGAGCTTCTCGAAGTCCGACCCCTCAAGGCGCGGGAGCAGGGGAAGCGGCACGTTCACCGTGACGCCGTCGTCTTCAGCGGTCGGATCGAAGCGATACTTCAGGCGAAGCGTCTGATCGCCGTGCGACCACTGCTTCGGAAACTCCTGCTCGTCAACGGCGTCGGTCTCATCCTCCACCAGGTCTTCACGCCGCAGGTGCAAGAACTGCGGCTCGGTCGCCCGCTTCTGCTTCCACCATCCCTCGAAGCTGCGGGTCGACACCACGTCGGCAGGGATGCGCGCGTCGTAGAACTCGAAGATGGCCTCGTCATCTCCGACGATGTCGCGGCGCCGCGTGCGCTCCTCGAGCTGTTCGAGCTCGCGCCGCAGCTGGCGGTTCGCTCGATCGAACGCCTGAGGCGAATCCCACTCCCCGTCGACGAGCGCGTGCCTGATGAACAGCTCGCGCGCGTGCTCCTGGTCGTACCGAGCGAGCTGCACCCGCCGACGGTCGACGATCGGAACGCCGTAGAGCGTCACCCGCTCATAGGCGACCGCAGCGCCCTGGTTCTTCTCCCAGCGCGGCTCTGAGATCTGCCGCTTCGCGAGCGGGCCGGCGATCGCCTCGGCCCACGCCGGATCGACGACCGCGTTGGAGCGGGCGAACAGGCGCGATGTCTCGACGAGCTCGACGCTCATCACGACCTCCGGCGGCTTCTTCGCGAGCACGGATCCCGGGTAGAGCGCGAAGCGCGTGCCCCGCGAGCCGAGGTACTCCTGTGCGGGCTTGCGCCTGATGGCCCCGGCAGCAGACCGGCCGCGCGCGGGCACAACGCGATCCTGCCGGTCGTCGCGCACGCCGAGCTGCGAAAGGAGCCCTGCGAGCACCGAACGATGGATCGCCTCGCCCGAGCTGCCGGTCGCACCCCGGTCGGCGCTGTCGCGCGGAGCCTTCGCGATCCTCGCGAGCTGCCGGTACAGGTCCATCCACTCGCGCACCCGCAAGAAGTTGAGGTACTCGGCCTTGCAGAGCCGTCGGAAGGCGCTCGATGACAGCTCGCGCTGCTGCTCCTGCAGGTAGTTCCAGAGATTCAGGAGCGTCGCGAGGTCGCCCTGCGGGTCGGCGAACCGGCCGTGCAGTTCGTCGGCGCGCCCGCGTTCGGCCTGCGGGCGCTCGCGCACGTCTTGAATGGTGAGACCCGCCACGATCGCGAGCACCTCGGGCACGACATCGTGAGATCTCGCCTCGATGACCATGCGCGCGAATCGCGGCTCGATGGGAAGGCGGGAGAGCTCGCGGCCGATCTTCGTGATGCGATGCGTCGCCCCGCGCTCGCCGCCGCGCTCGCCACTGCGCTCGCCGCTGCGCTCGCCGCTGCGCTCGCCGCTGCGCTCGCCGCTGCGCTCGCCGCCGCGTTGACGGCCCCGGCCGCGACCCTTCGCGGGAGCGGGCTCGACCGCGCCCAGCTCGGCGAGCAGGCCGAGCCCGTCGGCGATGCCTCGCGGGTCGGGCGGCGTGAGAAAGGGGAAACGGGCGATGTCGCCGAGGCCGAGCGCGAGCATCTGCAGGATCACCGAGGCGAGCCCGGTGCGTCTGATCTCGGGTTCGGTGAACTCGGGGCGCGACGCGAAGTCCTCCTCCGAGTAGAGGCGGATGGCGATGCCCGGGCTGGTGCGACCGGAACGGCCGGAGCGCTGGTTCGCGCTCGCCTGCGAAACGGCTTCGATCGGGAGGCGCTGCACCTTGCTGCGGGCGCTGTACCGGGAGATGCGCGCCGTGCCGGCGTCGATGACGTAGCGGATGCCTGGCACCGTCAGCGACGTCTCGGCGACGTTCGTGGCCAGCACGATGCGGCGCGCACCGCCCGAGCGCCGCTCGAACACGCGGTGCTGCTCGGCGCTGCTGAGCCGGCCGTACAGCGGCAGAATCTCGGTGCGCGCGGCGCGGGCCGACGTCCGCAGGCGACCCTGCAGAGACTCGGTGGCGTCTCGAATCTCGGCTTCGCCCGAGAGGAAGACGAGCACATCGCCCGGCGCTTCCCTCGCGAGTTCGTCGACGGCGTCGCCGATGCCGTCGAACAGGTCGCGCTCGATGGTCGTGACCTTTGGCGCTCCGGTTTTCGGGTCGGGCTTCTCGATCTGCTCGACCAGCGGGCGGTACCGCACCTCGACCGGGTAGGTGCGGCCCGACACCTCGATGACCGGAGCGGGCTCACCCGTTTTCACGTTTGCGAAGTGCTTCGCGAAGGACTCGGGGTCGATGGTCGCCGACGTGATGATGACCTTGAGGTCGGGGCGGCGGGGGAGCAGCGTCTGCAGGTACCCGAGCAGGAAATCGATGTTCAGACTGCGCTCGTGCGCCTCGTCGATGATGATCGTGTCGTAGGCCGTGAGATCGCGGTCGCGGTGGATCGCGTTGAGCAGGATGCCGTCGGTCATCAGGCGCACGCGCGTCTCGGCCGACACCTGGTCGGTGAACCGCACCTGGTAGCCGACGAGACCGCCGAGCTCAGAGCCCAGCTCCTCGGCGACGCGCTCCGCGATGGTGCGGGCGGCGATGCGGCGGGGCTGCGTGTGGGCGATCCTCTCGCGTCCGAGTGCCAGGGCGATCTTGGGCAGCTGGGTCGTCTTGCCAGAGCCGGTCTCGCCCGCGACGATGACGACCTGGTGGGAGCGGATCGCTTCCGAGATCTCGTCGCGCATCTGCGAGACGGGGAGCTCCTCGGGAAAGGTGATGTGGAGCGGGGGAAGCGTCATGATGCTTCCATTATCCCGCGCTTGTGCCGCGGTCAGTCGCCCGAGCGTAGACTGACGCCGACCGCGCCGATCGCAGGGTCGGCGGGTGTTCCGCATGACGACTTGAAAGGGCACGATGTCTGCACTCCCGATCCCGAATGTTCCCCTCAACAACGGCACGTCGATCCCGCAGCTCGGCTCCGGCGTCTATCTCGTCAAACCCGGTGAGGCCGAAGAGGTCGTCAGCACGGCGCTCGAGGTCGGATACCGCCACATCGACACGGCGAGTCTGTACGGCAACGAGGCAGAGGTCGGCCAGGCCATTGCACGCAGCGGCCTCGCGCGCGACGAGGTGTTCGTGACCACCAAGCTCGGCAACCCCGACCAGGCGCGCGCTGCCGACGCCTTCGCAGAGAGCCTCGACCGACTCGCGCTTGACCGGGTCGACCTCTACCTCATCCACTGGCCGCTGCCCATGTTCGGCGAAGCGCTGGGAGCGTGGAAGTCGCTTATCGAGATCGCCGAATCAGGTCGGGCGTCAGCGATCGGCGTCTCCAACTTCGAGATCTCCGACCTGCAGCAGCTCATCGACGAAACGGGCGTGGTGCCTGCGGTCAATCAGATCGAGCTGCACCCGCTGCATCAGCGCCGCGAACTCGTCGACTTCTGCACCCAGCACGGCATCGCCATCGAAGCATGGGGCCCGCTCGCGCAGGGCAAGTCGGACCTCTTCGATCGCCCCGAGCTGCTCGAGATCGCGCGAGCGCACGGCAAGACACCTGCGCAGGTCGTGCTGCGGTGGCACGTGCAGCAGGGGCGCGTCATCTTCCCGAAGACGGTGCGCCGCGAGCGCATGATCGAGAACGCCGACCTCTTCGATTTCGAGCTCGATGCGACCCAGATGGAGGCGATCGACGCGTACGAGGCCGGCACGAACTTCGGACCCGATCCCCGCACCTTCGACGCGCGATAAGGAGAGCGACATGACTCACGCACCCATCACCATCACCCTCACGGGTGCCGGAGGCCAGATCGGCTATGCGGCACTGTTCCGGATCGCCGCCGGAGACCTGCTCGGCCCCGATCAGCCGGTCGCCCTTCGGCTCCTCGAGATTCCGCAGGGGATGCGCGCCGCCGAGGGCGCCGCGCTCGAACTCGCCGACTGCGCCTTCCCGACGCTCGCGGGTGTCGAGATCACCGACGACGCCAGTGTCGCCTTCGAAGGCGCGAACGTGGCACTGCTCGTCGGGTCGCGGCCGCGCGCCGCGGGAATGGAACGCGCCGATCTCCTCGCAGCGAACGGCGCGATCTTCGGTCCGCAGGGGCGCGCGATCAACGCCAGCGCGGCCGATGACGTGCGCGTGGTCGTGGTGGGCAACCCCGCGAACACCAACGCGCTCATCGCTCAGCAGCACGCACCCGACGTGCCGCCCGAGCGTTTCACCGCGCTCACGCGGCTCGACCACAATCGCGCGGTCGGGCTGCTCGCAGCCGAGGCCGACGTTCCCGTCGCCGACGTCTCGGGTGTGACCATCTGGGGCAATCACTCGGCGACCCAGTACCCCGATCTCAGCCATGCGACGGTGCGGGGCCGCGCTGCTCTCGACACCGTGGACGCCTCCTGGGCGCGCGGTCCCTACATTGATCGCGTGGCGCAGCGCGGTGCTGAGATCATCGAGGTGCGCGGGGGCTCCTCCGTCGCCTCGGCCGCCAACGCTGCGATCGAGCACGCGCACGATTGGCTCCTCGGCACCGGCGAGCGCTCGGCCGTGCACTGGACGAGCGCTGCGATCGTGTCTCGCGGTGAGTACGGGGTACCCGAGGGGCTCATCTCCTCGTTCCCCGTGACCTCCGCCGGCGGCAACTGGAACATCGTCGAGGGCCTCGACATCGATGCCTTCTCCCGGGAGCGGATCGACGCATCGGTTGCGGAACTCGTGGGCGAGCGCGATGCGGTTCGCGAGCTCGGGCTGATTCCGTAACCGAATACGGGCCGCTTTCCGGTTCCGCGCCGTGCGTGCGTGTTCGAGGCAGCGGCGCGGGCCATGCGCTCGCCCTCGGAACTCGGAGGGGCGGAGGAGCCCTAGGATAGAGAGCATGTCCAAGGTTCTATCTTCCCTCCCCGTGGGCGAGCGCGTCGGCATCGCCTTCTCCGGAGGTCTCGACACCTCCTGTGCAGTCGCATGGATGCGCGAAAAAGGCGCTGTGCCCTGCACCTACACCGCAGATATCGGCCAGTACGACGAGCCGGATATCGACGGAGTCGCCGATCGGGCGAAGGAGTACGGCGCAGAGATCGCCCGTCACGTCGACGCCAAGCGTCCGCTCGTCGAAGAAGGGTTCGTCGCGCTGCAGACGGGCGCGTTCAACGTGCGCTCGGGCGGGAAGACCTACTTCAACACGACGCCGCTCGGCCGCGCCGTGACTGGCACGCTGCTCGTGCGCGCGATGAAGGAAGACGGCGTCGACATCTGGGGCGACGGCTCAACCTACAAGGGCAACGACATCGAGCGGTTCTACCGCTACGGCCTGATGGCCAACCCGGCGCTGCGCATCTACAAGCCGTGGCTCGATCACCAGTTCGTCGAAGAGCTCGGCGGGCGCCACGAAATGAGCGAGTGGCTCGTCGCGCACGGCTATCCGTACCGCGATGCGACCGAGAAGGCGTACTCGACCGACGCGAACATCTGGGGCGCGACGCACGAGGCGAAGAAGCTCGAGTTCCTCGACGCCGGTCTCGATATCGTTCAGCCCATCATGGGCGTCGCGGCATGGCGAGACGACGTCGAGGTCGCGACTGAAGAGGTGTCGGTGCGCTTCGAGGCGGGTCGCCCGGTGGCCATCAACGGCGTCGTGTACGACGATCCGGTGGCACTGGTGCTCGAGGCGAACGCGATCGGCGGCCGTCACGGTCTCGGCGTCTCCGACCAGATCGAGAACCGCATCATCGAGGCCAAGTCGCGCGGCATCTACGAGGCCCCCGGCATGGCGTTGCTGCACATCACGTATGAGCGCCTCGTCAACGCGATCCACAACGAGAACACGCTCGCCAGCTATCACACGGACGGGCGCAAGCTCGGACGCCTGATGTACGAGGGCCGCTGGCTCGACCCCGAGTCGCTCATGCTGCGGGAGGCGCTGCAGCGCTGGGTCGGTTCTGCGATCACGGGCGAGGTCACGTTGCGGCTGCGCCGCGGCGACGACTACACGATCCTCAACACCGAGGGCGACAACCTCAGCTACCACCCCGAGAAGCTGTCGATGGAGCGCACGGTCGGCGCCGCGTTCGGGCCGGTCGACCGCATCGGCCAGCTCACCATGCGCAACCTCGACATCGCCGACTCGCGTCAGCGCCTCGAGCAGTACGCGCAGCTCGGGCTCGTCGGAGGCTCCATCGCTGAGCTCGTCGGTCAGCTCGAGCAGGGAGGCGCGGCCGAGATCGCGAACGCCGTCGGCGGCATCGATGAGGACGCGGACGAACTCGGCCTGTCGGCGGCGTTCGACGCCGGCACCGACTGAGTTCGCTCACTACCGAACACACGAAGGGCCCATCCGATTGGATGGGCCCTTCGTGTGTTCGGGCCTGCCAGAAGAGCTCAGGAACAACAGAAAAACGGCCCGTCCACTCCGAGGAGGGGACGGGCCGTTCGGCTCTCTAGGCTGCTCAGGAAGCGCGGCGCGCGCGAGCGGCGCGACGCTTGAGCGCACGGCGCTCGTCCTCGCTGAGGCCGCCCCACACGCCCGAATCCTGACCGGTATCCATCGCGTACTGCAGGCACATCTCGGTGACGGTGCACCGAGCGCACACCGACTTCGCCCGCTCGATCTGCTCAACAGCCGGGCCCGTGTTGCCGACCGGGAAGAAAAGCTCCGGGTCTACGGTGAGGCAAGCTGCCTGTTCACGCCAATCCATGTGTCCTCCTCTGTAACGCACGCGCGCGAACAATCCGGAGACCGGATAGCCTAGAATTCGCGCCGTAACTACCTAATACGTGGCTGAGAATGCTCACGTCGGCGTGCGCGAAACTCGACGGGTTATATAGTTCCACGGAAACAGATGCAAATCAATAGGTAACCCGCAATTGATTGGAAAGCGAGCCGCAATGCCCCCGACATCTCCCGATCACCCTCGTTCACGCGCGGGGTGGGCGGTGCTCCGCGTCCTGCTGGTGCTCGAGAGCGCACTGCTCGTCGGGGTCCTGATCTTCTCGGTCTCAGCGGCGGTCGACTCGGTGGGGCCGGTCGCGCAGAACGTGAGCATCGTGGCCATGGCGGTGCTCGCTCTGGCATGGGTCGCGATTACTGCGGTGGCAGCCCTGCGCGGCCGCCCGAGCTGGGTGCGCGGTTCGGCGCTGACCATTCACGTACTGCTGTTCGCCGGCGGAACCGGCTGCCTGCAGCTCGGCATCGGCACCTGGCAGTTCGGCTTCGCGCTCGTGGCCGGGGCGCTGGTGGGCTTCGTCGCTGCCGTGCTCGCGCGTCCAGAGGTGCGCCCCGTCCTCGACGAGCACGGCAACGCGTACTAGCCGAATCGAGCCTCAGACCTCGAGCAGCTTGCGCAGACGCGCCACGTGCCCCGTGGCCTTCACATTGGTGAGAGCATGGGCGATCCGGCCCGCTTCGTCGATCACGAAGGTCGAGCGGATCACGCCCTCCACAATGCGCCCGTAGTTGTTCTTCTCGCCGAATGCGCCGTAGGCGTGATGCACTGCCGCGTCGGGGTCGCTGAGCAACGGGTACTCGAGCCCGTCGCGGTCGGCGAATCGGCGCAGCTTTTCGACGGAATCGCGCGATACTCCGAGCACGTGGTAGCCGGCGGCCTCGAAGGGCAGCGTCGAATCACGGAAGTCGCAAGCCTCCTTCGTGCACCCCGGGGTCATGGCCTCCGGGTAGAAGAAGAGGATGACCCGCTTGCCCTGGTACTGCGCCAGCGCACGGGTGTTGCCATCCTGGTCGAGGAGGGTGAAGTCGGGGGCCTCGTGGCCGGGCTCGAGCACTACGCGATCAGTCATACGGCCAGCCTATCGCTGAGCGGTCAGCGCTCGCTCCGGCGCCGGGCAACGGCGATCCCGGGCTACTTCAGCAGTCGGCGCAGCGATTCGACGCGCGCGGCCCCCGCCGCGTCGAGGCGGCCGTCGGCGATCGCGGCGTCGAGCTCGCAATCGGGCGCATCATCCTGGTGCGTGCAGCCCCTCGGACAGCCCTCGATGATCTCGGCGAGGTCGGTGAACCCGCTCAGAATGCCCTCGGTCGTGACGTGGCCGAGCCCGAAGGAGCGCACCCCAGGAGTATCGATGACCCAGCCGGCGGCGCCGTTCGCGGCGCCGGGGGTCGACGCGCGCAACGCGACCGAGGAGGACGAGGTGTGCCGCCCGCGACCGGTGACCTCGTTGACGTGGCCGATCGCGCGCTCAGCATCGGGCACGAGGGCGTTGATGAGCGTTGACTTGCCGACGCCGGAGTGCCCGACGAAAACCGTGGTGCGGCCCGCGAGCGATGCTCGAATCTCGTCGAGCGGCCAGGCATCTGGCTGGGACCGGAATACCGGCACCTCCAGTGCGGCGAAGTGCGACAGGAAGGGCTCAGGATCGGCGAGATCGACCTTGGTGATGCAGATCAGTGGCGAGATTCCGGCATCGTAGGCGGCCACGAGGTAGCGGTCGACGAGACGCACGCGGGGTTCGGGGTTCGCCGCAGCGACGACGATGAGCATCTGGTCGGCGTTCGCCACCATCACCCGCTCGATGCGGTCGCTGTCGTCAGCGCTGCGCCGCAGCAGGGTGCGACGATCCTCCACCGACACGATGCGCGACAGCGTGCCCGCGTCTCCACTCGTGTCGCCGACGAGCTGCACACGGTCGCCGATGACGATCGGGGTGCGACGAAGCTCGCGGGCGCGCGATGCGAGCACGGGGCGCTCGCGAGGATCCTCTGGGTCGGCTCCGGAGCCGACGAGGGCGGTGTAGCGACCCCGATCGACGGCGGTCACCATGCCGGTCAGCGCGTCAGCGTGCTCGGGACGCCGCTTCGTGCGCGGACGATTGGCTTTCGGGTTGGGGCGCTGTCGCACCTGCAGATCGGCGTACTCGGCGTACGGATCATCGGCGTCGTCGTCGGGGGTGAGCCAGCTCACGGCCTACAGCCCTTCGATGAAGCCTCGAGCGGATCGCCCGAGCGCCGAGCTCCGAGCGGATGCCCCGTCGGCAGCTGCGCCGAACTCGAATGCGACGTCGACGCCGGTTCGCGACGCTCCGACTGCGGAGCTCGTCGGGGCGACCGTATGCTCCCACAGTTCGGTGAAGCGCGGCAGGGTCTTCGACGTCGACGCGACACCTTCGACCTCGACACCGGGCACGCGCAGCCCGATGACGGCACCCGTCGTCGCCATCCGGTGGTCGGCGTAGCTGTGCCAGACACCGCCGTGCAACCGTGCGGGGCGCACCGCGATGCCGTCCTCGAGCTCGACGGCGTCGCCACCGAGCGCATTGATCTCGGCGACGAGCGCCGCGATGCGGTCGGTCTCGTGGTGGCGAATGTGGCCGATGCCGGTGATCGTGCTCGCTGCACCATCAGACCCATCAGACCCATCAGACCCATCAGACGCATCGGAGCCGTGCGCGGCGAGCGCGGCGAGCCCGACGAGCGTCGGCGCGAGTTCGCCCGCCTCTGGCACGTGCAGGGTGACACCGGAGATCGCGCCGCTCCCGGTTGCCGTCAGGTCGCCCGACTCGTTCAGCCGGATTGCCGCTCCGAATTCGGGCAGGAGGGTGCGCAGCAGATCGCCGACCTGAGTGGTCGAACTCGGCCAGTTCGGCACGGTCACGCGGCCGCCAGAGGCGATCGCTGCAGCAAGAAACGGCGCCGCGTTCGACAGATCGGGTTCGATGGTCACATCGATGGCTCGGATCGTGCCCGGTGCGACGATCCACTCGCCGACGGCGGGGGAGTCGACCTGCACCCCGCGGGCGCGGAGGCTGGCGATGGTCATCTCGATGTGCGGCAGGCTGGGCAGACGCTCCCCGGTGTGCACGATGTGCACACCCTGCTCGAACCGTGCCCCGGCGAGCAGCAGCGCCGAGACGAACTGGCTCGAGAGCGAGGCATCGAGCTCGACGCGCCCGCCGTGCAGCGAGCCCGTGCCGTGCACCGTGAAGGGGAGAGCGCCACGACCCTCATCGGCGATGTCGGCGCCGAGACTCCGCAGTGCGTCGAGCACGGGTCGCATCGGGCGCTTGCGGGCGTACGGGTCGCCGTCGAACGCGACCGGCCCGAGTGCGAGAGCGGCCACTGCCGGAACGAAGCGCATCACAGTGCCGGCGAGGCCGCAATCGATCGTCGTCGATCCCGTCAGCTCGGGCGCCGGCGTAACGCGCAGGTCAGGATCGACGAACTCGCCGCGCGGCAGCTCTTCGATGCGAGTTCCGAGCGCGCGCAGCGCGTCGATCATGAGCGACGCGTCTCGTGATCGCAGAGGCGCATGCAGCACGCTCGGCCCATCGGCCAGGGCCGCGAGCACGAGCTCTCGTCCAGTCAATGATTTCGAGCCAGGAAGCTGCACCGTCGCGTCGAGAGCGGTGTCCGGTCGCGGCGCAGGCCACAGCTCCGCGGCTTCGCCGACGCCCTCTCCGGTGCCGGTCTCGTCGCCGTCTTTGCCCTGGTTCATCTTCGCGATCAGCATCGTGGTCGAGTCTACCCGCAGCCGCCGCCAGTAGGATCGAGGGCGTGAGTGATACCGCAGCACAGGCGAAGCTGGAACAGCGCTTCACGTCGGAGGCGCTTCCGATGCTCGATCAGCTGTACGGCGCAGCGATGAAGATGACCCGGAATCCGCAGGACGCGCAGGATCTCGTGCAGGAGACGTTCCTCAAAGCGTTCTCGGCATTCGCGTCGTTCCAGGAGGGCACCAATCTCAAGGCGTGGCTGTACCGGATCATGACGAACAGCTACATCAACACGTATCGCAAGCGTCAACGCGAACCGCATCTCGGCGCTGTCGACGAGCTCGAGGACTGGCAGCTCGGGGGTGCCGAGTCGACCACCGCGATGTCATCGCAGTCGGCGGAAGCCGAGGCGATCGATCGCACGCCCGATTCCGTGGTCACCAACGCATTGAACGCGTTGCCCGAAGATTTCCGCATCGCCGTCTATCTGGCAGACGTCGAAGGGTTCAGCTATCAGGAGATCGCTGATATCGCTGAGGTGCCCATCGGCACGGTGATGAGCCGCCTGCATCGCGGTCGCGCACGCTTGCGCAAAGCGCTCGGGGAATACGCGAACGAGCAGGGCGTTGGACTCAATGCGGGGAAGAAACCGACGAAGAAGGGAGCAGCGCGATGAGTGATTGCGAGCAGGCCAAGGCGAATGTTTACGAGCTGCTCCGAGGCGAGCTCTGCGCCGAGGAATCAGCGCCGATCCGAGCGCACATCGCCGCGTGTCCATCGTGCCAGAACGAGCGGAATGCGTGCGAGAAGCTCACGAACGTCGTAAAGCGGGCGTGCGAGGAGGAGCGGGACAGCAACTGTCCGCCCGTGGATCTGCGAGAAGCGATTCTCCGCAGCCTCAGAGCAGAAGACTCCGGACTCGTCGTTTAGGCGTTTGGCGCCGTGCGGTCTGGGGCAGTCGCGGTCAACGCTTCGATAGTACGGGCCAGCGGTGCAGGCGCTGCTTCGTGGAGATTGTGCGGCCCGGCTACGGTCACGACTGCGCTGTGAGGGAGGCGGATCCGCCACTCCTCGATGCGGCCTGTGGTCGCCATGCCCGACTCTGCGGCGATCAGCGCGACCGGCACACCCAGCGCCTCGAGCGACGCCAGCGCTTCCCAGATCGGCGCATAGGGCTGGGCGTCTGCTGACTCAGCGGATGGCGCGCCAGCATCGAGGTGTGCGAGGTGGTGCGTCCACTCGAGTCGCCCATCGGGGCGGCGCCGTGTGTTCAGCGCGATGCCGCGTCTGAGGGCCGCGGCATCGCGGCCGATGCCGAACCGTTGCGCACGCGTGACGATTTCATCGATGCTGCCGAAATCGCGTTGCCCCTGAATGAAGTCGCGCACCGATCCCGTGTCGCGGGCAGGGGAGACGCCAGGGGTGATGTCGATGAGGATCACCTGCGACACGAGGTCCGGACGCGACGCCGCGACGAGTGCTGCGGTGAGGCCGCCGAGGGAGTGCCCGACCAGCGTGACAGGTGGGGGAGCGAAGCGATCGAGTGCCGCGAGGACGTCGGCTGCAAGCGTCTCGGGTCGGTAGTCCGCATCTGCGCGCCAATCGCTGCGACCGTGTCCGGGCATATCGAGCGCGAGCGCCGGCTGACGCAGGGCGAGGAGCATCGGGTCGAAGCTGTGCGCGTTCAGTCCAGCTCCGTGCATCGCCACGAGGGCGGGGGCGTGCTCACCGTCGAAGGCGAGCCCGCTCACGGTGCGGTGATCCGGAAGCTCCGCACGCACCCGCGACACCGTCGGCAATGGGTCGGATTGCCCGACCCGCGCAGCGTCGCTCGCGAGAAAGCGGAACTCATCGGTATTCTCCCCAGGCTCGGTGTCTTCTGCCGTCGCTGAGTTCGGCGAGGTCGCTGAGTCCGGCGAGGTGGCTGCCGCTTCGCTCATCGGCCGGTCTCGCCATCGCGTACGTAGCCGCCGTCGCGCAGCCCCGCCTCGATCTCGAAGCGGTTGCGCAGCGGATCACGGCCGGCGAATGCGTAGAGCAGGGGCAGCGCGAAACCGTAGTGGCGCCACTGCGCGCGGTGCACCCGCTCATGGCGCAGCACCCGTTCCGAGACATTCTGATTCGTGAGGTAGCAGGAGCCGACACAGCTTCCGCCGCGACCGAACGTCCATCGAGGCATGCCTCGGAACACCCACAGGCCCTCGTGGCGCTCGATGCGCCCCCGGCTCCATATGGAGCCCCAGACGAACCCGACGCAAGTGGCGTAGGCGTACCCGAGTCGTGCGAACGGCCAGCGTCGGGCCCCCGGCTTCACGCAGACCCCGCTGCGTCGGGTCGGGCGGCGGTGCCCGACGTGAGTGCGGCAAGCGTGCGGAGCACCGTCGGCAGGTCCTCGGCCGCCATTCGTCCATCGGCCGGCGCGAACTCGCAGATCGCCGCCCCGACGAGTGGCACCTCGGCGACAGCGGCGCGGATAGCGCCGGTCAGCTGCGCGACCGTCATGCCGAACGGCACCGGTGCGTGCACGGAGCCGAAGGCCGCGGGGTCGAGCACGTCGAGATCGATGTGAATGTAGACGCCATTCGCTCCGGCGATTCGTTCGAGGATCGCGGCGCGCAGTGCGTCTTCGCCGGTTGCCTCGGGGCCGACGCGCAGCGTCGTGATCCCGAGACGCCGCAGCTCTGCGTCTTCTTCAGGGTCGATCGCTCGCGCGCCCACGAGGGTGACGTGCTCGGGCGAGACGGCGGGCGCCGCCACCAGATCGGGCGAGCCGTCTCCGAGCGCGTGCCGCAGCGTCATGCCGGAGGCTGCGCCCGTTGGAGACGTGCTGGGGTGCTGCAGGTCGGCATGCGCATCGAACCACAGTACGGCGAGCCGATCGACGGAACGAGCTGCGGCTTCAATACCGGGCAGGGAGCTCACGCAGTCGCCGCCCACGATGATCGGCGCGCGCCCGTCGACGAGTGCCGGCTCGATCGCCGTGCGCGCTGCCTCGCGGGCTCGAACGAGGCTGCTGAGACGGGCCACCGGGGTCCCCATCGCATCGCCGGCCTCCAGAGGCACCGAGACTTCGCGCAGAGACGCGGTCGGCAGATCCTCGCGCAGCAGGGCGGCGCCCTCGGCGAGCTGCATGGCTCGCGACGAAGGCGAACCCTGCCACTGAGGCATGAGAAAGAACATCGGGCTTGCCACGGCACCCTCCTCCGAGATCACTGCTGTTCAGAATACGCCCGCGCGGGCGCGAGGCGACCGAGTTCCGCGATGCGAGAACATCGGCGGCAGAGGTGGTCGCGGCGAGATCAGTCGACGGTGAGATCAGTCGACGGTGACAAAGTCGATCAAGTGCTCAACGCGACCGACGAGTTCAGGTTCGAGGTCGCGGAAGTCGCGCACGCGTGATCGGATGCGCGACCAGGCATCGGCGATGTCTCCCTGCTCGTCACTCGGCCAACCGAGCGCGCGGCAGATGCCCGTCTTCCACTCGATGCTGCGCGGAATCGTCGGCCACTCCTGCAACCCGACGCGTGCTGGCTTCACCGCCTGCCAGATATCCACGAAGGGGTGGCCCACGATGAGCACGTGCGCGCCGTGGGGCCCGCGGGCGATGGCGTCGGCGATCCTCGTCTCCTTGCTGCCGCGCACGAGATGGTCGAGGAGGACTCCCGCGCGGCGATCGGGACCCGGCTCGAACTCGGCGAGCACCTGCTCGAGATTGTCGGCTCCCTGCAGCAGCTCGACGACGACGCCCTCGACGCGAAGGTCGTCACCCCACACCTGTTCAACGAGCTCGGCGTCGTGCTTTCCCTCGACGAAGATGCGACTGGGCATGGCGACGCGAGCTCGCTGCTGCGGGGCGGCGAAGGATCCGGACGCCGTGCGCTTGCGCGCGCCGGACGACGCGGCCGGGCGCACCAGACGAACTGGCTTGCCGTCGACGAGAAAGCCGTCGGTGAGGGGGAAGGCGCGCACCTTCCCCCGGAAGTCTTCGAGCTGCACCAGCCCCTCCCGGGCGCCGACCACCGCACCGCACCACTCGGACTCGGTGTGCTCGAGCACGAGACCCTTCGCAAGCGGCACATCGCGACGCTCGACCGGGCCTCGCCGGGGTTTCATGCGTGCCACCGGGTCGAGATCGTATCGGTCGTCGAACATGGATCGAGCCTATCGCTGTGGAGCGACGGGCGGTCTCACTCGAGCGCGCAGTCGGTGCGGAAGCCCGCTTCGAGCAGGGTCGACGTGCTCTGCTCGGTCATCTTGAGCGCGCGCCCGTCGCCGATCTTCTCCGCGGGCAACTCGCGAATGTCGAGCTCTGCGCGAGCCAACCGCCCGAGTTCGAACGGATGGAGGCCGCCTCCGAGACTCAGAGACGCGCTGCTCGACCATACGGCGCTGGCCAGCGACGCGGCGTCGGCGTCTGAGAGCGCCGAGCGCACTCCGTCGAGCACCCGCGCAGACCAGAGTGCACGCTGACGCGCGCCCGCATCTTCGGAGACCGCCACCCACGCACCGTCGACGAACTGCTCCGCGTGGCGAGAACGCACCAGTCCGAGGGCAGTCACACCGTCGACCTGCTGAGTACCCGCCGTGTCGACGGTGAGCTCGGCGGCGGCATCGCGCAGCGGGTACTCGATGTCCACCTCGATACCGCCGAGGGCGTCGATCGCGTCGACGAAGCCGGCTCCATCGATCGAGACGTATCGGTCGACCGCAACGCCCGTCGTCGAGCAGACACTCTGCATCAGCACCTCCGGTCCGTCGAGGAGTGCGAGTGCGATCGAGCCGAAGTATCCGTTCGTCGAGAGCAGATCCCTCGGCAGCGATACTGCCGACGCGGTGCCGTCGTCTCCGAGACGCACGAGCACGAGCGCGTCGGCGCGCGCCTGGCCCTCCGGGGTGCTGCTCTGTACATCGGTCGGAGCCCGCTCGATACCCGAGTCGGCGCCCACGAAGAGGTAGACGGCATCGCCAGTGTTTGCCCGCTGCGGCTCATCTTCAGCGTTGAGCTGCGGCATGGCGACGCCGTCGATGCGCGATGCGAGCACTGCGGCGACGCCGCCGAGTGCGAGCACCAGGGCGAGTGCGACGACGGCCGCGATGCGCATGGCACGGCGAAACGCCCCTGGTCGCGAACGGGGATTTCCGATCGGATCAGGGGCGTTTTGCGTCGTCGTGCTATGCAGCTGAATTACTCCGCAGCGCGTGCCTTGCGGCGGCCGAGCGCGATCGCGCCTGCGCCGAGTGCGAGAGCCGCAGCGCCACCGGCGATGACGAACGGAGCGAAGTTCTCGCCACCGGTGTTCGCGAGCTTTGCGCCGGGCGCGTAGCCGACCGGCTGAGCGGGAGGCGTCACGCCGCCGCCCACGTTACCCGGATCGGCCGGCGCGCCGGGAGCCACGGTGCCGTCGGTGACGGTCAGCGGCGCCGAGAACTCGGTTCCGCTGGTCTCGCCGACGAAGAAGACGTCGTAGGCGCCATAGGCGAGGGTGTTGCCGAGGGTGATGTCGCCGGCGATCTCACCGACCGCGTTGGCCGCGACGGTGCCGAGCGACTCGATCACCACGCCGTTCTGACGGAACTCGACGCGCACCTCCTCGTCGGGTGCGAACCCGGCACCGCTGAAGGTGAAGGACTCGAAATGATCGGCTTCGGCGACCTCGAGCTGCACGCCCGCTGCTGCGCTGACGAGGAGTTCTGCCGGCGCGTACTCGGTGATCTCGGTGTAGAGGTCGCAGGCCGCGCGAACCTCGTAGACTCCGCTCTCCGCTGGTGCCGGAAGGGTCGCTGTCCACGAGCCGTCCGCACCTGCGGCGTCCGAGAAGATGACGGGCTCCGTGTCGTCGGCGGGAGCGAGGGCTACAAGGTAGTTGCCGGGCGTGCCGCCGTCGCCGATGCAGGTCTCGCCTGAAACGGTGAACGATTCTGCGCCGAGTGTGATGGCCGGTGCCACGGTGATCGGGTCGCCCGGCTCCACAGCGGTTGCGGCGGTGCCTCCGAATGTCAGTGCTGCGATCGCGCCGATCGCGGCCGCACCGGCGAGCTTCTTCGAGAACTTCATGTTGCCTCCGAGGTAATGGGGTGATGATGTTTCGCGACTACGGCTGGACGAGTGCGATGGATCCCGGCACCGCTCTGTGCAACGAGGCAGAACTTTGCCACGCGAGCTCAGTGAGTCGCCACAGAAGAACTTCTGGAGCGTCAGCCAAGTTCAACGGTAGACGGTGAGCAAATATTGAGCAAGCACTCAGCCTCAGTTTTTCTGCGACGAACGAGCATCCCGTTGGAGGGGAGAGCGAGCGCCCCTGGTCGAATCACTTGTCCGATTCCTGGGGCGCTCGCCCGTCACAGGCGCTGCGAAGACGCAGGCAACCTGCTCTCGGTTACGCGCTCGCGCGCGCCTTGCGGCGGCCCAGTGCGACCGCGCCAGCACCGAGCGCCAGCGCAGCGACGCCACCCGCGATCGCGAGCGGTGCGAGGTTCTCGCCACCGGTCGTGGCGAGCGAGCCCTTTGCGCCAGTGGATGCCGGGTCGATGTTCGCGGCGGGGGCGGCGCTCGCCGGGTCCGCCGCGCCGTTATCAACAACGTCAGGTGCGATGGGGGCGTCGCTGCTCGCGCTGCCGCCCGTGATGGTCAGCGGAGCCGAGTACTCGGCTCCGCTGGTCTCGCCGGTGAAGACAACGTCGTACGTGCCTGCCGCCAGCACGTTGCCGAGGCTGATCTCGCCGTGAAGCTCACCGACCCTGTTCGCGGTCACGGTGTCCAGCGTCTCGACGACCTTGCCGTTCTGGCGGAACTCGACGCGAACGTTCTCCTTCGGCGTGAAGCCGGAACCTGACACGTCGACGGACTGGTAGTGCTTCGCCTCGGCCACGCTCAGCTGCACGCCCGCAGCCTTGCTGATGCGTGCCCAATCAGTCGCATACGTGATGCCTCCCACGTACAGGTCGCACTTCGCGGCTACGAGATATTCTTCGCTCTCCGCGGGAGACGGGATGGTGGCGGTCCATGATCCATTCGCGTCCGCCTTACCCGCGTACACGGTAGGCGGAACCGTCTTCGAGGTATCCAGGCTGTCGTAGAAGTTGATCGCGTACTCGCCAGGCGTGCCATTGGCATCTACGCATCCCTCGCCCGAAACGGTGAACGACTCGGCGCCAACCGTGGGGCTCGGCGCCACCGTGATTGGTTCCAGTGCGGCGTTCGCGGCGGTTCCGCCGAACGTGAGGACGGCGACGGCGCCGATCGCCGCAGCACCGGCGAGCTTTTTGCTGAACTTCATAGTTACTCCAGTGGGTTCGTTTGCAAACAAATGCGACATCCGCACGCGCGTGCTGATCGCACCACCCGATGCGCTCCCGCAGGTTTTCGTGTCGCAACACGTCGCCCGCGAGAAGGAACTCCCCCTAGAAGATCGGCAGCTCAAAGCTTCTGCCACGATGGACTTTAGACCACGTAAGAAAATTCGGCAAACCGTCGATTGGTGGCAGGCGCGTGGTCAGGGCCGGGCGCTCGCGATAGATTGTTGCGGTGACACCCGAGGCCGGCGGGCGACGCACACGACTGCGCGCGCTGCTCGTCGATACGACACCGCTGCGCGCAAGCCCTGCATTTGCGAAGCTCTGGACGGGCACGTCGATCGCGCAGATCGGTGCGCAAGTGACGATCGTCGCGGTGGGCCTGCACATCTACGAGATCACGAGATCCACGTTCGCGGTCTCGCTCGTCGCGCTGTGGGCGCTCGGGCCGATGATCGTTGCGGGCTTCGTGGGCGGCGCGCTCGCCGACGCGTTCGATCGCCGGCTCGTCGCCCTGGTCACCGCCATTGCGGCGTGGCTCAGCATCTGCGCGATGACCGTGATCGCATTTCTCGACGTCCAGGCGACGTGGCCCTACTACGCACTCGCCGCGGTCAACGCCGCTTCGGCCACCATCATGGGTGCGACGCGCGGCGCCATTCTGCCGCGACTGCTGCCTCCGCAGCTCCTGCCCGCCGCCGCTGCATTGAGCGGAATCACGATGGGCCTGGCGATCACCGTCGGCCCGGCCGTCGCCGGTGTGCTCGTCGCGAGCGTGGGAGTGCCCTGGACGTACTTGCTCGACGCCGTGCTCTTCTCCGGCGCGTTCCTCGGCATCCTCAGCCTGCCGCGCATAGCGCCCGACGGCGACCGCACTGCCCCGGGCCTCAGCTCGGTGCTCGGCAGCCTCGCGTTCTTGAAGCGTGCGCCCAATGTGCGGGCGACCTTCATCTGGGACCTGATCGCCATGATCTTCGGCACACCGCGGGTGGTCTTCCCCGCTGCGGGTGCGCTGGTGCTCGGGGGAGGGCCGGTGACGGTGGGCGCGCTCACGGCGGCGTTCGCTCTGGGCGCTCTGGTGAGCGGGCTCCTCTCGGGTCCGCTCGGAGCAGTGCGACGTCAGGGCCGCGCGGTCACCCTGGCCGTCGCGGCCTTCGGGGCCTGCACGGCGCTCTTCGGTCTCGTACTGCTCATCACCGTCACGACCGCGGGGATCGCGGAGCGCAGCGACGACCCCATCATCCCGGCCATCCTGCTCGCGGGCGTAGCCCTGGCCGGTACCGGCGCGGCCGATAACGTCAGCGCGGTGTTCCGAACGACGATTCTCCAGTCGGCGGCTCCCGACGACGTTCGCGGGCGCATGCAGGGCCTCTTCTACGTGGTCGTGGCGGGCGGGCCGCGCGTCGGCGACCTGCTCGCGGGGGCCGTGGCGACGCTCATCGCGCTCTGGGCGCCCGCCCTGCTCGGCGGCATCGTGATCCTCGGCACCATGCTGGTGCTGCTGCGCACGGCGAAGGGGTTTCAGCGCTACGACGCGCATCACCCCACTCCGTGACCGCCACGTCGTTCGCCGGCGGTGATACGGTGCTGAGATGAGCGCCGCAACGAAGTCGCAGCCCACCGCCGGAGTCGATGAATCGCTCGTGCTTGCGCGGCGGGACGGCGCGATCACGCACCTCACTCTGAATCGGCCGCGCGCGATCAACGCGCTCAACAGCGAGATGTTCGCTCGGCTCGCAGCCGCGGTGGCGGCGGCGCAGAGCGATGGATCACAGGCGATTCTGCTCGACGGCGCCGGCGAGCGCGGCTTCTGCGGCGGTGGCGATATCAAGGAGTTGTCGGCAGGATCCGCCCGCTCGATACTCGCGGCCGAGTACCGCCTCGACTACGCCATCAGCGTCTCGGCGCCTCCCGTCGTCGGGATCATGGACGGCATCACCATGGGCGGCGGCATCGGGCTCGCCGGGCACGCCGCGCTGCGCGTGGTCACTGAGCGCAGCCGCCTCGCCATGCCCGAGGCGCGAATCGGCATCGTGCCCGATGTCGGCGGGCATCTGCTGCTCGCAGCGGCTCCCGAGCGGCTCGGCGAACTGCTCGCGATCTCGGCGGGGGACATGACGGCGGGCGACGCGATCGCACTCGGATTCGCCGACGCATTCGTGCCGTCGGAGCGGCTGCCGCAGTTGCGGGCAGCGCTCGCCGCTGGGGAGGATCCGCGAAGAGCGGTCGAGCAGCTCAGCGAGCCGGCGCCGGCCTCGACTCTCCTCGACGCTCGTGACTGGTGGTCGCCGATTGCGGCGTCGGTCTTCGGGGCGCGGGAAGAGCCGACCTTCGACGATCCCGCGGCGACGGCGCTCCGGTTGATCCGGTCGCTCGAGGGGAGCGATGCGTCGGAAGCGCAGCACCTGGCCACCGTCGTGCGCGCGATGAGCCCGACCTCGGTGGCGATCACGCTCGCCCAGCTCGACCGCACTCGGAGGCTCGCTCTGACCCTGCCCGACGTGCTCGCCGACGACCTGCGCACCCTCGGCCGCCTTGCATCGATGCCCGACTTCGCCGAGGGCGTGCGCGCGCAGATCATCGACAAGGATCGCTCGCCCCGCTGGAGCCCGGAGCGCATCGAAGACCTCGACGCCGCCCTGCTCGACGAGATTCTCGACCCAGCGTCGCGCGTGGGCGAAGCGCCGCTCGAGCTTGGAGCGCGTCACAGCTAGTGGGGATCGCCGATGCAGAATTCGTTGCCGTCAGGGTCTGAGAACGTGTCCCACGCGAGCCCGGCCTCGCCGCGGCGCCCGAGGTGCGTCGCGCCCGCATCCACCCATTCGGCGACGAGCGCAGTCCGATCGACTGAACCGTCGACGTCGAAATCGAGGTGCAGACGGTTCTTGCCCGTTCCGGGATCGTCGACCTTCTGAAAACCGAGGGCCGCTGGCAGCTGCGGCGCACGCACGATGCAGAACCAGCCGTCGGACTCGTGCACGATCTCACCGCCGAGGCGGTCCGCCCACCAGCCGGCGAGGCCCCTGGGATCGGTTGTATCCATCGTGATCATGCTCAAGCCCACCATGCGTGCCCCGTTCATCGTTGTACGTGGATTTCCACGGTACGGGGTTCCGCAGAAGGCCGGTAGCCTGAGATGGTGAGTGAGCCCTGGAACGCGAGCGGGCCGAGTCGGGTGATGCCGGGCGACAATCTGCCGATCCTGCGCTCGCTTCCCACGGCTGCCTTCGCGGTCGCATATCTCGATCCGCCGTTCAACACCGGTCGCTCGCGCCAGGCCGAGCGAGTGCGGGGTACCCGCGTGGATGGCTCGGTCGGGTCAGTCGCCGGCGATCGGCTCGGCTTTCGCGGGCAGGGGTACCGCGTCACGCGAGAGATGACGCTCAGCTATGACGACCGCTTCGGCGACTACTGGGACTTCTTGGAACCGCGCCTCGAGCAGGTATGGCGCCTGCTCTCGCCCGACGGACTGCTCTATCTGCATCTCGACTACCGCGAGGTGCACTACGCGAAGGTGCTGCTCGACGCGCTCTTCGGCCCCGAGTGCTTCATCAACGAGATCATCTGGGCGTACGACTACGGAGCGCGCTCGAAGCGGCGGTGGCCGGCGAAGCACGACAACATTCTGGTCTACGCGAAGCACCCGGACTGGTACCACTTCGATTCAGAGGCGGTGGATCGCGAG
This sequence comes from Leucobacter sp. NPDC077196, assembly GCF_040687075.1. Classification (NCBI taxonomy): domain Bacteria; kingdom Bacillati; phylum Actinomycetota; class Actinomycetes; order Micrococcales; family Microbacteriaceae; genus Leucobacter; species Leucobacter sp. NPDC077196. Next base: position 665,196 of record NZ_JBFBML010000001.1, read on the forward strand.
CCCTACATGGCGCCGGGTCTCGTGACCCCCGAGAAGGCCGCGCTCGGAAAACTCCCCACGGATACCTGGTGGCACACGATCGTTTCTCCGACCGGTGCAGAACGCACCGGGTACCCCACCCAGAAGCCCGTGGGAATACTGCGGCGGATCATCCAGGCGTCGACGCGCCCCGGAGATTGGGTGCTCGATCCGTTCGCGGGCAGTGGCACGATGGGGGCGGCCGCAGAGCAGCTCGGGCGCAGGTACCTGCTCATCGATGAGAACGCAGCAGCCATCGAGGTGATGCGCGAGCGACTCGGCGCTACCGGGGCGGTCTTCGGGTGAGCGCCGCACAACCCGAGCGCGCTGCAGCGGGCGGACGCGAGGGGCTCGCTGCGGGTCGAGCCGCGAGTCGAGCCGCCAGTGCGCTCCCCGTGCAGATCGATCGGACCTCGAGTCTGCCGCTGCCGGTGCAGCTCGCGGGAGCGCTGCGCGAGGCCATCGATGCGTCGCTCGTGCGGCCGGGCGAGGCCGTGCCAGCAACGCGCGAACTCAGCCGTCGGCTCGGCGTCGCCCGGGGCGTGGTCGTGGCGGCATACGAACAGCTCATCGCCGAGGGTTACCTGGCCGCGTCGCAGGGGCGCGGAACTCTGGTGCATCCGGATCTGGCGCGCACGCATGTCGAGGGTGAGGATCGCGCAGTGGCCGAAGTCGTCGACGCCGCGGGCCCGTCAGCCCTCGACGCTGAAACCACGACGGAGCAGGGGCTGCGCGGCGAGGCGAGCCCGGCCCCGCTGGCGCCCGGAGTGCCGATCACCGATGGCGTCGTCGGATCGGCGTGGCGCGCCGCGTGGCGCATGGCGGCAGCAGATGTCGCGGTCGCCGAGGTCGTCGCGCCGCTCGGGGATCCCGTGCTGCGGCGCGAGATTTCGGAACACCTGCGACGCATGCGCGGCACCTCGCGCGCCGCGTCGGACGTGCTCGTCACGGCGGGCACGCGCGACGGACTGTGGCTGCTGCTCACCGCACTCGGCACGACCCGGGGGCGAAACCTGGTCGTGGGCGTCGAAGATCCTGGCTTGCCGTCGTTGCGCGGCGCCGCATCCCGCGCAGGGGCGAGCATCGTCGCGCTTCCCGCTGACGGTGAGGGCCTCGACACCGCCCGGCTTCCCGACGGCGTGCTCGATGCGGTCATCGTGACGCCGAGCCACCAGTATCCCCTCGGCGGTTCGCTGCCGCTCGCGCGCCGCCGAGCGCTCCTCGCCTGGGCGCGGCGCAACGGAGTCGTCATCATCGAGGACGACTTCGACTCCGAGCTGCGGTACACCGGAACGCCGCTGCCGACGCTCGCGGCCCTCGATGACCCCGATACGGGCGTGGTGGTGCTGCTGGGCACGTTCTCGCGCACCATTACACCAGCCCTCTCGGCCGGCTACCTGCTCGCGCCGGCGGGCCTGCGGGCCCGCATCGAGCCCGTGCGGCGCGACCTCGGCGCAACCGTATCGAGCGTCGTGCAATCGGCGCTCGCGGGCTACCTGTCGAGCGGAGCGCTCCGCCGGCACACCGCACGCATGCTGCGTCGCTACGCCGCCCGTCGCGATCTCGTGTCCGAGCGGCTCGCGGGTGCGGCGTCCGTGCGCGTTCGCCCCATGGACGGGGGTCTGCACGCGGTCATCGAGTTCTCGGGTGCGGCCGCGAGCGCTCGCCGCAGGGAGGCGGCGGCGGTGGCGCTGACGGAGGCGAGTGGGCTGGGCGTTCAGGCCCTCGGGCGGTACTGGCAGCGCGCCGACCGCGACGCGGGCATGGCCGGTCTCGTCATCGGGGTGGGCGGAGATGACGACGCCGCGTTCGACGCCGCGCTGCTGCGGCTCCGGGCGATCCTCGACGAGGTCTGACGCCTCGAGGGATTCGCGCGTCGCGAGCCGGCAGCCGCCAGATATCCTGGGCACGTGAGTGTCGACGATCTGTCTCCGAGCATGCAGAACTACCTCAAGGTGATCTGGGGGCTGCAGGAGTGGTCTGACGCGCCCGTTTCAAACTCGGCGATCGCCGAGTCGGCCGGGGTGCGCCTCTCGACGGTCTCCGATGCGCTGCGCAAGCTCTCCGATCTCGAATTCATCAGCCACGTGCGCTACGGCAGCGTGACGCTCACCGACCTCGGGCGCGTGCACGCCGTCGCGATGATCCGGCGCCACCGGCTGCTCGAGACCTTTCTCGTGCGTCACCTCGAATACGAGTGGGACGAGGTGCACGAAGAGGCGGATCGGCTCGAGCACGCGGTCTCCGACGAGTTCATCGACCGCATGGACCGGGTGCTCGGGTACCCGACGAGGGATCCGCACGGAGATCCGATTCCGAGTGCGGCGGGCGCGGTGCATCGGCCCGACGCGATGCAACTGCTCGCTGCGCCGGCTCCGAGTCGCGCCCGAGTCGAGCGCATCTCCGATGCCGACAACTCCATGCTGCAGTTCTTCGCCGGCCGCGGCATCGTGGTCGACGCCGTGCTGCACGTGATGCCCGGCGAGCCCTACTCGGAGACGGTCACGGTGCGGATCGGCGATGGGGACGCCGAGCGCCATGCCGACGGCTCGGTGAGCCTCGGGCCGTCGGCGGCGGCCGCAGTGTGGGTGTCGCTCGAGGCTACGCCGGATCCTTCACGAACTTGAGACCGATGACGCAGCCGATGATCCCCGCGAGAAAGACGAGCTTCAGCACCGAGAGCGCCTCCGTGCCGAGCGCCAGCGATGCGCCGACGGTGAGTGCGGCCCCGAGTCCGGTCCAGATGGCGTAGGCGGTGCTTACGGGGATGCCGCGCATGGCGTATCCCAGGCCGACCATGCTCAGCGGGTTCGCGATGAAGAAGACGATCGTCGGCACAACGACGGTGAACCCGCGGGAATCATGCAGCGCGAGGGCCCAGACCGATTCGAGGATCGCGCTCGCCAGCAGCACGAACCAGTGCGACCGCCGGGCGATCTTCGGCGTGCGTGCACGGGGCTCTGCGAGCGGGGCGGTGCGGACCGCGCGAACCATCTCAGCTCACCGCCTTCAGGCCGACGACGCAGGCGATGAGACCCGCGAGCAGCACGACGCGCAGGAGGCTCGCTCGGTCTGCGCCCGTGAGCATGGCCCATGCCGCGGTGAGCACCGCGCCGATGCCCACCCAGACCGCGTAGGCCGTGCCGACCGCGATCTCCGTCATTCCGTATGCGAGGCCCGCCATGCTGGCGACATAGCTCACCACGAAGACGATGCTCGGCCAGGGGCGGCGAAACCCCTGTGAGGCATCGAGCGCCGTGGCCCAGACCGCCTCAAGCATTCCGCTCAGAATCAACAGTATCCATGCCAGTGACATGAGTGAGTCCTTCTGGCAGTCGTCGATATGCGGGTACTGCTCCCTCGTCCGCACCCCGGCGCTTCGGGGTCGTATCCAGTGTCGCACGATCGGTGGCGCGCGGTGCCCAGGAGCTGCCCAGCTCGCCGGTTCGCCGGCGACGCGTGTTCCCGGCGCAGCGAGATATCGGCGCGCGGGATCTGTGGTCAATCTGTGGGAACCCCCGCGATAGGAGATAATGGGGGAGTGCCCGTCAGGGCCCGAGAGGAGTGCGGTGTTCGGCTGGCTGAAGAAGCGCAAGCGGAAATCGGCGCGCCCACCACGGCGGCTTCCGCGTCGAGTGCTCGCGCCGGTCGAGGAGATCACGGAGCAGGGGCTGCTCGTCGCCGACGTCGCGGTGCGCATGACCGTGAAGAACGCGATCATCATGAATGCGCTGAAGCGGCACGTCGACTACGACGCCGACCAGATCATCGACATGGTGCGGGATACCACCATTGATCTCGCAGAGGAGCGGGAGCGCGACGCGAAACACATCTCGCGCATGCGCGGTGAGATTCGCGATACCGGCCGGAGCTCATGGAGCGAGTCCGACTACGGCAACGACGACAATCGCACACTGCGCCACCGTCAAGAGGTGTACGAGCGGGTCGCCGAGGAACTGCGCAACCGGGCGTCGAACGACGCCTACCTGAATGTGGCGGCCGAGCGCGCTCGCGAGATGGCCTGGGATGAGATCGGCACGTCGCTCGCCGACCGCGCCGAGCACCCGTATTACAGCGGCGGGAACAACGACGAGTACCGCGAGGAGCGCGAGGGGCGCATCCAGCAGCTCATCGAGAAAGACCTCACGGCCCTCGTGCAGCAGCGCGCCGAGGCGCCGGCGAAGGCGCGCAAGTTCAAGCGCAAGGACAAGAGCAAGGACGCTGCGGACTCGGAATCCTGACGTCTGGCTGGGTCTTGGCGTCGGTGAGGTCTGGGCGTCGGTGAGAGATTGCGCGAGGGTGAGGGGTCGCCCGGGGGCGCCGACGCACGGAAACCAATTCGCTGACGCGCGCAACGGGGCGGCGCCGCAACTCGCGTGCGGCCGCCGTCATCGCTGCATCTGAGGTGATGAATGTCGGTGGTTGCATGTTGACTTGAACCATGTTCTCGCTCACGTTCGGATCCGCTCCGCAGGAATTGCCAGATGAGCCCGCGAACTCGAATCTGACGCTCGATCAGGTCGTGAGTCTGGTGGAGCAGTTGGAGTATCGGCAGCGTTGGCTCGATGCGTTCCGTCTCGACCTCTTGTCGACTGCTGTGGAGCTGGCGACGGGTGCGTCGCGTTCGAGCGAGAACGAGCTCGCGTACCGCTCGTTGCGGTCGGAGCTCGCAACGACGCTGGGAACGAGCGAGCGAGTCGCTGAGACGCACATGGACATCGCTTGGTCGTTGCGCAACGATTTCGCGACGACGCACGAGGTCCTCGCTGCCGGGGAGATTTCGATTGCGCACGCGCGGGTCGTCGCGGATGCCGGTCGGCGCATCGGGGTGGGAGCGTCGCCCGAGGCCATCGCCCGCCGTGAGTCGTATCAGGCTGAGGTGCTGCCGCATGCGCGCCGGGAATCGGTGAACCGTCTCCGCCCCATCGCGCGCAGGATCGCTGAGCAGTATGCCGTCGACACCCTTGATGAGCGGCATCGGGAGGAGGTGCGTCGACGCCGAGTGATGGTGCATGAACGTGAGGACGGGATGTCAGACCTGCTGGCGTACCTCCCGACTGCCGAGGCATATGCGATTCACGATCGGTTGAGCCGGATTGCCCGCGAAGTCGAGCGCGTCGAGCGGTCTGCGCGGGCTGTGGGCGGAGGCGGTGCTGAGGTCGGTGTGGATGCTGAGGATGATGCGGACGCGTCGGTGAATGCGCCGGCGCTTCGTACGCGTGATGAGGTGCGAGCCGATGTATTTGCGGAGTTGCTGCTGGGCTCCGATGCGACGGCGATGAGATCCTGTTCGAGCAGTGAAGCAATGCGCGCCCGTGTGCAGGTGATCGTTCCGATCACCGCGTTGGAACCGACGGCAGGGAGCGGCCCGGCAGGGAGCGGCCCTGCAGGGAGCGGCCCGGCAGGGAGCGGCCCGGCAGGGAGCGGCCCGGCAGGGAGCGGTAGCTTCGAGAGGCGCATTCCGGTGGCAGAACTCGCGGGCGCGGGCACGATCGCGTCGAGTTCCGCGCGAAGCATCGCTGCGACCGCGCCGGTGTGGGAGCGCGTCGCGGTGGATGCAGAGTCAGGGGCAGTTCTCTCGGTCGATCGGTATCGTCCGAGCGAGGAGATGCGGCGGCGACTCGCGGTACGCGATCAGCACTGCCGTTTCCCTGGGTGCCGCGTGCCGGTCTCGAGATGCGATCTCGATCACACCGTCGATGCAGCACTCGGTGGTCCGACCTCGACAGCGAACCTGGCGCATCTGTGCCGCGGTCATCACGTGCTCAAGCACCACTCCGACTGGACGGTACGTCAACGAAACGGCGGCGACCTGCACTGGACGAGCCCGAGCGGCCGGCACTACGTTGATCGGCCGCCAAGTCGGGTGAGATTCGCGCGCACTGCCGCAACGGTTTCTGTGCCACCCGTCCCCAGCCGAAGGCCCGACGCCGGGTGGCATCCGTTCTGACGATGAGCAAGAAGACGTGTGAGAGAACGTATACGGGTGGGCTCCGACCGCTACATCTTCTCGTGTGCCGAGCCCGCCGAATCTGTTGATCCGCCGAGCAGCTCGGGGTGCCGCTGCAGGTAGCCGTCGATGAACCAGCAAGACGCCTCGACGCGCCGCTGACCCACAGCCTCTCCCGTCACTGCGCGTTGCGCCAGCAGACCGGAGAGCCCGGTGCCGCGCAGCTCCGGCACGACGACGGTGTGATCGAAGTCGATGACGTCATCGCCCCGCAGCGAGTAGTGCGCCTCGCCGACGACGCGGCCGCCATCCGGCCCGCTTGCGGTGATCGCGTAGCGACTGCGTTCGGGTTCGTGCGTGATGGTGAATCCGTCGGCAGCTGCCTGTGCTTCATTCAGATATCTGGCCATGCCGCCAGCCTATCCCGCAACGGTCGGGAGCGAGCGTGAGCGACGGTATTCTCGGAGGATGCGCCCTCCCCGCCGAACCTTCGCCGTGCTCGGCGCGGTCGTGCTCGCGCTCTGCGCAACGGGGTGCGCGGCACCTGAACCGCCTCCGAAGCCGGAAGCGCTCTCGGTGACGCGAGCCGCAGCCGTGTATCTCGAGGCCGTCTGCCCGGTGAATGACGCGTGGGACGAGGCCGATGTGGAACTCGATCGACTTCGCCTCGCCACCCAACGCGGGGTCGAAGCCAGCACGTCGGAGTTCGCCGCCTCGATGACCGAAATCGCGGAGCGGAGCGCGGCTGCGGCGTCGTCACTCACCTCCGACGAGCGCACCTGGCCAGATGCGGCAACCGACGCCGTGGCCGCCGTGGCGGAGACGCTCGAAGCGGACCGCGACCAGGCAGAGCGCGTCGCCGAACTCTCGGCTGCGGAAGCCGCGGCCTATCAGTGGGAGGGTGCGGTCGACATCGGATCCACCGCGGCCGAAGCACGTGCCGCCCTCGAGCTTCCCGCCGATGCTGACGCCGCGTGCGCCGCGTGGGCGGAGAGTCGCGAACGCGCAGAGGACGCGGGGGCAGATACTGACGAGACCGCCGACGGGGCTGCCCAGGCAGGGGAGCAGACCAGTGAACGATAGTGAAACGACTTCGCGAAGGGATGCCGGCAACCCGGTAACCCTCGCGGTCGAGCAGGCCATTCGGGCCGCAGCGCGATTCGGAAATCGGCTCATCGCAGGGTCCACGGCATCGATCGACATCGGCGATCCCGAGGCGTGTGCACACCTGACCTCGGCGCTGCGCCGCATGGGAGCGCGGATCCGGCCGGCGGGAGCTGACGCCGATTTCGTCTTTGTCGAGCGTCTCGCTGAAGTGCACGACGACGCCGCTGAACAGAGTCGAAAGCCGGGCGGGGGACTGCCGGCACTCGTCGTCGGGCTCGACGGTCGTGCGCGATCGCTCCGAGGAGGGGGCGCCGAGTCGCGCATCGCCTGGGCCGCTGCGGGAATGCCGGTGACCGCGATGCTCGCGGAACAGTTCGGCACCGAAGTCGCGCGGTCCGGCGCGCGCGTGGGCGTGAGCCTGGTGCTCGAACCGAAGACCGCCGCCTTCGCCCGTCTCCTGGCCGACGCGGGATGCTCCGTCGCGGTATTCAGCGCGGTCTCCGAAACGGACCCCGAGATCGCGGTGGAGCTCGCGCGCGACGAGCGCATCGAGGTGTTCGCTCCTCACAGTGCTGTTCAGGGGCAGTCGGCGGCGGCGGTCGACGCCGAACACGCCGCCGCGATCCTCGATTGGGGTCCCGAATATCTCGTCGACGACGGCGCGCACCTCATTCGACTCGCACACACGGAGCGCACGGCCGCGCTGTCGCGGCTGCGAGGCGCGGCTGAGGAGACCACCAGCGGCGTGCGCCCGGTTCGGGAGATGGCAGCGATCGGCGACCTGCGCATTCCGGTGATCGCCGTGAACGACGCCCGCACGAAGACCGACTTCGACAACCTCATCGGTACCGGCCAATCGTGCGTATTCGCGATCGCGGACGTGCTCGACGGTGCGAGGACGGTGCGCCCGTATGCCGGCATCGCGGGCTCGCGCTGGGCGGTGGTGGGGTACGGGCCGGTGGGTCGCGGCGTGGCACGCTTCGCCGCCGCGCTCGGCGCTGAGGTGGTCGTCGTCGAGCGGGATCCGGTGCGCGCCCTCGCCGCGCTGCACGACGGCCACGAGGCCGCTTCGCGGGAGTCGGCGCTGCCGGGCGCAGACGTGGTGGTCAGCGCCACCGGCGTGTGGCACACCCTCGACACCCATGCGATGTCGATGCTGCGCGACGGCGCCGTCGCAGCGGTCGCAGGAGGCATCGACGACGAGATCGCGCTCGATGACCTGCGCGCAGCTGGATGGACGGAGCAGACCGTGGCTCCGAGCGTCACCTCGTGGCGTCCGCCGGCATCGAACCGAAGCCGAGAGGTGCTGGTGCTGGCCGGCGGCGGCGGAATCAACTACACGGCGGGGGAGGGCAACCCCATCGAGGTGATGGATCTGTCGTTCGCCACGCAGGTCGCCGCGCTCGCACGGCTCGTCGAGACGGCGCCTCGACCGGGAGTGCATCAGCTCTCGGAGGCGGATGAGCGGCGCGTCGCGAATGCCGCGCTTGCGGCACGGGCGGGCGGCGTCGATCCCGCCCCCGCTTCGAGTCGCGCCGGGGGAGCCGCGCAGCCCTGGCGCGTGCATCGGTATCGGGAACGCGCCCAGGCGATCGACCCAGCACACGACCGGGCAGCCGACCCGGCAGCCGACCCGGCCAGCGAAACGACGGAGACGCTCTAGACCGACGGAGACGCTCTAGACTCTTGCGAGTGAACCCCGCAGCCCCCGTCGTCGTCTACAGCGCCGCACTCGTGTTTCCTGTGACCAGCCCGCGTATCATCGATGGCGCCGTTGCGGTGCAGGGGGAGCACATTCTGCACGTCGGCGATCGACGCTGGGTGCTCGACGTGCTCGCCGAACGCGGAGCGGCCTTTCGCGAGGAGCACTGGGACGGCGTGCTGGTGCCCGGCCTCGTGAACGCGCACACGCACTTGCAGTACACCGGCATGCGCGAGGTGGCGGCGCGGAACTACTCAGGCTTCGACCACTGGGGCGATGCCTTCGATGTGGTCTACGCACGCGAGTCCCACGACTGGAAGTCGGCCGCCGCCGAAGGGGCGCAGCTGTCGCTCGCAGCGGGCGTGACGGCCGCTGGAGACGTGGTCACCGACCGCGAAGCGCTGGGGGCGTTGCACGACGCAGGGATGCACGGCATCGCCTATTGGGAGGTGTACGGCGCGAGCAACACGGATTGGACGCCTGAAGCCAAGGCTGCCGTACGCGAGCAGATCCGCCAGATCCCCACGCCTCCCGGCGCAGGCGTGTCACCCCATGCCCCCTACTCGCTCGAGGTGCAGCCGCTGCTCGAGCTGCCCGACATCGTGCGCGAAGAGGGGCTCCGCCTGCACATTCACCTCGCGGAAGCGCACATGGAGCGCGAGTTCGACGGGATCGACGGCTACGTCGGCGCCGGGCCAGGCGGTCACGGCGCCTGGCCCGAGCTCGGGGCCGATAGCTTCCGCGCGCTCCGCTCGCACGGCATCGGCGTCTCGTCCACCCAGTTCGTCGATCATCTGGGGGTACTCGGACCCGACTGCCACATCGCGCACGGCGTGTACGTGAGCGCCGAGGATCGCGCGCTCCTGCGGGCGCGCGGCACGAGCGTCGCGCTCTGCCCGCGCTCGAACGAAGTGATCGGCCTCGACATGCCCCCGGTCGCCGCATACCTGCGCGAGGGAAATGCGATCGCAGTGGGCACCGATTCGCTGTCGTCGTCGCCCTCGCTCGACCTGCTCGCCGACGTCGCCAAACTGTACCGCGTGGCGCGGGATCAGGGCTATCGTGCCGATGATCTGCATCAGCGCCTGCTGGGCGCAACCACGCTGGGCGGCGCGACCGCGCTCGGGCTCAATGTGGGCAAGCGGCGAATCGGTCAGCTCGGCGTCGGGGCGATGGCCGACCTCGCGTTCTTCGACCTGCCGGTGCACGACCCGGATGCGTCGCTCGCCGAGCTCGTAGAAGCGGGAGCGGGCCGCGCAAGGCGCACCGTGGTCGGCGGTATCGAGAAGTTCCGGAGCTGACGCGGAACGACACCGGCAGCGTCTTCGTGACGCCCGATGTCTCGAGGCGCGGGCGCACCCGCAATGTCTCATATAATGAACGTCGTTCGACGGCGCACGACCCGGTGCCCTCGCCCCGAAGCCAAGGAGTCTCATGTTCCGTCCATCTCGTCTTGCCACCGCCGTTGCGGTCGGAGCCACCGCCCTTCTCGCACTCTCGGGGTGCGCCAGTGGCGGCGACGCCGGCGACGACACCGGAGTCGCTGCGGTCTCCGAGGGCAAGCTCACGATCGCGACGGGCGAACCGGCGTACGCCCCCTGGGTCATCGATGACGCGCCCGAGAGCGGCGAAGGCTTCGAGGCCGCGGTCGCCTACGCCGTCGCCGAGGAGCTCGGATACGCCGAAGACGATGTGGAATGGGTGCGCACGAGCTTCGACGCCGCCATTGCGCCCGGCCCCAAGGACTTCGACCTCAACATTCAGCAGTTCTCGGTGAACGAGGAGCGTGAGCGAGCCGTCGACTTCTCAAGCCCGTACTACGAGACGACCCAGGCCGTCGTGGCTGCCGGTGGCACGGATGCCGCAGACGCGACGAGCATTGCAGACCTCAAGGACGCGACGCTGGGCGTCGCCTCGGGAACCACCTCACTCGCCGTCGCTGAAGACGTGATCGCTCCGAACAACGATCTGCAGGTCTTCAACAGCGTTGACGACGCGGTCGCTGCGCTGCAGAACGGCACCATCGACGCGCTCGTCACCGACCTTCCCGGGGCGTTCTACGTGCGCGACGCCCAGCTCGACGATGGAGTGATCGTCGGCCAACTCGACTCGGCGGAGGGCGGCGACGAGTTCGCATTCGTGCTGCCCAAGGACTCGGCGCTCACGGCTGACGTCTCGGAGGCGGTCGACACCCTGCGCGAGAACGGCACCCTCGACGATCTCGCCGCCGAGTGGATCGCCGATCAGGGCGCTCCGGTTCTGAAGTAGCCCCGGCGTGAGTCAGGCCCCGCTTCCCGCGAGCACGCAGCGCTCCGAGATGGAGTTCACCCCCAGCGCCATCGAGCTCGAACGGCGCGGTTATCGGCGATCCCGCAAGCGACAGTCGATTCTGATCAGTATTGCGAGCACGCTGGTGTTCGCGGGCGTGTTCGTGGTGGTACTCGTCAACAGCCCGGGTTGGGAGGCCGTGCGCGAGACGTTCTTCGACCCCGCCGTCGCGGTCGAGGCGTTCCCGCGGGTCATCAAGGGACTCTGGCTCAACATTCAAGTGCTCTTCGTCGCCGCGATCGGTGTCGCGATCCTCGGAACGCTGCTCGCCATCGCGCGCACGCTGAAGGGGCCGGTCTTCACCCCTCTGCGCCTCGTCGCCGCCGGGTACACCGATCTCTTCCGAGGGATCCCGGTGCTGCTCGTGCTGTACCTCGTCGGCTTCGGCATTCCCGGGCTCGAACTCACCGGCCGCCTGCCGGCGCAGTTCTGGGGCACCGTCGCGCTGATCCTCTGCTATTCCGCCTACGTCTCCGAGGTGCTGCGCGCCGGAATCGATGCGGTGCACCCCTCGCAGCGGCTCGCAGCGCGTTCTCTGGGGCTCAGCCACGCCAAGACACTGCGACTCGTCGTGATGCCACAGGCCGTGCGCAAGGTGACTCCGGCGCTCATGAACGATTTCGTGTCGATGCAGAAGGATGTCGGCCTGATCTCGGTGCTCGGCGCAGTCGATGCGATCCGTGCGGCTCAGATCGAGGTCGCGTCGAGCTACAACTTCACTCCGTACGTGCTCGCCGGGCTGCTCTTCGTGCTGCTCTCGCTTCCCTTCATCAGACTGACCGATTGGCTGACGGCTCGCGCCCAGCGGCGCGAGCAGATCGGAGGCGCGGTATGAACGCGCAGGATCAGGGTCGCCGCGGCGTACTCGATGTGCAGGGCGTGCACAAGCGCTTCGGAGACCAGCACGTGCTGCGCGGCATCGATCTCACCGTGCATCAGCACGAGGCCGTCGTGCTGATCGGCGCATCCGGGTCTGGCAAGTCGACGCTGCTGAAGACCATCAACCTGCTGGAGCAGGTCGACGACGGGCGCATCGTGCTCGCGGGCGACGACATCACCGACCCCCGTGCTGACGTCGACGCGGTGCGGGCGCGGATCGGCGTCGTCTTTCAGCACTACAACCTGTTTCCGCACATGACGGTGCTCGCCAATGTCGTGATCGCCATGCGCAAAGTCTTCGGCACACCGCGCGCTGAGGCCGAGCGCCGCGGACTCGAATTGCTCGCGCGCATCGGGCTCGGCGACAAGGCCGGAGAGTATCCCGATCGGCTCTCCGGTGGTCAGCAGCAGCGCGTGGCCATCGTGCGGGCGATTGCGACGAACCCCGAGCTGCTGCTGCTCGACGAGATCACGAGCGCGCTCGATCCCCAGTTGGTGGGCGAAGTGCTCGATCTCGTGAGCGAACTCAAGATGGCCGGCTCGACCATCGTCATGGCGACGCACGAGATGTCGTTTGCACGACGCGTCGCCGACCGGGTCGTGTACCTCAAGGACGGTGTGATCATCGAGTCGGGCACGCCCGAGCAGATCTTCGAGGATCCGCAGCGACCCGAGACGCGCGAGTTCCTCGCACGGCTGAGCGATCCGTTCAGCGCGTGAGCGCCCGGGCTGCGTGATCGGGAAGCGGACTTCTCGAACTTGGGAATGGATGCGGAATCCGCTCGGTTAAACTGGTACGTCTGCCTACGAGGAGCTTCGCGCGCTCCTGGCCCGGGGCAGCTCCGTCTTCCGAGGAGTCTTCACTCTTGACATCCGATACCGCATCCATTCGGCTGCCGAAATCCCCCAACGACACGATCGATCCCGCCGGCATGCGCGTGATCTGGTTGTTGCTCGTCGCTGCGTTCGTCGCCATTCTCAATGAAACGACGATGGCGATCGCCATCCCGCAACTCAATCAGACCCTGGGAATCCCGCCAGAGCTGGGACAGTGGCTGACGAGCGCCTTCATGCTGACGATGGCCGTCGTGATTCCCACGACGGGCTTCCTGCTGCAGCGCTTCACCACACGCCAGGTCTTTCTCGCTGCCATCATCACATTCGTGCTCGGCACTGCAATCTGCCTGGTAGCTCCGGGGTTCCCCGCCCTTCTCGCCGGCCGAGTCGTGCAGGCCGCCGGCACCGGCATCATGATGCCGCTTCTGATGACAACGGTCATGAACGTCGTTCCCGCCCGCTCGCGCGGCCGGATGATGGGGCGCGTCGGTCTCGTCATCAGTCTCGCGCCCGCGCTCGGCCCGACCCTGTCGGGCGTCGTGCTCGACACCCTCGGTTGGAGGTGGCTCTTCGGCATCATCCTGCCGATCGCGGTTGTTGCGCTGCTGCTCGGTGCGAAGTGGATGACGAACCTCGGCGAGACCACGCACGCTCCGATCGACGTGCTCTCCATCGTGCTCTCGGCACTCGCCTTCGGCGGTATCGTGTTCGGTCTGAGCCAGCTCGGCGGTCACGGCGCCTCCGCTGGAGGGGCGATGTCGCCAGCGCTCGTCATCGGGCTGGGCGTGCTCTTCTTAGCGATCTTCGTGTGGCGTCAGCTGATGCTGCAGAAGAAGAACGACGCATTGCTCGATCTGCGCGTGTTCGCCTCCCGCAACTATGTCGTGGCCGTGGTCATCATGGCGATTATCTCGCTCGCGATGTTCGGCACCTTCTCACTGCTGCCGCTGTACCTGCAGAACGTCGCCGGACTCGATCCGACCGCGGCGGGCCTGGTACTGCTCCCCGGGTCGGTGCTCATGGGCGTGCTCGGGCCGGTCATGGGACGCGTCTACGACGCCCGCGGCCCGCGCACCCTGCTCATCCCGGGCACCATCCTGATCGCGGGAGCGATGTTCGTGTATTCGACCGTCGGCACCCACACGCCGATGTGGTTCCTCATGCTCGTGCAGATCGCCATGTCGCTCGGCCTCGCCGGGTCGTTCACGCCGCTGTTCTCCGCATCGCTCGGATCCCTGGATCGTTCGCTGTACTCCCACGGATCCGCTGTGCTGAACACCCTCCAGCAGGTCGGCGGGGCCGCAGGCACCGCTGTGCTGATCTCGATCTACTCGAGCGCGCTGCACGTGGGCGAGGGCGAGGGGCTCTCGGTCGCCGACGCGGGGGCTCCGGGAGCGAACATGGCGTTCTTCACTGCTGCGTGCATTGCGCTCGTTCCGGTCGTGCTGTCGTTCTTCATCACGAAGCCCGTTGAAGACGACGCGCCGGCGCACGTCGGGCACTGATGCGGCTCACCCGAGCGCGCTGATCGAACGGCGTACCGCCTCCGCGAGTTGGCGTACGGCCGCCGATGGGCCGCTCGGGCCGGCCGGCGCGGCGAGCAGCAGCTCGCGCGCGAACCTGGGATCGTCGATCGGCCGCAGCACGACGCCCTCCGGTGGATTGAAACTCACGAGGCTCGGCACGAGCGCCACCGCCATGCCCGCCGCGATGAGTCCGAGCACCACCGAGTAATCGTCAGTGCGGATGGCGACGTTCACCTGCAGGCCCTCTGCCTCGAACACCTCACGCACGAGATCGTCGAGCGTATCGCCCGGAGTGGATCCCATGACCCAGCTGTCGCCCGAGAGGGCGAGCAGACTGCGGCGGTCGAACGAGGACTGCGCCGCGGCGGGGTGTGAGGCGGGGAGTGCGAGCAGCATCGGGTCGGTGAACAGATGAGTCGTGTGCACCTCGGCTCTGAAGGGGAGGCGGTAGCCGCCCGCGGCGTAGACGAGCGCCGCATCGAGGGTGTGCTGGTTGACCCGCGTGATGAGCGGAGCGAGCTCTTCGAGCGTCGCATCGAGCTCGATCCCGAGTTCGGAGACGCGCGACGCGATGCCGGGGAGGAGCCGAGATGCGGCGGTCGGAAAGGTGCCGAAGCGCAGGCGAATCTTGCCGAGCTGCGCCAAGTCGCGAACATCGGTCAGGGCTCGGTCAGCGAGGCTGAGCATTTCGTCGCCGCGTTCGAGCATGAGATGACCGGCCGTGGTGAGCTTGCTTCCCCGGGTGCTGCGCGTCGTGAGGTCGGCGCCGACGAGCCGGTCGAGATTGCGCAGGTGGTAGTCGACCGTGGGCTGACTCCATCCGAGCCGCTTCGCCGCTCGGGCGACCGATCCTTCCGAAGCCACCGCACTGAGCGCTTGGAGCTGGCGGAAGTCGAGCACTGGGTACCTCAGATCTACTGGATCGAATGGGGCACAATGCCCCGATGTGATCCATACACTATATGACTCCCGGGAGCCGATTGCGGGTTTCCGCACGCAGTACTGGGCGGCCATTCTGGAGGAATGCTGGATCACGAATCGCGAGTCGACCCCCGTCAGTCCCCGATGGGAAACGAGTCGCTGAGCGCGATCGTTTCGGGCGGTGCGGCGGCTGAGCTCGGGCCGAGACGGAACGAGTCGGACATCGTCGATGCGCAGCGGAGCGCGCCCTACGCGGAAGCGCTGCGCCGGTTCGCGGATACGCGACCGATGTCGCTGATGGTTCCCGGTCACGGTACCGGCGCGCGGCACGGAGCAGAGCACCTGGCCGAACTCCTGGGCGAGCGAGCCGCAGCGGTCGACATTCCGCTCATGCTTGATGGCATCGATCTGGGCGAGAATTCGCCGCTCACGCAAGCGCAGCAGCTCGCAGCGGAGGCCTGGGGAGCCCGCCGCACCTGGTTTCTCACGAATGGGGCGTCGCAGGCGAATCGCACCGCCGCGATCGCAGTGCGCGGGCTCGGTGACCGAGTGCTCGTGCAGCGCAGCATGCATTCGAGCTTCACCGACGGTGTGCTTCTTTCCGGCCTGACACCCTCCTTCGTGCAACCGGCGATCGACGCCCACCACGGCATTGCGCACGGGTTGACGCCCGCCGCCCTCGCTGCAGCGCTCGATCGGGAGGCGGCTGCCGGGCACCCGGTATCGAGCGTTTACGTCGTATCTCCGAGCTACTTCGGGTCTACGGCCGATGTCGCAGGCCTCGCGGAGGTTGCGCACGCCCATGACGCGGCGCTCATCGTCGATGGCGCCTGGGGTGCCCACTTCGGGTTCCACCCGGGGCTTCCCGACTCGCCGGCTCGACTCGGCGCCGATCTCGTGGTTTCGAGCACCCACAAGCTCGCGGGGTCCCTCACGCAGTCGGCGATGCTGCACCTGGGCAACAGTCCGTTCGCGGACCGGCTCGAATCGCTCGTCGAACGCGCGTACGCGATGACCGCCTCCACATCGATGAGCAGCATCTTGATGGGCTCCCTCGATGAGGCGAGGCGGGCACTCGTGCTCGGTGAAGCCCGCATCGGTGAGGCGCTCGGCGCCGCAGACGCGATACGCGACCGGTTGCGCAGTGACGACCGCTTCGCGATCATCAGCGACGGCTTCGGCGCCTTCCCCGACATCGTGGAGATCGACCGCCTCCGCGTGCCGATCGACGTCTCAGCGCTGGGGCGCAGTGGTCACTGGGTGCGCGGTCGCCTGAGCGAACAGCACGGCATCTACGTCGAGATGTCGACGGCGACGAGCATCGTCGCCGTGATCGGCGCGTTGACGGTGCCCGATGCCGAGCGCGTGATCGCGGCGCTCGACGAGGTGGCGCGTGCGGCGCTCGCTGATCCTGACGCGTCGACAGCGGCTCAGCCGTTCCCAGAGCTTCCCGCCCCCGGGGCCCTGCGCATGCTGCCCAGAGACGCCTACTTCGGCGGCAGCGAGGTGATTCCCGCGGCAGCTGCGGTTGGCCGCGTATCGGCGGATACCCTCGCGGCCTACCCTCCGGGAATTCCGAACCTGCTCCCGGGGGAGGAGATCACGGCTGAGACGGTGGCGTTCCTGCAGGCGGTCGCCGCGTCGCCCACCGGCTATGTGCGGGGCGCCGTCGACGCTGCCGTGTCGGGCATTCGCGTCACGAAATCATGACCGAGACGTGACGCAACGTCAAAGGGCGGCGAATCCATTGAGGATCGCCGCCCTTCGACAGTACCGCGGGAGTTGCTACTGCTTCTTCTCGAAGAGGTCGCCCGCGAGCTTCGAACCGATGAGCACGATGAGCAGCAGCACGATGCCGACCGCTGCGATGCCGGGGATGTTCAGCGGATCGCCGGCGCTCGACAGCGCGGCGTCCGTCGCATCGCCGCCGCCGCTTGCGAAGGCGGGAACAGCGACGAAGACCGAGGCGAGCGCGACAGTCACGGCGGTGGCGATGCGGGTGCGGATCTTCACGGAAACTCCTCAAGCGTGCGGGTGCGCGGATGCGCGGTGAATGGCTCCAGTCTAACCTGTGCGTCGGCCGGGTTCGCGCCCGGCCGACGCGTCGCACGGAAGAAGCCGAGCGTGACGCCGTAGCGTGGAGGCATGACTGAACAGCGCGAGCAGACCGCGATCGACCGCATTGCGGAGACGTGGGTGGACACCCTCGTCGAGCACGACCCGACCGTTGGCACCTACATCGGCCGCACGAGCGCGGGCCTACCCGATCTCTCGCCAGCAGGGCACGAAGCACTCGCGGCAGACCAGCGGCGCACGCTGGCGCACCTCGTCGCGACCGCACCCGTCGACGAGGTCGACGCAGTGACGCGCGCAGACCTCGAGTCCGAACTGCGGTTGTCGTTGGCGCAGCACGATGCCGGTGAGCACCTGCGAGATCTCAACGTCATCGCATCCCCGTCGCAGAACATCCGCGACATCTTCGATCTCATGCCCACCGAGACCGAAGCGGATTGGGCGCTCGTCGCGAGTCGCTTGCGATCGGTGCCTGCAGCAATCGCCGGGTATCGGGAGACGCTCGCGGACGGCGTGCGCCAGGGGCTGGTGCCGGCGATCCGCCAGGTGGAAGAGGTTGCCGCCCAGGCCCGCCGCACCGCGGGCACTCCCGAGGACCTCGGGTTCTTCGGCCGCCTCGCCGGTTCGTCCGGTACGCCGGCGGAGTCGGCGATCGAACTCGCCGCCGCTGCAGCCGGAGCGTCGAGTGCGTACGCGGAGCTCGCCGATTTCTTGCAGCGCGAGGTCGCTCCCCACGCGCCCGCAGCAGACGCGTTCGGCCGAGACCGGTATGCACTTGCCTCAGAAACGTTCCTCGGGTCGAAGATCGATCTCGACGAGACGTACGAGTGGGGCCTCGACGAACTCGCTCGTATGGTCTCGGAGCAGGAGCGCACGGCCGCCGAAGTCGTCGGCGGTTCGCCGCGGCCGGGCATCATCGCCGAGGCGATTGCCCAGCTGGACCAGGACGCGTCGCGCAAGCTTCGCGGCACGGACGCGCTGCAACGCTGGATGCAGGAGACGAGCGACCGCGCCATCGCCGAGCTCGCGGGCACGCAGTTCGAGATTCCCGATGAGATCCGCGCCCTCGAATGCCGGATCGCGCCGACACAGGAGGGCGGCATCTACTACACCGGGCCGAGCGACGATTTCTCGCGGCCCGGGCGCATGTGGTGGTCCGTTCCAGAGGGCGTCACCGAGTTCGACACCTGGCGGGAGTTGACGACGGTGTATCACGAGGGTGTTCCCGGGCACCATCTGCAGATCGGGCAGGCGGTCGTCAACCGCGGATCGCTCAACGAGTGGCGGCGTCAGCTTGCCGGCACCTCGGGCCACGCCGAGGGCTGGGCGCTGTACGCCGAACGTCTCATGGAGCAGCTCGGCTACCTCGATGATCCGGCGGATCGCCTGGGCATGCTCGACGGTCAGCGCATGCGGGCAGCTCGAGTCGTGCTCGACATCGGCGTGCATCTCGGCAAACGACGACCCGATGGCGGCGTGTGGGACGGGGAGTACGCCTTCGACTTTCTCGCAGAGAACGTGAACATGAACGATGGGTTCGTGCGGTTCGAGGTGCTGCGATACCTCGGCTGGGCAGGCCAGGCCCCGTCGTACAAAGTGGGGCAGCGTATCTGGGAGGGTCTCCGCGACGAGGCCGCCGAGCGCGCAGCTGCGGCGGGGCACGCGTTCGATATCCGTTCGTTCCATCGCGAGGCACTCGCGCTCGGCGGTGTGCGCCTCGATACGCTTGAGCGCGCCCTGCGCGGCGGGCTCGGAGGATGAGCAACGGGCTCTGCCCCTGCGGCCGCGGCATCGCTTTCTCAGACTGCTGCGGGCCGCTGCACGCGGGGGAGCCTGCGCCGACCGCTGAACGGCTGATGCGCTCTCGATACAGTGCGTTCGCAGTCGGCGACCCCGGTTACCTGTTGCGAACCTGGGACGCTACGACGCGGCCGATGGGGCTTGAGCTCGACGGCGACCTGACTTGGCAGCGGCTGTTCGTCGAGCGCGCGGAGGCCGGCGGGCCATTCGACGACGAGGGCTTCGTGACGTTCACCGCGATCGCGCGCGGCCCGGAGGGGCGCATCGAGCAGCGGGAGCGCAGTCGGTTTCGACGCGCTGGCCCTGACCGGCGGTGGGTCTACGTCGACGGAAGCGTGTCTTAGACGGCGCGTATGCCGTTATTGAATGTAGACGTCGAGGTGGTTGCCGAAGGTGCCGCGGTCGTAGACCTTGCCCTGGTAGCCGAAGGGCGTCTCGAACACGGTGCCCTTCGGCGCGTCCCCGGCGAGCACGATGTATCCGTCGGTGTCGCTCACGTACCCGGCCTCGTTCACGTGGCGGCCCGGAATCGCGAGACCTGAGCCCGGGAGTACCTTCTGGCTGTAGAAGGTGAAGCGGTATCCGCCCCAGTTGATCACGCCGCTGAAGAGAAACTGCTCCAGGCTGTACAGCGCGGTCCGCGGTGCCTCGCCGGCCTGCTTCGGCTTCGCCTGCCCGTCCCGAGCAGTCTCCGATCCCTCAATCTCGACGCCCGCCATTGACGCTCGGTTCGCCTCCGCGGCCGAGGTGAGCGACTGCCCGCGTGCAGCGTTCAGCGGCGCCGGCCCGCCCGCGTCGGCGAATGCCGATGCCATCGAGAGCGGCGCGAGGGCGGTCGTGCCGAGCAGCAGCGCCGCAGTCGCCGTCGCCCCCGCATAGCGCGTTCGGGATCGCCAGGAGACGCCCGAGCGCGCAGAACCGGCAGCCACGGTCATCCGCTACGCCTGCGAACCGCTCAGGCGCTGCACCCACGCCTCGACCTCGTCCGCCGTGCGGGGGATGCCCGACGAGAGGTTGTCGCTTCCGTCCTCGGTGACGACGATGTCGTCCTCGATGCGCACGCCGATTCCGCGATACTCCTCGGGCACGGTGAGATCGTCTGGCTGGAAGTAGAGCCCGGGTTCGATGGTGAAGACCATTCCGGGTTCGACGATACCGTCCATGTACATGTCGCGCCGAGCCTGTGCGCAGTCGTGCACATCCAGGCCGAGGTGATGACTCGTGCCATGCACCATGTATCGGCGGTAGTAGGCGGTGCCGTCGTCCTCGGGAAGCAGCCCCCACTCACGGGTGCGGCGTTCGATGACCTCCATCGCGGCGGCATGCACGTCGCGGAACCGGATGCCTGGCCGTACGACCGCGTGTGCGGCGTCGGCTGCCTCGAGCACCGCGTCGTACACGCGGCGCTGCACCTCGGTGAACGTGCCGGAGATCGGCACGGTGCGAGTGATATCGGCTGTATAGAGGCTGTCCAGTTCAACACCTGCGTCGAGCAGCAGGAGGTCGCCCTCGCGAACGGCGCCGTCGTTCTGAATCCAGTGGAGTGTGCAGGCGTGGGGGCCCGAGGCCGCGATGGTCTCGTACCCGACGGTGTTGCCGTCGAGCCGGGCTCGCTGATTGAAGACGCCCTCGACGATCCGCTCCCCGCGCGGGTGTGCGCTCGCGCGCGGCAGCGCCGCCAGCACATCGTCGAATCCCTGCGCGGTGGCCTCAACGGCCGATCGCATTTCCGCCAGCTCGTAAGCGTCTTTCACCAGTCGCAGTTCCGAGGCGACGCGCGCCACGTCCGGGTCATCGAGCGCGCGGTCGTCGGCTCCGGCGGTGAACGCATCGAGCGGCGCGGTCGCGACGCCGAGCGCCGCAGCTACCTGCTCCAGCGACGGTCTGGGGCCGATCCAGAATTCGCCGATCTCGGGGTTCGCGAAGAACTCGTCGCTATCGCGGCCGGCCCGTTCGCGGAAGAAGAGGGTGGCATCGTGGCCGCCGTCGCGGGGCTCGAACACGAGTACCGCGCCGGGTTCGCTCGCCGATCCCCAGCCCGTGAGGTGCGCGAACGCGCTGTGTGCTCGGTACTGGTAGAAGGTGTCGTTGGAGCGCTGTTTCATGGCTCCCGCCTCGATGACGACGCGCTCGCCCGGGAAGTGCGACGAGAATACCTGACGTCGCGCCGCGGCGTGGGTGGCAACCGGCCATGCCTGGGGCAGAGTCTCCGGGCGATCCGCCCAGTGCGTGGACAGGTACTCCACGAACGCGTCGCTCTGGGGAGTCGTGCTCCGATTGCTGTTGTCGATTTCCACCTCGTGAGTGGACTGCGCGCTGTCGGTCATGCGTCCATCCTCTCATCCCGAGACCGAGCCGTAAGATGACAGGATGACTGAATCCGCGGTGGCGCAGGCCGGCTTCGACCTGCACACGCACTCGGTGTTCTCCGACGGCACCACCCGGCCCGGCGAGATCGCCCGCGAGGCGGCCGCACTCGGGCTCGCAGGGTTCGCACTGACCGACCACGACACGATCGACGGCTGGGACGAGGCACGCAGCGCCGCAGCCGACGCCGGTATCGATTTTCTGCCTGGCATCGAGATCACGACGAAGCACCGCGGCAAGTCGCGGCATCTGCTCGGGTACGGCATCGCGCCGCTCGCCGGCGAGCTGTTCGAGGCACTCGCTCAGGTGCGCCGTTCGCGGCTGACGCGCGCCCGTGAGATGGTGCGTCTCGTGGCGGCGGATTATGCCATTACCTGGGAATCAGTCTTGGGCGATGAAGACGCGCGCACGGTGGGTCGGCCGCATATCGCCGACGCGCTCGTGGCCGCGGGCTATTTTCCGGATCGGAGCACTGTCTTCACGGAGCTGCTGCACCCGAGATCCCCCTACTACCTCGGCACCGACGCCATCGAGACCGTTGAAGCGATTCGCATGGTGCGCGCTGCGGGGGGAGCGGCCGTGCTGGCCCACCCGGCCGCATTCCGCCAGCGCACCCCAGTCGCGCCCCAGGAGCTCGCGGATCTGACGCGTGCCGGACTGTTCGGGGTCGAGCTGCGTCATCCCGAGCACCGCGATGACTGGATGCCGCCGATCATCGCGGCGACGTCGAAACTCGGTCTCGTGGCGACCGGCTCGAGCGACTACCACGGAGCGGGCAAGCCGAACCTGCTCGGGCAAGAGGTCACGGATGTCGCCACGGTTGCGCGCCTGCGCGACGGGCTCGCGGTGCCCCGCTAACTCCTGCCCGCCGTCCGCGTCTGCCGCTACTCGGCCGAAGCGCTGGCGGGAGTCGGTGCTCCGTCGCCGGCGTCTGCAGCGCCCGAACCCGTATCGCCCGAGCCGGTGCTGCCCGAGTGCGTCGACGCCGTGCCTGTGTCAGCACCGCCCGAGCCTCCACGGCGGCGGCGTCGGCGGCGCTTCGGGGGAGCGGTCTCGCCCGAAGCTGCCAGCGCATCGGCGGGAGTCAGGGGCGCACCCGGCTCGCCGCCGCCTTCTGCGTCGTGCCCGTGCTGCTCGTGGCCGTGCGCTTCGTGACGCCCCTGCCCGAGTGGATTCGCACTGCGCGTGCGGCGTCGCGTGCGCTTGCGGGCGCCGTCGCCGTCGCTGCTCGTGCTCGAACCGCTCGTGCGCTCTGTCGAGCCTGAACGGCCGCGCGAATCAGAGCGCTCGCGCGGGGCGCGATCCTTGACCGGCGTGGCCTTGAGGCGGCCCTTCGTGCCCTCCGCGATCTTGAGATCGGCGAACAGGTGCGGCGACGACGAGTATGTCTCGAGCGGCTCTGGGATGCCGAATTCGAGTGCCTTGTTGATCAGCGCCCACTTGTGCATGTCGTCCCAGTCGACGAAGGTCACGGCGATGCCCGTGCGGCCCGCGCGGCCGGTGCGCCCCACCCGGTGCAGGTACGTCTTCTCGTCGTCTGGCACGGTGTGGTTGATGACGTGGGTGACGTCGTCGACGTCGATACCGCGGGCGGCGACGTCGGTGGCGATCAAGATGTCCTTCTTGCCGGCCTTGAACGTCGCCATCGCGCGCTCGCGCTGCTCCTGGTTCAGGTCGCCGTGCACGGAAACGGCGGAGAAGCCGCGATCGACGAGCTCCTCCTGCAGCTTCGCCGCAGCGCGCTTGGTGCGCATGAAGATCACGGTCTTGCCGCGCCCCTCGGCCTGCAGGATCCGCCCGATCACCTCGTCCTTGTCGAGCGAGTGCGCGCGATAGACGATGTGCTCGATGTTCGCCTGCGCCGCACCCTCGTCGGGATCGGTCGCGCGGATGTGGATCGGGTTCGACATGAAGCGGCGGGCGAGCGTCACGATCGTGCCGGGCATGGTCGCCGAGAAGAGCATCGTGTGGCGCACGGGAGGTGTCAGGGAGAACAGCTTCTCGATGTCGGCGAGGAAGCCGAGGTCGAGCATCTTGTCGGCCTCGTCGAGCACCATCTCGCGGACCTTGCTGAGATCGAGCAGGCGCTGGTTCGCGAGATCGAGGAGCCTGCCGGGGGTGCCGACGACCACCTGGGCCCCGGCCTTGAGCTGCTCGATCTGACCTTCGTACGCCTTGCCGCCGTAGATCGGCACCACGGTTGCCGCACGGTTTTTCGCGGCGAGCTCGAGGTCTTCGTACACCTGAACTGCGAGCTCGCGGGTCGGCACGACGACGAGAGCCTGCACGCCGTCGACCGGGTCAGCGCCGACGCGCTGCAGCAGGGGCAGCCCGAAACCGAACGTCTTTCCGGTACCGGTCTTCGCCTGGCCGATGATGTCCTGACCCGAGAGCGCGAGGGGGATCGTCTGCTCCTGGATCGGGAAGGCCTCGATGATGCCCTGATCCGTCAGAGAATCGACCATGTCCTGGTCGACGCCGAGTTCGAGGAATGTCGTCATGCTGCGTCCTATTCGATGGGTGCGGTGCTGCGCGCGCGTATCGATAAGCGCAGCGGCCGGTGCTCCGATGGCTCCGGCGGTGAGGTACGTTCCGCGCCAGTCTATTCCAAGGCGGTCGCTGCACGACGGTAAGCTGACAGGGTGTTCGAGTGGATCAAGGGACTGCGCCGCAAGAGCGCGCCAGCGCGCAAAATGCGCTCGCGCGGCGATGCAGCCGAGGCTGAGCGGGTCGAGCTCGCCGAATTCGCTCCTGGAATCATGCCGTTTCTCGGACTGACCGCGTACCTGCAGCTGGAGCTCTACGAGGCCGCGACGCGCGCGGTGTCGGGGGCGCCGACGCTCGAGGCCAAAGACGTGCTGGCCCGTGTCGCCGGGCAGACGCTCGCCAAGCACCAGCAGCTCACCGGCGAGATCCGTTCGCGCGGTCACGAGCCGCACGTGGTCATGGAACCGTTCTCGCCGGTCATCGATTCGTACGTCGAGCGCATCGACACCGGCGACTGGCACCAGCACGTGCTCTCCCTCTATCTGGTCGGCGGTCTCTTCGACGATTTCTTCGCCAGCCTCGCGGGCGGCCTGAAAGACGGGTACCGCGGTGACGCCGTCGCGATCCTGCGCAACGACACGGGTCGGCCGGAGCTCAAGACGCTGCTGCAAGACGCGCTGGCGGCGGATGAACTGCTCTCGAGCTGGCTCGCCGTGTGGGGCAGGCGTCTCGTGGGCGACACCCTGCTTGTGTCCCGCGCCGTGCTGTCGCTGAGCGAGCACCGCGAGTTCGACGCCAGCGAAGTCGAGCCGGTGTTCACCGAGCTCATCGCCGACCACATCCGTCGCATGGACGGTCTGGGGCTGACGGCCTGAAGACGCCGATGGTCACTCTTCCGCACTGCGCGTACTTCGAAGCGGGGCGCTGCCGGTCGTGCGTGCTCATCGAGACTCCGTGCCCGACGCAGCTCAGCGATAAGGAGCGTCGGTGCCGCGAGCTGCTGCCGCAGGTGCCAGAATCGCTGTGGCTGCCGAGCGTGCAGGGCGGCACCGCCGACTTTCGGAATAAGGCGAAGCTCGTGGTCGGCGGTCGCGCCGGCGCTGTGACGTTGGGGATTCTGGGGCGTGATGGCGCGGGGATCGACCTGCGTGACTGCCTGATACAGGAGCCCGCGATTCGCCACGCGATCCCGCACCTCGCGGCGTTCATCGAAGCGACCGGGCTCGAACCATACGACGTACCGCGGCGACGCGGCGAGCTGAAGTTCGTGCACGTCACGCTCGCGCCCTCGGGCGACCTGATGCTGCGCTTCGTGACCCGCACGGAGCAGGCGCTGCACGTGCTGCGGAAAGCGCTGCCCCGCCTGCTCGAACGGGTGCCGAGCGCGGTTGTCGTATCCGTGAACCTGCTGCCGGAGCACAAAGCCGTGCTCGAAGGGGAGCGGGAGGAGCTGCTGCTCGGCTCATCGCTCGAGATGGGACTCGGCGATGTCTCGCTGCACCTGCGGCCGCAGAGCTTCTTCCAGACGAACACAGCCGTGGCGCGAGCGCTCTACGCGCAGGCCGCTGCCTGGGTCGCCGCCGAACGACCCGACACGATCTGGGATCTGTACTGCGGCGTCGGCGGGTTCGCCCTGCATTGCGCCGCAGCGGTGCACGGCGCCCCGCGCGTGCTCGGCGTCGAGATCAGCGCTTCAGCCGTCGAGTCGGCCCGCCGCAGTGCGACCGAAGCCGGGATCGCGGCAGAGTTCATCGCCGCCGATGCGACCGCTTTCGCGCTCGGATCACCCGCGGCCGAGACGCCGCACACGGTCATCGTGAACCCCCCGCGCCGCGGCATCGGCGCCGAGCTCTCGGCCTGGCTCGAACGGGCGCCCGCGCAGCGCATCATCTATTCGAGCTGCAACCCCGAGAGTCTCGCGGCCGACCTCGCCGCGATGCCGTCGTGGGGCGTGCGCGGTGCGCGGGTGTTCGACATGTTCCCCCACACGCGCCACCTCGAAGTCATGGTGCTGCTCGAACGCACGGTCTGATCCGGGCCCGCCGGTCGGGAACGCGCGTATTGTCGCGGGTGATGGGAAGATGTCCCCATGAACATCGTGCTCGGAGTCACCGGCGGCATCGCCGCGTACAAGGTCGTGCAGGTCGCCCGCTCCCTGGTCGAGGACGGGCACGATGTGCACGTCGTGCCGACTGAGGAGGCGCTGCGCTTCGTCGGCAAGCCGACCTGGGAGGCCATCAGTCGCAACCCGGTCACCACGTCCGTGCACGACGATGTGCCCGAGGTGCGGCACGTGGCCCTCGGGCAGCGCGCCGATCTCGTCGTCGTTGCGCCCGCCACTGCGCACACCCTCGCCCGCATGAGCGCCGGCCTCGCCGACGATCTCCTCGGCACGACGCTCCTCGCCACCCGTGCGCCCGTGCTCGTCGCGCCCGCGATGCACACGGAGATGTGGCAGCACCCCGCGACCCAAGACAATGTCGCGATCCTGCGCTCGCGAGGCGTGCATTTCATCGGGCCCGAAACGGGTCGGCTCACGGGGGCCGATACCGGGCCGGGACGCCTGTGCGAGCCGGAGACGATCGCGGCTCGAGTGCGGGCGCTGCTCGAGGGCGACACTGCAGAGGAGGCTCTGGATCGCGTCGATGCCGATGCCGATGCCGATGTCGATGTCGATGCCGATGCCGAACCGGCGATCGAGCGGGACGTGCCGTTGGAGACAACTGCTGCTGCAGCGCTCGACTCGACGCGCGTTGAGTCCGCCCGCGCCGATTCTGGCGCAGGTGAGCGCGCGCCCGACCTCGTCGGATTGCGCATCCTCGTCACCGCGGGCGGAACACGCGAACCGATCGACCCGGTGCGCTACCTCGGCAATCGGTCGAGCGGGCGCCAAGGCGTGGCGATCGCCGCTGCTGCAGCGGATCGCGGCGCGAAGGTCGTGCTGTTCGCGGCGAACGTCGATACGGCGGTGCTCGCGGACGTGCAGGATCGCCCGGCCGTGCGCGTGGTACCGGTCGGCACGGCGGCCGAACTCGAGCGCGCTGCGCGCGCGGCGGCCGCGGGTGCCGAGGTCGTGATTATGGCCGCTGCCGTTGCCGACTACCGTGTGGCCGACGTGGCCGAGCGGAAGATTCGCAAGGAAGATGCGCCCGGTCAATCGCCGGTGCTGGAACTGGTGGAGAACCCGGACATCCTCGTCGGGCTCGTGCAGCAGCGTCGCCCCGGCCAAATGATCGTCGGATTTGCTGCCGAGACGGTCGAGAGCGAGGCCGAACTGCTCGAGCGAGGGCGGCGCAAGCTCGCACGCAAGGGTGCGGATCTGCTCGCGGTGAACGCGGTGAGCTGGTCCGAGGGGTTCGAGGCGGGCGAGAACACCCTGCACGTGCTCGCGACGGATGACCGGCCGGTCGCGACGGCGAGCGGCACCAAGCGCGCGGTCGCCGACGCGCTGCTCGACGTGATCCGGGACGCGCTGAATTCATAGAACGCGCTCGCGCGGGCGCTGGCTGAACGACTCGGCCCGTGAAATGACTCGGCCCCGTGAAACGACTCGGCCCCGTGATCCGACGAGATCACGGGGCCGAGTTCGAGAAGCGGCCGGTCAGCTGATGAAGCCGACCTTGCGGCCGCCTTCGCCGCCGAGCTCGATGTAGGTGATCGCCTCGGTATTCACGAGGTACTGATGACCCTTCACATCGGAGAGCGTGACGAGGGCGGCTTCGTTCGCGACGGCCTCCTCGATGGCGCGACGCACGTCTGTCGCGCTCGATTCGGTGTCGAACGCGAGCTCGCGGGGCGAATGCTTGATACCGATGCGGATTTCCACGGGGCCTCCTGAAGTCAGTGGCGCAGCGCCACGGGTCGAAACGCTGTCGAGTCTACGGCGGCCGGTCGTTCTGACGCCGGTGGGAGGGGCCGCGTTCGCCAGCAGCGCACGCCGCTCGGCGGATGCGTGATCGCGCCCGTGAGTGTCTGCGGCCCTCAGTAGGCTGACGGCATGACCTCATTCGACCCGTCGCAGGAGCAGGCCCTCGCGCTCGACGTCGACGCGCACGCGCGCGTGCTCGGCGCGCCGGGGAGCGGGAAGACCCGAGTGCTCGTCGAGACGTATCGCCGCGCATTCGCACTCCCGGGGTGGGGCGAGCAAGACGTGATCGTGCTCGCCCCCAATCGTCTCGCAGCCGCTGATCTGCGCGCCCGCATCGAGCGCGCAGTGGGTCGGGCCATCGGGGGCACGCCCGTGCGCACGGCGGCATCGCTGGGCTTCGCGGTGCTCTCGAGAGAGCATGCGCGTGCAGGCATCGACGCCCCGCGGCTCCTCACCGGTACTGTGCAAGATGAGGTCATCGCCGACGTCACCGCCGAGCAGGGCGCTGCTGCACTTGCGGGCGCGGCCGGTATCGCCCCCGACGTGCTGGCGACACCGGCGTTCCGAGCAGAGCTCCGCGATCTCTGGCGGGTGCTCGACGATTTCGATCGATCGCCTGAGGCGCTCTCCGCGGAGATCGAGTCTGCTCGTGCGGCGTCGGCCGCACTCGCCTTCGCCGAGGGGCCGGGGGAGGAGCTGGTCGAACGATGGAGCATGGCATTGGCGCTGATCGGCGTCGCTGCGCGGCGGGCTGCGGCGGATCGACCGGGAGAACTGAGTTCGAGTGCGATCCTGCGCGCCGCCAGCGCGGCCGTTCGTCAGCACGGTGTCCGCTCCGACGCCGGGCCCGGCGACGGAGTCGCGGTGCCGAGACTGATTCTGGTCGATGATGCTCAGGAGCTGGGCGAGGGAGCACTCGCGCTGCTCGCCGCATGCGCTTCCGTCGGCAGTCGTATCAGGGTGTTCGGCGACCCCGACATCGCCACCGGCGCTTTCCACGGGGAGCGCACGAGCATACTTTCCGGCGTCGTGCGCGAGCTCGGGCGGCGGCAACCGACGACCGTAGCTTCGAACGCGCAGCGGTTCGCCGGCGCGAATGAATCGCTCGTCACCTTGGCGTTCGTGCACCGGCACGGGGCGGAGGTGCGCGAGCTCGTGCAGGGACTGACTCGCCGCATCGGAGCCTCGGGAGCCGGAATGCAGCGGGAGGCAGCCGTCGCTCCCGAGGCTCACTCGTCGGCAGGTGCGACTGCGCAATTCGCGCGCGTCGGGTCGTCGGCCGAGCAGCTGGGCGTCATCGCGCATCGCTTCCGCGCGCGGCGGCTGGGCCTCGACGGCCGAGAAGCCATGGCGTGGGATCGGATGGCCGTGATCTGCCGCAGTCGTGGAGAGGCGATCCGCGTCGCCCGCGCGCTCGCGGTCCATCAGGTTCCGACGGGCGTCGCTGCGGGGGGCATCGTGCTCCGCGAGCACCGAATCGTGCGAGAGCTCATCCGAATGCTCCAGCACGCGCTCGGCATCGCCGCGCTCTCCGCACAGGAGCTCCTGCAGCTCGTCGGCGGAGTCGTCGGAGGGCTTGATCCGGTCGCAGTACGGCGCCTGCGGGGGGCGCTCGTGCTGCACGAGCGGCGAGCCTCGGCTGCCGCAGAGCGCGATCCCGTGAGCATCGACGACATCGTGCGCGAGGCCGTCGCCTTTCCCGGAGCCACTCCGCTCATCGACAGCGCTGGCGGCCGTGCACTGCGCAGGGTCGGGCTGATCCTGGATGCGGCCGCGCGAGTGCACGCAGCCGGCGGTACTCCGCGAGAGATGCTCTGGGCGATTTGGGATGGCGCGCGGCTCGCCGCGAGCTGGCAGGAGGAGGCACTGTCAGGCAGAGGCGCCCGTGCCGACGAAGCGAGCCGATCGCTCGACGCGGTCATGGCGCTGTTCTTCACTCTGCAACGTCACGAGGAGCAAGATCGCGCGCAGGCGATCGAGGAGCTGCTGGAAGGGCTGCTCGAGAGCGCGGTGCCCGAAGACTCGCTGGCGCGGCGCAGTCAACGCACGACCGTCACGGTGACCACACCGCAGGGCGCCATCGGCCGCGAGTTCGACGTGGTCGCCGTGATCGGTGTGCAAGACGGCGCCTGGCCCAACTTGCGCTCCCGCGGTTCGCTGGTCGGTACGACGGCGCTCGAGCGCTGGCTGCGCGGTGGCGCGCCAGAGCCTCCCTCGCGACGCGACACGATGCACGACGAGCTCCGCCTGTTCGCGCACAGTTGCGCGCGAGCCCGGCAAGAAGTGCTCGTCGTGGCGGTGTCCGACGAGCACCAGCACCCGAGCGCGTTCTTCGGGCTCGGCCGGGACTACGGGGTCGACTCGCTTCCGAGCGCGAGACTGACCCTGCGTGGTCAGGTCGCTGCGATGCGTCGTCGCGTGGTGCGCGACCCGGAAGACGCGGAGGCGGTGAACGCACTCGTCGCACTCTCGAAGGCGCAGGTACCCGGGGCCGATCCCGGCGACTGGTACGGCGTCATGCCGCCGAGCACCGAGGCGCCGCTCACGGACCTCGAGGCTGACCCCGACGCGCGCGTCAGAGTGAGCCCCTCTCAGCTCGAACAGGCGGAGAACTGCCCGCTCGACTGGGTCGTCTCGACCCTCGGGGGAGGACCGGGCAGCGTACAAGCGAGTCTCGGCACACTGCTGCACCACGCGTTCGAGACCGCGACCGAGCCCGACTCCGAGCAACTGCTGGCGATCGTGGACGAGGAATGGGGCAAGCTGCCGTTCGCCGCGGAGTGGGAGGCCGAACGTACGCGCAGGCTCGCGCGGGCGATGACCGCTGGTCTGGCTGATTACCTCCGAGAATTCGAGGTGTCGGATCGATCGCTGCTCGGGAAGGAAGCACTGTTCACCGCGACGATCGACCGCGCCGAGTTGCGGGGCCAGGCCGATCGTCTCGAGGCGCGCTCCAATCGCGATGGCGAACCGGAGATCACCGTGCTCGACCTGAAGACCGGCCGAACCCCGCCGAGCAAAGTCGCGGCGGAAGCACACGCCCAGCTCCAGGCCTATCAGATCGGTGTGATGATCGGGGCCTTCGAAAGTGTTGCGCCCGTTACTGCGGAGGGGGCCCCAGACGTGCATCCGCCTGAACTTGCCACGGAGGCTGCCTGGCGGGTGAGCGGCGGTGCGCGTCTGCTCTACGTGCATCCCGACGCGGTGAAGGGCTCGGGGTTCATCGAGCGAGTGCAGCAGCCGCTTTCTGCCGAGGCGCGCGAGGCGTTCATGGAACGCGTTGCGCAGGCAGCCCGTGTCATGGCGGCTGGGGCCTTCACCGCCAGGGTGGAACACCACTGCTCCGATCCGCACCAGCATGGGAACTGCCGACTGCACGTCATTCCGTCAGTGAGTCGTGCATGAGTCGCGCGAAAGCCGTGCCCGGGGCGCCGGAGGCAGTGTTCTCAGCCGCGCGCATCGCGGAGATTCTCGCCGTGCCGCGCGCCGCGCCGTTGGCACCGACGGACGAGCAGCGTGCGGTGATTGAGCACCCGCTCGGGGCTACGACGCTCGTCGTCGCCGGAGCGGGAAGCGGGAAGACGGAGACCATGGCGAATCGGGTGGTGTGGCTCGTCGCCAACGGATTCGCCGCGCCCGACGAGGTGCTGGGGCTCACGTTCACTCGGAAGGCGGCCGGGGAGCTGCGCGAACGGATCTCCGGTCGGCTCCTCGCGTTCGCCGAGCGGCTGGAGGACGCTGCCGAGCGCGGTGCGCTGGCACCTGAAGAGCGCGTGCGATCGGCGGCTCTGGCCGAGCTGCTCGCTGACGGCCTCGAGATTCCCGAGGTGAGCACGTACAATGCGTTCGCTGCGGGGGTGCTGCAAGAGTTCGGCATCGCCGCTGGCGTCGTTCCCGGTGCTGCGGTGATCGACACCGCGACCGCGTGGCGGGTCGCCCGTGATGTGCTCCTGACGAGCAACGATCCGGGGCTCGTCGACAGCGAGTTGCGGGTTCCCGATCTGATTCGCCACATCCTCGGCCTCGACCACGCCGTCTCCGACCACCTGACGTCGCTCGATCGCGTGGATCGCATCATCGAGGAGTTCTCGCGGGTACAGCATCTGCCCTACAACGAGAAGGAGCTCGGCCGAGCACCGAGCGGCAAGCAGTACGCGCCCGTGCGCGACGCGGTCGCGAGTCTCGCCGAAACACCGCTGATCACCCGACTCGCTCGCGCCTATGCGGCGGAGAAGCAGCGACGAGGAGTGATCGAGTTTCCCGACCAGCTCGCGTTGGCGACCGCGGCCCTCGACGCATCGGTCGAGGCGCAGCGAGTGCTCCGTCGCCGTCACCGTGTCGTGCTCCTCGACGAAGTGCAAGACACCTCGGTCGGCCAGACGCGGTTCTTGTCACGCATCTTCGCGGGCGGCTCGGTCATGGCAGTGGGAGATCCTCACCAGTCGATCTACGGATGGCGCGGAGCTTCGGCCGAAGGTCTGCAATCGTTCCACGCCGACTTCGCCGGCCGGCGTGGCGACGCTCCGGCTGTTTCGGAGTCGCATGGGACCCCAGGCGCACCGAGCCCTGCGCCCGCTGAACGGCGCACGCCGCCAGCGACGCTCACCCTGTCGACGAGCTGGCGCAATCCGAGCGATGTCCTCAGGGCTGCGAACGCGATCGCAGCGCCGCTCGCGGCTGATTCGGCGATCGAGGTTCCGCGGCTCTCAGCGCGGCCGGGGGCGCCGGCCGGAAGCGTCGAATGGTGCTTCCCCGAGACCGTGCACGAGGAGCGGCTCGCCGTCGCAGAATGGGTGCGCGCAGCTCGCGAGCAGCACCTGACCGAACACGGTGTGCTGCCGACCGCTGCGGTCGTCTTCCGCACCCGCAGTCAGATGGCCTCCTTCGCGGCTGCGCTCGCCGATGCCGGCGTACCTGCGCGCATCATCGGACTCGGGGGATTACTCACCACCCCGGAGGTGACCGATATCGTCAGCGCCCTCCGCTGCCTCTGGTACGCCGATGCCGGCGGCGACCTGATCCGCTTGCTCGCAGGGCCGCGATTCCGCGTCGGGGTCGCCGACATCGCGGGGTTGCGCGACGCCGCGCGCTGGTTCGGGGAGCGCGATATCGCCCAGCGGCCGCTCTCGCCCGAGGATCGCGCGCCCGATCGCGTGCTTCCCGACCCCGACCGGCAGTACACGCTGATCGACGCGCTCGACCAGATCGCTGGAATGCGCGACATCGAGCATCGAGCCCTCGCGAGCATCTCGGCGGTCGGCCGCGATCGGCTCCGGGAAGCCGGCCGCATGCTCGCGGCGCTGCGTCAAGGAGTCGGCGGCAGTATTCCCGAACTCATCGGTGCGACCGTACAGGCGCTGCGCATCGACATCGAACTCGACGCCAATGATGCGCGAGCGCTCGCAGGCACGTCAGCCGCGCACGCGAACCTCGACGCGTTCACGGACCTGGTCGAGGGGTATCTTGCCGTGGATGCGGAAGGAACGCTGCCCTCGCTGCTGGAGTGGATCGAGCGCGCGACCGAGGCCGACGAAGCCGCGGAGCACGTGCCCGAGCCCGCTCCGGGAACGGTGCAGCTGATCACCGCGCACGGTTCGAAAGGCCTCGAATGGGACCTCGTCGTCGTGCCGCGGCTCGTCACGGGTGAGTTTCCCGGCCAGGCTCGTGCTGGAGCCGGCTGGTTGCGCACGGGCCAGTTGCCCGACGAACTCCGCGGCGACGCAGCCTCCCGCCCCCATCTCAACTGGCGCATCGCGGCGACGCAGCACGAACTGCGCGACCGCATCGCCGAGTACCGTGCAGCACTCCAAGCGCGACACCAAGAAGAAGAACGTCGACTGGCGTACGTTGCCGTCACGCGGTCAGCCGGCCGGGTGCTGCTGAGCGGCTCGTTCTGGGGTGGCCAGACCCGGCCGCGTCAGCCGTCGACGTACCTCGTGGAGCTCGAGGAAGCCGGGGTCATCAGCGGCCTGCCCGAGTCGAGCGCATTCGAGGCCGATCCGTCGAAGCGGGACGAGCTCACACTCGAATGGCCGCTCGATCCCCTGGGCGAGCGGGCGGGCGCGGTGTTGCGGGCTGCTGACATCGTTCGTGACGCGATCGCAGCAGCGAGTTCTGGTGACGCCCCATCGAACGACCAAGCAGGCGAGCAACTCGACGAGGCCGTGCGATTGCTGCTCGCGGAACGCAGCGCGAGTTCGCGCGCGGTCGGCGATCCGAGTGCTTCTCGCGGACCCGGGGCTGACGCCGAGCTGCCGGAGCGACTCACCGCGTCGACGTTTCACGAGTTCATCGAAGATCCGGTAGCGGCCGAACGCTCACGACTGCGGCCGATACCGCAGCGGCCCTATCGCCGTACGCGCGTCGGCAATCGGTTCCACGAGTGGGTGGAGCGGCGCGCAACGACGGCACGGGGCACGGAACTGCCGCTCGCGGGATTCAACAGCGCCGATGGATCGTTCGACCCGGAGTATGTGAACGAAATCGGGCACGATGATCTTACGACCGAAGCCGCCGAATTGGCGCCGCTGATCGAACGCTTCGAGCAATCGAGATGGGCCGAACTGCAGCCGATCGCGGTCGAGCAGGAGGTGACGCTTCCGTTTGCCGGACGCACCCTCGTCTGCAAGCTCGATGCCGTGTATCGACTCGATGACGACCGCTTCGAGATCGTCGACTGGAAATCGGGGCGCGCGCCGAAGAACGATGCGGAACGCGAATCACGGTTCTTCCAGCTCGATCTCTATCGACACGCGTATGCGCAGTGGGCCGGCATCGCTCCGGATCGCATCGACGTATCGCTCTTCTACGTCGCCGAGGGGGTGGAGCTGACGGGCGGCACTCCGCGAAGCCTCCACGACCTCGAGGAGGTCTGGAAGGCGGCGGCGGCGAAACTCAGCGCGTGAGATCCCGAGGCAGATCGTCGTCCGAGAGCGGGGCGGTGACCTGGTCGGCGGTGTCGTCGGCAGCCGGGCTGGGGTCGCCATCGGCATCCTCCGTCAGCGGCTCGATGAAGTCGGTGTCGACGCCGAACATGCGATCCTCGTCGAGAGCTTCGAACGCAGCGGTGTCCGACTGCGCGTCTTCGACCTGCGGCGTCTGGTCGAGCAGCGCAATGACTTCCTCGGAGCTCAGCGGGGCAGCAGCAACGGCGGCGGTGAAGGCCGCTCCCAGCGCTCCGCCCGTGCCGACCATGCGGTCGAGCATCGTGACCGCATCATCGATGACGGCTTGATCGTGGGTCTCGGTGCCGTGGAGCAGCCACCGTGCGACCTCGAGCTCGTGATAGAGCGCGGCAC
This sequence comes from Leucobacter sp. NPDC077196, assembly GCF_040687075.1. NCBI lineage: Bacteria > Bacillati > Actinomycetota > Actinomycetes > Micrococcales > Microbacteriaceae > Leucobacter > Leucobacter sp. NPDC077196. The sequence continues at coordinate 700,357 of NZ_JBFBML010000001.1, forward strand.
GCGCGCGAAGATGCGAGAGCGATTCGCTGTTGCGCGCTCGGGCGTACCGCGCGATCACACCATCGAGCACCTCGGGGCCTCCGGCCAGGAGCCAGGCGAGATCGGTCGCGGGATCGCCGACGGAGCATTCCGACCAGCCGAGTACCGCGGTGACCGCGCCGTCGCCCACCCTGATGAGCTCGGCATCGAGCGAACCGTGCACCATGGTGGGGGAGAAATCCCAGAGATCCGAAGTCTCGAGCACGTGCGTCCATCGGCGACGCACGGTCTCGGGGAGCAGCCGGGTGGCATCCGCGCGATCGACGAGCCGGGTCGCCAGGACGCGGAGATCCTGCGCCGAGCGAACCGGAAGGCCGCCGTGCTGCGCGACCGTCAACGGGAGCTCATGGATCGCAGCGATGGCCTCGGCGATTGGCTGCAGCAGGTGCGAATCATCGGTCAGCTCGTCGGCCTCGAACCGCGCGCCGTCGAGAAAACTCGTGACCACCGCACGAGTTTCGCCGGCGCGGGTCATGCCGAGTGTCGTTGGTGCGGCGAAGGGCAGGCGGCTCCGCGGGCCCTCCGTGAGCGCCGCCAGCCCGAGCAGCTCGGCGGATTGCTGCACCTCGGCCTGGTGCGTGCGCGGCACGCGGACGAGCAGCTCATCGTCCTCCGTTGCGACGATCGCCGAGACGAACGAGTCGTCGCTCTCGTGTTCGCGGACTCCGAACACCACCAGGCCTGGCACCGCAGAAGTCGAGAGCGCGGCTAAGGTGAAAGGGATGCTGGCCATGTACTCAGGGTATGCACGCGCGTCGACTCGGTCGATGCGCCACGCGCACCGAGCTGCAGCCCGCCGGCAACTCCAAGCAGCGCCGCGCCCGGGCGCACGCCTCGGTCGCCAGTGAACAGGGGAATACATGACCGCGAACCCGTCCAGGCCGCCACTCGCGAGCGGGGCGCTCGATCGCGATGCGCCGACCCGCTTGAGCCCAGACCTGCTGCTCGACGCGTGGCACGATCCTGCCGCGAAACTGCTCCGCGTGCGCGGCATCGAGATTCCCGTGATCGCAGCGGGTGACGATGTTCGTCTTGCATGGGTCCCCACGTCAGGCGCGCCGCGTGCGGCCATCGCGGCTTCGGACGACGCGAGCGGGCCCCAGGACGAGTCGGAGTCCGATATCGCGGAATCCGCGGTGACGGATGTCTACCTCGGTCGCATCGACGGGGCGCCGATCTTCGCGCGGATCGTGCCCGCGGCAACCGCGGCGGCACTGTCCGACGCGGAGACCGGAATCGATGGCGGATCACTTAACGCCGACCCGCAGGGCGAGCGCTGGACCCACCCGTTCGTGGTGGGGGCGAACCTCTCGGAAGCCGAGCGAGAAGCGGTAGGGGTCGCCTCCGCGCTGCTGCGATGGCACGAGGCCGCCGCCTATTCGTCGCGCGACGGCGAACGCACGCTGGCGATTCAGGGCGGCTGGGCGCGTGTCGATGCGCATGGCGGAGAGCACTTTCCACGCACGGATCCTGCAGTCATCGTGCTGATCGAACACGGTGACCGCGTGCTGCTCGGATCGAACGCGCTCTGGGAGCCCGGCCGCTTCTCACTGCTCGCCGGGTTCGTCGAGGCGGGCGAATCGCTCGAGCAGGCGGTGCAGCGGGAGGTCTTCGAGGAATCCGGCGTGCGACTGGGGGAGATCACCTACGTGACGTCGCAGCCGTGGCCGTTTCCGCGTTCGCTGATGCTCGGCTTTCGGGCGCGATTGGCGCAGGATGCCGATCCCGAGACCCTCGTTCCCGACGTGACCGAGATCTCCGAGCTCCGGTGGTTCACGCGCGGCGAACTGCGCGAGCCCGACGAGAGCCTGACGCTGCCGATGCCGCTGTCGATCGCGCGGTGGATGATCGACCGGTGGGTCGCCGAGGGCGACGCCGACCCCGCCCCGTCCGCAGCATGACCACGGGCGCCGACACGATCCTCGAAGCCCTCGACCCCGAGCAGCGCCAGATCGCGGAGAGCCTTCGCGGCCCGGTAGCCGTGCTCGCGGGGGCGGGAACGGGAAAGACGCGCGCGATCACCCACCGCATCGCGTACGGTGTGCGCACGGGCGCGTATGATCCCGAACGCGTGCTCGCGGTCACCTTCACCCGGAAGGCCGCTGGAGAGCTCCAGGGGCGTCTGCGCGCGCTCGGCGCCGAGGGCGTGCGGGCGCAGACGTTTCACGGGGCGGCGCTCGCACAGCTGAACCACTTCTGGCCGCAGCTGGTGGGCGGCGCTGCGCCGAAGATGCTTCCGGGCAAGGTCGCAGCGCTCTCGCAGGCTGTCGAGTCGCTCGGGTTCCGATTGGGCGGGGAGGCGCTTCGCGACGCGGCGGCCGAGATCGAGTGGCGGAAGACGCGCATGCTGAGCATCGACTCGTACGCGGAGCAGGTCGGGGAGCGGCCCGTTCCGCAGGGACTGACGCCGGAGCGCCTGGTCGACCTCCATCGCGCGTACACGGCGCTGCTCGAGGAGCGCAGGCAGATCGACTTCGAAGACGTGCTCGTGCTCATGACCGGCATGCTCGAAACCGAACCCCGGGCAGCGCTGCAGGTGCGCGAGCGCTATCGATTCTTCACCGTCGACGAATACCAGGACGTGTCGCCGCTGCAGCACTCGCTGCTGCGCATGTGGCTGGGGGATCGCGATGATCTCTGCGTGGTCGGCGATGCGAGCCAGACCATCTACTCCTTCGCCGGGGCATCGAGCTCGTACCTGCTGCGTTTCGGGGCCGAGTATCCGCGCGCACGCGAGATCAGGCTCGAGCGCAACTACCGCTCCGCTGAACCCGTGGTGCGCATCTCGAACCGGCTGATGCGGGATCGGCCGGGAGCACTCACACTTCGAGCGACGCGCGAGGATGCGAGCGGATCGGCGGCCGCTGCGCCGACATTCGAGTGGTTCGCAACCGACCACGATGAAGCAGCTGCCGTCGCCGATTCGATTGCGGCTGCGGTGCGTGCTGGCACTCCCGCTTCCGAGATCGCCGTGCTCTACCGCACCAACGCGCAGTCGGCCCGCTTCGAGGAGGCGCTGCGCCAGCGCGGCTTGAGCGCGCGCGTCCACGGCGCTCAGCGGTTCTTCGAGCGCGCCGATGTGCGCCAAGCGGTGATGCTCATTCGCGGCGAGGCCAAGGTCGCCGACACGCGCCCGCTGTTTCAAATTGTGAGCGACGTGCTGCGAGCGGGCGGCTGGTCGGCAAAGGCGCCTGAGGGAGCTGCGCAGCGGGAGAAATGGGAAGCGCTCGGCGCGCTCCTCGGGCTCGTCGATGAAATGCCTCCGGGAACAGGAATTCGCGAGTTCAGCGAGGAGCTGCTCGCTCGACAGCGTATGCAGCACGAGCCGACCCTGGAAGCGGTGACGCTCAGCGCGATTCACGCGGCGAAGGGACTCGAATGGTCCATGGTGCACGTCGTCGGGCTGAGTGAGGGCTTGCTGCCGATCATGCACGCGACCGATGAGGCGTCGATCGACGAGGAGCGTCGGCTCTGCTACGTGGCATTCACCCGCGCCAAAGACACTCTTCGACTTTCGGGAGTAGCGGGTGGTGGCCGTGCTGCGCGACAGCCGTCACGGTTCATCAGCGAGGCAGGGATGGTCGCGGCCGGCAGATAGCCCGTCGTCGTCGCTGCGTGCACCGCAGGCGCACTCGGGGTGCGGCTCGACCGATTCGATCCGCGGTTGCGCGATGAAACGCGCACTCGAGACCGGAAGCACGATGCGGGTGTGATTCGCGTCGGTATCGCCCCGGCTCCAGGCGTGCACCAACTCGGCGGCGTACGCAGCGGCGAGAACAGCGGACTCCGGCCGCTCACTGGCGACCGGCGCTCCGGCGAGCTGCGCGGCGAGAGCTGCCGTCGCAGGGTCTCGCTCGATGCGTTCAAGAGACACGCAGGTGTGACAGGGCCGACCGTTCGCCGGCACGATGGGGCCGACGTGCACCGCGCGGTCGGTGAATCTGACGAGCAGGTGCGGCACTTCGTCCATCAGCCAGCGCTGCGCGCGCTCGAGCGGCTCCCAGTACCGCTCCACGAAGATGACGAGATCGATGTCCGTCCGCTTTGGGGGCGTGGTTGCGGGCGGAAACCAGCAGGCACCCGCTGCGCGGAGCACCTCCGGAAACGCCGGTACGGAGCGGCCGGCGTCGCACATCAGGGCCGTAGGCATCGTGCGCTCGGCAGACAGCTTCGCGGTGCGACGCACGAGCAGCGCCGGTTCGAGCTGCGCGACCGTCGCGCGCGCCTCACCGACGGTCGCACCCGCTCGTCGCGCTTCGTGGGTCAGCTGTTCGGCGTCGATTCCGCGCCGAAGCGCGCCGACGAACCGCTGCATGCCCGCTGTGGGATTCGTAACCCGGGCGATCGGGTGCTCGAACCCCACGCGCAACGTTTCTGGGTTCTCCCAGCAGACGGGAAAATCGGGATCGATGCTCGTGAGTGACGGTTCCATAAGAGCAGTGTGCGTGCTCGGAGCTCTACAGGATCAACAATCCACAGACATCGGCCCTCAGAACCCCCATGCGGATCTGCTCCCGTTCTGTGAGCGAAGCAGATTCCCGCACTGGCGGATCAGTCGCGGGAATCCTGGCCGTTACCCTCGTGCGGCGGCAGTTCACCGTCGAGCAGCTGCGCGAGCGCTGTATCGAACTCGTCGGCTTCGGTGTCCGTCGCCGTGCCGGCCAATCCGAGTCGCTCGAGGAGGCGGGCGGGATGATCCAGTTCATCGGAGGAGGGGAGCAGGTCGGGATGTGCCCAGAGTCCGTCTCGGGTCGCGAGGTCGCTTCGTTCGCCGACGAGACGCCACAGGGACGCGGCTTCGCGCAGACGACGCGGGCGGAGCTCCAGCCCGGCGAGGGCCGCAAACGCGTGCTCCGCCGGGCCACCGGTGGCCCGGCGCCGGCGCACCATCTCGGCAACGGCCTCCGCGCCGGGAATCCGCTGTGCAGCATCGGCCGTCACGACGTCGACCCAGCCCTCGATCAGCGCGAGCATCGTCTCCAGTCGCGCATGCGCGGCCTCCTGCGCGTCCGTCTTGGGGGGGATCAACGCTCCATTCGAGATGATCTCCTGAATCTGCTCGGGGTGCTGCGGATCCAGGTCGCGAGCAAGCTCCTCGATGCGTCCCGTGTCGATGCTGATGCCTCTCGCGTAGTCGCCGATCGCCGTGAGGAGATGCAAGCGCAGCCACTTGGAATGGCGGAAGAGCCTGGCGTGTGCGAGTTCGCGGATGGCGAGGTAGAGGGTGACCGTTTCGGGATCCTGATCGAGGCCTTCTGCGAACGCTGCGACTCCGGCTGGGAGCAGAGCACCGCCTTCTCGACCAGGGCCGGCCAGGAGCGGGATTCCGATGTCGCCGGCCGACACCACCTCTCCCGAGAGACGGCCGACGATGGTGCCGAGCTGCACGGCGAAGAGCGCACCGCCGACGCTTCTGAGCATCGGAGTCGCCCCCTGCAGCGCAGTGCCGAGCTCCTCGGGCATCTGGCTCTCGAGGGCGCTCATCAAGGCGCGGGTGATCGACTCGGCGACCGGCTCGGCAAGGCCCACCCAGGTATCGATCGATTGCTGCACCCACTCGATGCGCGACAGCGTCTTCGGCGCGTCGGGGGTGGGGCCGAGCTCGGTGGCTTCGTCGAGCCAGAGCGCGGCGACCGGGAACGCGCGGAGAGCGGCGGCCGGATCGGCCGAACCGGTATCGCCGCTCGCGACCTCGATCGCAGTCTTTCGCGCGACCGACCAATCGATCTCGGCGGAGGGGTTCTGCATGGCGCCCTGGAGGGTGCCGAACAACGCCTGCAATGCCTGCGGGTCGACGTTGATGCCTGCCGCCTTCGCGAACTGCTCGGGGTCGAACCCGTTCACCGGCGCGCCCCCGCTTCCCGACAGCATGTCGCGCAGAATGCGCTGCAGCTCTTCGAAATCGCCACCGGAATCGGGGCGCTCAGCGCCGTCGTGGTCGTTCGCGCTCATTGCCGCTCCTTCGTCGTTGCTTCACGAATAACGCTACGGCACCGTGCTCAGACGCGCCTGCTAGATTGACCGACGCTCGGCGATTCCCATTGCGCCGACTGCGAACAGGCGCGGGTGCACGAGGAGCGAATTGGGTCAGCACAACGGCAGTACACGATCGCTCGCCGAGCGTCGGTCGAGCGAGGATCGTGGGCGGAGCCGGCGGGTGTGGGTCATCGGCGCGATTGCGATCCCCGTGCTGCTCGCGGGAGCGATTCCATCGCCCTACGTCATCGAGCGACCGGGACCGGTGGTCGACACTCTCGGCGACGTGACCATCGATGACGCGGTCGAACCCGTCGTCTCGTTCCCCGACGCGCAGACGTACCCGACGAGCGGCACGCTCAACCTGCTCACGGTGCAGGTCCTGGGGAGCCCCGATCAACGACGCAGCTGGCTGTCTCTCATGCCAGCGGTATTCGATCCGTCTCAGCGCATCGCGCCGCTCACCGACTTCTTCAGAGAGGGAGAGACCTCCGACGACCGCGACGCGCAGAACACGGCGCTCATGGCGAGCTCGCAGACCACCGCGGCGGCGGCGGCCTTTCGAGAGGTCGGCGCAGACGTCGGCGTCGTGCTCAGCGTCGCCCAGGTCGCAGACGACAGCGCCGCCGACGGCGTGCTCGAGCCGGGAGATCGTCTCGTCGAGCTCGACGGCGATTCCATCACGAGTTTCGCCATGCTGCGTGAACGGACCATCGCTTCGGGCGCGGGTGCACCGCTGCGGCTCGGGATCGAACGCGGCGGCGCGTCGCTCGACGTTGAACTCGCTCCGACGATCCCGGAGGGAGGCGAGGAGCCGCTGATCGGCGCCACCATCGCCACTGACTTCGAGCTGCCGAGCGAGGTCGACATCAACCTTGAAGACATCGGCGGGCCGAGCGCCGGCATGGTCTTCTCGCTCGCCATGTACGATCGCCTGACTCCGGGGGGGATGCTCGACGGAATCACGGTCAGCGGCACGGGAACGATGGCCGACACCGGCGAGGTCGGGCCCATTGGAGGGCTCGAGCAGAAAATGTGGGCGGCCTCCCGCGCCGAGAGCGACCTGTTCCTGATGCCCCTCGGCAATTGCGCCGAAGTGCCCGCTCGCGTGCCCGACGGCTTGCGGGTCGCGCCGGTAGCATCTCTCGCAGAGGCGATCGACGCCGTCGAAGCCGCCGCTGCGGGCGAAGCGACTGTCGGAATGGAACGCTGCGGCGCAGAGGTCTCGGCTCGGACTCAATCGACGACGTAGCCGATACCGCCCCCGGGTTTTGTCAGCACGGCCCGGTAGGGTGAAGTGACCCACCCCGCCCAGCACCATCGAGTGCGCACTGGACAGGAAAGTGAACGAAGACGTGACCGACCCGAACCCCCCGGCTCAGGCCACCCGACAGCGCCGGCTCTCGCCGCTAGCGATCACCATCGTGCTGGTGGTGATCCTGATTCTCGGCTTCCTCGCGGTCGCCGCGGTGCTGGCGGAGGTGATGTGGTACCGCCAAACCGGCTATCTGCCGGTGCTCACCACCCAGTGGCTCGCCGCTGGCGCGATGTTCCTGATCGGATTCGTGGGCATGGCCGTGCCCGTCTTCTTCGCGATCGATATCGCGTATCGCAAGCGCCCGGTGTATGCGCGCCTGACGGCGCAGCTCGACCGTTACCAAGAACTGTTCGAGCCGCTCCGCCGACTCGTCAAGTGGGGGCTGCCCGCGGTTATCGGGCTCTTCGGTGGCTTCAGCACCGCTGCTCAGTGGCAGAACGTGCTGCTGTGGTTCAACGGCGAGAACACCGGTGAGACCGACGCGCAGTTCGGTCTCGATATCTCCTTCTTCCTCTTCGACCTTCCCATGCTTCAGGGCATTGTGGCGTTCGCATCCGCCGCAACGCTGCTCGCGCTCATCGCGGGTGTCGCGACGAGCTACCTCTATGGCGGCATCGCGTTCTCAGGACGCGATGTGCGGGTTTCGAAGTCGACGCGTATTCAGGCCGCTGTGCTGGCCACCCTGTACCTCGTGCTGCAGGCCGCGAGCCTGTGGCTGGATCAGTACCGCACGCTGACGGGGTCGAGTGGCATCCGCACCGGCGCCATGTTCTCCGATGTCAACGCGGTGATCCCCGGTAAGCAGATTCTCGCGGGAATCGCGATCATCGTTGCGATCCTGTTCATCGTCACGGCCTTCACCGGGAAGTGGCGCCTGCCCGTCATCGGAACAGCGCTCCTCATCGCGTCGAGTCTCGTGCTGGGCGTCGGCTACCCCTGGGCGATTCAGCAGTTCCAGGTTCAGCCCGACGAGAAGAGCCTCGAGTCCGAGTACATCGATCGCAACATTGCAGCGACTCGTGCCGCGTACGGCATCGAAGACGTCGAGAAGGATCGATACGACGCGGTCACCGATGCAGAACCCGGCGCGCTGCGCAACGATGCAGCGACGACTGCGAACATCCGCATCATCGACCCCGAGATCGTGTCTCCCACGTTCGCGCAGCTCGAGCAGATCCGTCAGTACTATCAGTTCCCGAACTCGCTGAACGTGGATCGATACGAGATCGACGGACAGGTCGAAGACACGGTGTCGGCGGTGCGCGACATCAACATCGAGGAGCAGACCGGCTGGTACAACCGCACCCTCGTCTACACGCACGGGTACGGCCTCGTCGCGGCGTTCGGCAACCAGCGTTCGCCCGGTGGCGAGCCGGTCTTCCTGGAAAACGGAATCCCGACGAGCGGCAAGCTCGGCGAATTCGAACCGCGCATCTACTTCGGCATGGATTCGCCCGAGTACTCCATCGTCGGCGGCGAACGCTCGAAGGCGATCGAGCTCGACTTCCCGGCCGATGCTGAGAGCAACGCGGAGGCGTCTGCGGAGGATGCCGAAGACGCCCAGCCGGCGGAGCCGGATGCTGAAGAGACCGCGACCGATGAGGAAGCGGCGACGGAGCAGAGCGTCGAAGCCGAGGAAGCCGCTGAGGACGGCGGGCGTCAGAACATGACGACGTTCTCCGGTGACGGCGGTCCGGTGCTCGACAACATCTTCACCAAGCTCATCTACGCGCTGAAGTTCCAGGACATGGAGGTGCTCCTCTCGGGTGCCGTCGTCGACGGCTCGCAGATCCTGTACGACCGCAACCCGGTCGACCGCGTGCAGAAGGTCGCGCCGTACCTGACGATCGACAAGGCGCCGTACGCTTCGGTGGTCGACGGGCGCGTCGTGTGGATCGTCGATGGATACACGACCTCAAACGACTACCCGTACTCCGAGACCTCGGATATGAATGCACTCACGGTCGACGCCGACGCCGCAGAACGTGACCCGCTGGGCAAGCCGATCAACTACATCCGCAATTCGGTGAAGGCGACGGTCGATGCGTACGACGGTTCGGTGTCACTCTATGCGTGGGACACAGAGGATCCGCTCCTGAAGTCGTGGAGCAAGATCTTCCCCGACACGTTGAAGGACGTCTCTGAGATGAGCGGCGACCTGTTGAGCCACGTCCGCTACCCGAGCGACATGTTCAAGGTGCAGCGCTCGATGCTCGGCGAGTACCACGTGACCAACGCCGATGCGTTCTACTCGGCCGAAGACAAGTGGCGCACGCCCGATGACCCGGTATCGACCGCGACCGCCGGAGCCGCAAAGCTCGCGCAGCCACCGTACTACCTGACGCTCGCTGCTGGAGCCGACGCCGATCCGAACTACTCGATCTATTCCACGTACATCCCCGACCAGTCGGGTGAGGGATCGCGAGACATTCTGACGGGGTACCTCGCTGCGAACTCGAACGCGGGTTCGGAGGACGGCACCGTCTCCGATGATTACGGATCGTTGAAGCTGCTCACGCTGCCGAAGGGCGATCCGATCCCGGGTCCGGGCCAGGTGCAGAACAGCTTCACGACCGACTCGAACGTCTCGAACCTGTTGAACATTCTGCGACAGGGTGAGAGCCAGGTCATCAGCGGAAACCTGCTGACGCTGCCCGTCGGTGGAGGGTTGCTCTACGTGCAGCCCGTGTACGTGCAGGCGAAGTCAGGTACGAGCTTCCCGATTCTGCAGAAGGTGCTGGTGGCCTTCGGTGACCAGATCGCGTTCGAGGATACGCTCGACGAAGCGCTCGATGCGCTCTTCGGAGGAAATTCGGGTGCCGAAGCCGGCGACACCGGCACGACCCCGACGACGGAGGATCCCGACGGCGACGATCCGGACGCGGGCGACTCCGACACGGGAGATTCCGGTGCCGCCTCGGGTGCGACCGGCAGCCTTCAGGAGACGCTGCAGGAGATGCAGGACGCACTGCAGGATCGCGACACTGCGATGCAAGAGGGCGATTGGGCCGCGTACGGTGAAGCCGACGAACGCCTGCAGCAGGCGATCGAGGAGGCGCTGGCGGCGGAGTGATGCTCGCGAGAGAAGATCGCGCCGTGTGATTGAGTGCAGCGGGCCGGGACGACGAGAGTCGTTCCGGCCCGCTGTGCGTCTGCGCGCGATGACCAACGCCCGTCCCACGACCGGGCGATGAATCTTCTGCCAGTGGACGATATCGCCGCTCACAGCGTGGGCGCGGGGTCGTTGCGCGAGCCGAATCGGCCGACGATATGGGTGCACGACTGATGAAAGGCGCACGCCAAAAAGGCCCTTGATCGGGAATGAATTCCTGATCAAGGGCCTTTCTTCGTTGCGGGGGCGGGATTTGAACCCACGACCTCCGGGTTATGAGCCCGGCGAGCTACCGAACTGCTCCACCCCGCGGCACAAGACAATACTCTAGCACGTCGCTCCGACGGCGCAAAATCGCGGCGACCGTGGGGCTGTGGAGAACGCATGCGGAGCCCGAGTTCCTCGCGGCAGGATCGCTGCACGCAGTCCCGTAACCGCGCCGGGGCTGGCTGGATGCGTTCGCGGTCTCGAGAGGAGATGGGTATGTCGTTATTGAACTGGCCGAGGGGAGGGCGCTCGCTGAAGCGCTCGCCCAGTTGCGGTCGGGTGCCACGGTCATTGCGAACAAGGTTCGCTGCCGCGCTCGGCGCCATCGTCGTCGGTGCGCTTGCGGCGAGCGGAGCACTCGTGATCGCGCCGACGGCGGCGCACGCCCTCGCCCGGGGGGAACAAGTGTCGTTCGATGATGGCCTGACGATTTCGAACTTCGTCCTGCCGAATGGCAAGCGTGCCTACTGCATCGAGGTCAGTCGAAACGAGCCCTCCGGGTACGTCACCTCGCTCGGACGATTGCCGTACCTGCCGGGAGTCGGTGGCATGTTCCCGTCGTGGGCTGACGAGCACGGAATGCGGCAGATGAACTACCTCATCGATCGACACGGGCAGAGCGGAGATGCGTGGACGGCGGCCGCAGTGCAGCTCACGATCTGGCGCATGCGAGAGAATTTTCGAGCAGGGAATTGGGCGCTCGATGGCAAAATCGGGATCCTGGAGAGTTCAGCTCGCGGGCGTGATCTCATTGCGGAATCGGATCGGTTGTATGCCGACGCGAAGTCCAACGCGAAACCGCCGACTGCCCCGAAGTCGGTCACAGGCGATCTGCAGGTGACCCCCGACCCCGGTGGGACGCTCGGGCGTTATCGCGTGGCGTATCCCCAAGGCACGACGGCGCTGAGCGTGGACGGCGGCGTCTTCGTTCGAAACGATGCAGCATCGCTCGACGTGCCGAGTACCGAGGCATCCGCGCGGTATGTCCAAGCGCACCCCGGCGTCCGACAAATCACCGTGACGGGGTCGTGGGAGTCCCGAGGCGCACCGGGTTGGGATGCTGTGCTCGATGTGCATGACACGTCAACTTCTACCGGCGCAAGCGGGCAGCGCATCGCGGTTACGACCGGCAGCTCTCGTCATGCCGAGATCGGCGGTCGCTTCTCCGGCGTCGTCGTGGATGTCCCTGGTCCACCGTCGCCTCCGACCGCGGGTTCGCAAGCGCAGCCCGACGCGAGCGTCGGGGGCACGATGGCCGATCGGCTCATCGTGACCGAGACCCCCGACACGACCCTCACGATGTGGCCAGAGGCGGTAGCTGATTTCACTGCCTACCTGGAGCCCGCAGCCGGTGCCCCGAAGTTCGACGAGCACTGGGAGCCCGTGCTCGGGGACCCCTACGAGGCGCACGCCGAGGACCCGGTCACGGGAAAGCCGCTCTGGACCGAGTGGTGGGTGAACGCGGCTGGCGAGCCGTTGCTCGATACCAACGGGAACCGCATTCCGGTAGTCGACGAGCAGGGGGCGCCGACGACGGGAATCGCAGCGGACGGTACCCGGTATCCGGTGGCCGAGCTCGCGGAGGGCGGCGCGCCGGTGCTCGACGAATCCGGCGCGCCCCGGACACTACGCGAGCGCGAACCCGTGATGGAGGAGCGGCGCGATCCGCTGACGTGGACCGAGGCAGAGCTTTCGGAGCTCACTGCAGAGGAGCTGTGCGTCGCGCAGCCAGTATTTCGAGCAGGGGGCATCGCGGTGCCGAAACCAGGGGAGTACCGATCTCCTGAAACGCAGGTTCGTTCAGGCGGCACGATTCACTGGGTGGAACGCATCGTGTCGCGCGGCAAGACGGTGCACGAGGGCGCGTGCGGGCTCACGAATGAAACGACCAGGATCGATCAACCCGCCGTCGTGACACAGGCCCTGCCCGAGGCGGTGCTCGGTGAGGAGTTGTACGACGTCGCGACCGTGTCGGGCAAGCTCGCGGAAGGGGCGGCGTACTCAATGCGGTTCGAGGCCTATCGTGCTCACGACATCGATCGAGAGGCCGATCCGTCAGCTGCGACGGCGATCGACCCGACCTGCACCGCAGAGAACATCGTCTTTCGCTCAGAGTCCGTGCCGGTGCTCGGATTGGGAGAGGTCCGGTCGCCCGGCTTCGTTGCCCGACCCGAGCACGGCACGTCGATCTGGTGGGTCGAGACGCTGTACCTCGAGACGCCCGATGGGCCGCGCGCGTTGCATCGGGGCGAATGCGGCTTGGCTCATGAGACGACGACGGTGGGGAGGCCTGTCGTCGAGACGCTTGCGACGGTGACTGCGCCGGTTGGCGCAGAGATATCGGACACTGCGGTGATCTCCGGCGCGCTCGCGGAGAACGCGGGCGCGCGGTGGGAGTTGACCTTCTCCGGATTTCGAGCAGAGACCGCAGCTGAATCGAAGTCCGCGGCCGCCAAGGTGCAAAAGTCCGATTCTGAGTCTGGGTCTGGGGCGAATGCACCGGTGTGCTCAGACGCGAACCACCTGTTCGACACCTCTGCGGTGCCGGTTTCGGGGCCGGGGGAAGTGCTCTCTCCGAAGGTGATTGCCGAAGCCGATTGGGCGGGTGCGGTGTGGTGGGTCGAGACGCTGTGGCTCGTGCAAGGCGATTCGCGAGTGGCGATGCACACGGGCGAGTGCGGGCTCGCGACGGAGACAACGCAGGTCACCAGCCCCGAGGTGACCACGAACGCCGTTGCCTTCGCGTCGATGGGAGATCGCATCTCGGATGAGGCAACGATTACCGGTGCGCTCGCCGACCGCCCCGGAGTGGAGCATCGGGTCGTATTCCGCGGATACCGCGGAGACGCGGCTGCCACGGGCACGGACGCAGCCAGCTGCACGGACGAGAACCTGCTGTTCACGCTGGATCCGGTCCCGGTATCAGCCGAGGGGACGGTTCGCTCGCCTGATGTCACGGCGCTTCCCGAATACGGTGGCACCATCTGGTGGGTGGAGACGCTTTCGCAGTGGGAGCGCGGCGCAGAGCGCGTGCTGCACCGCGGAGCATGCGGCGTTCCCGGCGAAACGACCACGGTGCAGTCGCCGACCGTGCGCACGGAGTCGGCCGGGTCTGTGGAAGTCGGGCAGCCGATGTTCGACACGGCCTTCGTTCGGGGCCCGATCGCGCAGCGAGACGACGTCGAGTTCCGAGTGCGGTTCAGTGCGTACGGCCGCGACGCGGAGGGGAACCTCGTGTGTTCCCCGGAGACCGAACTCTCAGAGCTGAGCGACCCGGAGGGCGTGAGTGTCGAGGGGCCGGGGAACTACCGGTCGAAGGAGGTGATCACGCGAGCCGAGCATCTGGGACTGGGGGGATACGTCGAGACACTCGTCATGATCGAGGGCGGTCAGGAGCACGTTGTGGCGACCGGCGAGTGCGGCGCACCCGACGAGAGCTTCGAGATCCGCCCCGTTGGCGCCCCGGCTCTCGCAGAAACCGGGAACGACGCTCCCACAGCGTGGTTCATCGGCGGGGCAGCGCTCCTCGTCTCCGGCAGTGCCGCGCTGGTGTGGGCGCTGCGGCGACGTCGCAGCTCAGCGGCGGTCTTCCGCGAATGCCGTGACATGGCTTCCGCGGGCGACTGAACTCACACGGGGTCCGGTCGGCGTTCGGTCCTTTCGGTGCACTCTGCACCGAAAGGACCGAACGCGCCGATGTTTGCATGCCGCCTCGCGCGTTCGCGAGGACGACCGTTCGCAGATGCTCTGCAGGTCGTCCAAGCGAAAATCATAGGATTGGCCGCCAAGCTGGTCGTACAGGAAGGGAGCCCCCATGAGCACCACACCCGAGTACGACCGAGACGGTCGCCTCATCACCCCCGCGTCAGCGACTACGGGCGCTGGTGAGTCGCCGTCCACGGCAGCCGAGTCTTCGCATCCGACCGTGCAATTGCCCGATGCGATGCAGACGCCGACGACGCCCGAGTCGACGCGCGCATCGACACCGCACGCTGCTCCGTTCGCGCAGCCGCATGCGCCGACACAGCAGTATCCGCACCACGCGCCCGCACCTGCGGAGTCCGTATCGCACCAAGCCCCGCACGGCGCGCAGCCCACCGGCGGGGCGCACGTTCCAGCGGCGTATCAGGACGACCATCACGGCACTGCATTCGGCTTCGGAGCAGCTCCTGCAGGATCGCATGCCTCGGGTGGCGCCGGGGGAAGCGTGCCCGGCAGTGGCGATGCGCCCCATCACTCGACCGATTCCGACCAGCCGGGCGCAGCGAAGCATCGCTCCGGCATGCTCCTCGCTGGACTGGCAGTCGGAGCGCTCCTCGGAGGCGTCGTGGGTGGCGGCGTTGCCGCGGTCGTCTCGGCGAATGCACCGCAGGCGGCGACGACTGCGGCCTCGGGAAGCAGCGCGATCACACTGAATAACGCGGAGAACGCCACGGCGATCTCGGGCGTGGCAGCGGTGGCAACGCCGAGCGTCGTCACGCTTGAGGTGGCCGGCGGGAGTTCGAGCGGTTCGGGCTCTGGCGTGATCTACTCCGAAGACGGCTACATCATTACGAACGCGCACGTCGTGACGCTCGACGGGGCGGCGACGAGTGATGCCTCCATCCGTGTCAAGTTGAGCGACGGGCGCATCTTCGACGGCAGCCTCGTCGGAGTCGATCCCTATGCAGACCTCGCAGTCGTCAAGGTCGATGCCGCGAATCTTCCTGCCATCGCCGTGGCCGACTCCGACAAGATCGATGTCGGAGACCTCACCGTGGCGATCGGAGCGCCGTTGAATCTGGCGAACACGGTCACGAGCGGCGTGGTGAGCGCACTCAACCGGGGCATCTCCGTCGGAAGCCCGTTGATCGAGGACCAGCCATCGCCGGATGACGGCAGCGGCGATGACGGCTCGGGCGGTGGGGGCCTCCCTTGGGACTTCCGCTTCGGGCTGCCCGATGAAGAGGGCCAGCAGCCGCAGGAGCAGCAGCCCGGTTCGACGGGGAGCGTGACGCTCCCCGTCATTCAGACGGACGCCTCGATCAATCCGGGCAACTCGGGAGGAGCGTTGCTGAATGGAAAGGGCGAACTCATCGGCGTCAATGTCGCGATCGCATCGACGTCAACGACGGGCAGCACCGCCGGCAGCGTCGGACTCGGCTTCGCGATTCCGGCGAACCTCGCTTCTCGTGTCGCTGACGCGATCATCGCGGGCGAGCAGCCGTCGCACGGCCTCCTCGGAGCGTCGGTCGCCGATTCGTCGCAGGATACCGACGCTGACGCGAACTACGCGGGCGGATTGCTGGTCGAGGTTGCTGCCGACGGCGCAGCCGAGCAGGCCGGTCTGAAGGCCGGCGACGTGATCACGGCAGTCGACGGCGTCGCAGCGGTCGACGGCACGTCGGTGTCTGCGCTGATCCGCGAGCACGCGGGCGACAGCACGGTGAGCATCGAGTACATGCGAAACGGCAAGGCGGGCGAGACCGAGGCAACGCTCGGCACCCTCGAGTGGTAGCGGGCAGCGGACGGGCTTCGGCATAGCAGCGAGTGCCGCGGGGGTTTCGCACCGAAATCCCCGCGGCACTCGTGCATGCGGAGGACGCCGATCTGGGGCCTGCCAATGCCTTACAGTTATATCGATGAGTACCGCCGGATTCGACTTCGCGAGCGGCAACCTCTCGAAGCTCCTCGCTCTCCCGAAGTATGCGCTGTCGTGGATGCTGTCGTGGTTCGTGCCGCGTGTCGCCTCACGCTGGGTATTCGGGAGCGGTGCAGGCGTCGGCGAAGGAGCGCTCGCCGTTGCGCGTCGGCTCCGCGCGGAGCAGCCGAACGTCGAGATCGCGTGGTTGGTGGCGAACGCCGACGAAGCTGATCGAGCGCAGGCCGAGGGCTTCACAGCGGTGATGAGACGTGGGCGCGCGGGATTCTGGACGACTCTTCGCGCCGGTCACATCGTTGTGACGCACGGATTGGGTGACGCGAATCGCTTCGGCGTCACCGGCGGCTTCGTCGTGCAGCTCTGGCACGGCGCACCTCTCAAGTGTCTGCACCTGGACTCGCCGGTGACCACGGCGGTGACCGGTCCTCCGATGATTCGCGCGCTGCTGCGGCGCATGTATCGAGCCGGATCGCGGCAGGTGGACCTCTACGTCGCTGGTTCTCCGCTCGCCGCCGATCGTCTTCGCTCGGCCTTTCGCGTCGCTCCCGGCAAAGTGCGAGTGCTGGGCGATCCGCGCGACGATGCGCTCGTCAATCTGCATCTCGGTGCGGAGGCAGGAGCCGAAGCCGGCGTGGAAGTGCGCGCGCTGCTCGAACGGACTGGGG
Source organism: Leucobacter sp. NPDC077196 (assembly GCF_040687075.1). NCBI lineage: Bacteria > Bacillati > Actinomycetota > Actinomycetes > Micrococcales > Microbacteriaceae > Leucobacter > Leucobacter sp. NPDC077196. The sequence continues at coordinate 717,375 of NZ_JBFBML010000001.1, forward strand.
CCCGCATCGCCGAGAACGATGCGCTCGTACTCTATGCGCCGACATGGCGCGACGGCGAAGCTGATCCCGCGGTTCCGACGGAGGAGGAAGCCGCCGCCATCCGCGAGGCATTCGCCCGTGCCGGTGCGCACCTCGTCATTCGATCGCACCCGCTCGGCAGCGGAGCGTATGAAGCGCTGATCGGCGATCGCGTGCACACGCTGGGCGCCGAGACGGTTCGCGACATCACGCCGATGCTCGGAGCGTTCGACGCGGTGATCACCGATTATTCGTCGCTCGCGATCGACTTCGCCCTCCTCGGCCGCCCCATTCTCTGGTTTGCACCTGACCTCGAGCACTACGGACGCACGCGGGGATTGTACGAACCACTCGAAGTGACCGCGGCCGGCCGCGTCGCCCATGATTGGGCGGGAGTGCTGCAGCTCTGGGAGTCGTTCTCAGTGCCGAACGAACGTCGAGCACTGGTTCGTGAGGCTCAGGCGCTCGCCCAACGCTTTCACACGTATCGGGATGGCAGATCCGCCGAGCGGGTGCTCGCGGAGATCCGGCGCTTGCGCACCCCCGCTGCTGATCTCATCGACGCCGATGGCATCTTCTTCGAGAGTTACTACGGTCGTCAGATCAGTTGCAATCCGCTTGCACTCGACCGCGAGATCGAACGACGGTTTCCCGAACGCACCCGGTACTGGAGCGTGACGAGCGAACGTCAGGTCGTGCCGAGCGGCGCGGTCCCCCTGCTCGTCGGAGGTCACGAGTGGTTCGCTGCGCGTCGAACCGTGCGTCTGCTGATCGTGAACGACTGGCTGCGCTACGGTTTCCGCCGCCGCCGCGGGCAGACCGTGCTGCAGACCTGGCACGGGACGATGCTGAAGCACCTCGCTCTCGGAAGACCCAGCGTAGGCCTGCGCACGCGATTCGCGGTACGACGGGAGAGCGCACGCTGGAGTCTCCTGCTCTCGCAGAACCCCCACGCGACTGCCCAGTTCCGCTCGAGCTACGCGTTCACAGGTGAGATTCTGGAGACCGGATACCCACGTGACGACCGTCTCGCTGCGGCGGTAGCGGGGGACGGGGTGAACCCGGTCGCCGCTCGCCTCGCCCGGTCGGAGCTCGCCGTGCCTCAGGGGAAGCGCGTGCTCGTGTACGCGCCGACGTGGAGGGATCGCGGCGTCACGCTCGTCGATGATCTCGATGTGCACCGACTTGCTGACGAACTCGGCGACGAGTGGGTGGTCGTCGCGCGCGGGCACACCCGCACCCACGCTTTCGGCAGCTACGCGGGTACGAGTGCGCGCGTGATCGACGCATCCCAACACCCCGACGTGTCCACCGTCATCTTGGCGGCCGACGTGCTCGTCACCGACTACTCGTCGATCATGTTCGACGCAGCCGTCTCGCGCACCCCCATGCTGTTCTTCGTGCCGGATCTTGCCGCCTACCGCGACCGCGAGCGCGGGTTCACCTTCGATTTCGAGCGCGATGCGCCCGGGCCGTTGCTCGAAGCGAGGCACGAGGTCGTCGCGCACGCCCACGCGCTCGCCGAGCACGGCCCGGATGCGGGATGGGTGCGAGACTTCGAGCACGCGGCTGCAGCCTGGCGGGAACGCTTCGTGCCGCACGACGATGGACATGCCGCGACTCGCGTCATCGACACGCTCGTCGATCGCGGCGCACTCTAAACGCGCGAGCGATCCACGACACGGCCGCGTCCGAAGAACCGGCCACCGCCGAAGACGATGCCGCGCAGGAACCCCGCGCCCCAGCTGACGTGCATCGTCACAAGCGTTGCAGCAGTGAGCAGCCGATCTCGGGCGCCGCGCTGATCCGGTATGCGTGCGGTGGCAACGCCGATCCCGAGAAGGTAGGCGGTCATCGGCGTTAGCAGCGCCGGCCAGGCCGATGCCCAGGGAAGCACGCCGGTGCTCAACAGGATGAGGGCGCACGTGCTCGCCGCGAGTCCCAGCACCAGCACACCCGGAACGAAGAAGCGCCACGGGTTCGCTCGACCGTACTTGCGCACGAGCACGGCGCGCCAGGTGCCCGTCGCGAAGAACTGACGAGCCAGATCGGCGAAGCTCGCACGCGGCCAATACGTGACTCCGAGTGCGGGGGAGAACCAGACCAGCCCGCCGGCCCTGCGGATCCGGAGGTTCAGTTCCCAGTCCTCGCCGCGCAGGATTTCGCGATCGTATCCGCCGGCTGCATCGACCGCTTCGCGCCGGAAGATGCCCAGATACGCGGATTCCGCCTCGCCGGGTGCCCCATCTCCGTGATATGCGCCGCCGCCGAGCCCGTACGGGCTGTTGTATCCGCGGGCGATCGCACGCTGCACGTTGCCGGCGCCGGCGGCGCGCATCACGCCACCGACATTCGCAGCACCCTCGACCGCGAGGGTCTCGACGCCGCGGCGGGTGTAGTCGGGAGTGAGCTCCGAGTGCGCGTCGACGCGAATGATGACGGGATGGCGGCTCATCGCGATGGCGCGGTTCAACCCGGCGGGAATATCGCGTTCGGGATTCTCGACCAATCGAACGCGAGAATCCTCTGCAGCGAGTTGCGCCGCGATCCTATTGCTCCCATCGGTCGACGGGCCCAGCGCGAGCACGATCTCTTTCTCGCCCTCGTAATCCTGCAAGAGGATCGTGCGGACGGCTCGTTCCAGAAACGTCTCCTCGTTGAGCACGGGCATGACGTAGCTCACAGCCGGAAGCTCGGGCAGGGCGGGGAGATGCACGGGTCGATCCTCCCATATTCCAACCGCCTCATCGCGGCTCAGGCGCTTCTGCGATGCATCGGGTTAGGCTTGCAGGATGCAGTTGGCGAAAGATGTGAAGCGTGCGCTTCGACTCGGAAAGCGCGTGCTCAAGGGGCGTCAGGCGTACTTTCAGCTGCGGCAGCTGGTCGAGGAGCGGGGGAGGCTCCCCGAGCAGGAGTTCAGGATCGGCGTGTACTTCGCCGATAGCGACGTGAACATCTACCAGATGCGGCAGTGGTACGCCCCCCTCCAGCAGCTCTCGCAGGAGTGGCCGGTGCTCGTGCTCGCGCGCAACGCTTCCGGTGCGCGGCAGCTGATGCGGGAGAGCGGTCTCGCCGTCGAGTTCGTGCAGCGCGTCACGGAGATCGAGCGAGTGATCGAATCGCAGCGTCTCGACGTGATCCTGTACGTCAACCAGAACACCCGCAACTTCCAAATGATGCGGTACGGACAGCGGTGGCATGTTTTCGTCAATCACGGCGAGAGCGACAAGATGTACATGACCAGCAATCAGTACCAGGCCTACGATTTTGCATTCGTCGCCGGCGACGCCGCACGCGAGCGGCTGTCACGGGCACTCTGGAACTACGACGTCGCTTCGCGCACGATGGCGATCGGCCGCCCGCAGGCCGACCATCTCGCGGGGGCGCCCCCGTTCACGCCGGATGAGCGGACCGTCGTGTTCTACGCCCCGACCTGGGAGGGTGACCGGCCAGCTGCGAGCTACGGGTCGGTGGCATCGCACGGCGAGACGCTGGTGCGCGCCCTCATTGCGACCGGGCGCCATCGCGTCGTGTACCGCCCCCATCCGAGGAGCGGGGTGGTCGACGGCGAATTCGGTGCGGCGAACGATCGCATCATCGCCATGATCGAGGCGGCAAATCGCGCTGACGCGACCGCTCAGCACGTCTACGACACCAGCCCGCGCATCGGGTGGCAGCTCAGCCTGCCGGATGTCGCGATCTGCGATATCTCGGCGATGGTCTACGACCGGCTCGCGACGGGCCGCCCGCTCATGGTGACACGTCCGACCGCGGCCGAGGCGGCCGTCGACGAAACCGGATACCTCAGCGTGTGCGAATGGCTCACGGCTGAGGAGACCCCCGACATCGCGGCGGTGCTCGATCGTGTGATCGGCGACCGAGCTGCGCGCGAACGGCTCGGCACGTGGTCGGAGCACTATTTCGGCGATACGGCCCCCGGTGCGCCCACGCGACGATTCCACGCCGCAATCAGCGATCTGCTCGCCCGCGCCGACGCCGAACGCGCCAAGCGCGGGCACAACTGACGTTCATTCCGCGGGAGGCCCGTCCGGCGCCGCGAGCCCCTACACCGGATGGTCGGCGTTGTACCGATCGAGCACGTCCTCGATCGCGCTGTCGAGCACCAGACGACCGCGATCGAGGTAGAGCCCGCGCGAGCAGAAGCGCCTGAGGTCTCGCTCGTTGTGCGAGACGAGGAACAGCGTCTTGCCCTCTGCAAGGATCTGCTCGATGCGCGCGTAGCACTTCGCGCGGAAGGCCTTGTCTCCGACGGCGAGTACTTCGTCGACGAGGAGCACCGGCTCGTCGAGCTGGGAGATGACGGAGAAGGCGACGCGTACCTTCATTCCGCTCGAGAGATGCTTGAACGGCGTATCGATGACGTCTTCGGCGCCGGCGAACTCGATGATGGAGTCGAAGCGATCGGCAATGGTGCGCTTGCTCAGTCCGTGGAGCCCGGCGGTGAGCCACACGTTATCGCGCACGGTCAGGTCGCCCACGAAGCCGCCCGTGATCTCGATGAGCGGAGCGACGCCGCCACTCACGTCGACGCGGCCCTCATCGGGGAACAGCACTCCGGCCACCAGCTTGAGCAACGTCGACTTCCCCTGCCCATTGCGCCCGACGACGCCGATGGCCTCGCCCGTGTGTACATCGAAGGAGACGTTGCGCAGGGCCCAGAAGTCTCCCGGTCGGCCCCGCCGCGCGCGGCCGGAGAACAGATCCTTGAAACTGCGGCGCGATCCTCGATTGCGGCGGAAGCGCACGCCGAGATCGGTGACGGAGATGATCCGCTCTGCGGTCGACGAGGCCTCGGTGCTTCCCAGATGCGATGCGGTCACGTTACAACTCCTTCAATACGCCACCGATGGTGCGGCGGAATACGAGTATGCCGATTCCCAGGATGACCAGTGTCATCGCGGTCGACGCCGCGATGAGCGGCCAGTCGAGCTGATCCGGGAAGAACCCAGCGCGGAACAGCGCGAATACGCCCGAGAGCGGATTGAACCAGGCGAGGGGCCGCGCGAATTCCGGAAGGTCGGCAGCGCCGTAGATGATGGGCGAGGCGTAGAACAGTACGCGAAGAATCAGCTTCGTCGCGCGTTCCAGGTCGCGGAAGAAGACGACGAGCGGCGCGACGATCAGGCCGACGCCCAGCGTGAGGGCGGCGAGCAGCAGTACGGCGACGGGCATCAGCAGAATGCCCCAACCAACGGGAGCCTGGCTCAGTATCGCGAAGGCGATGAGCACCGGCAGGCTCAGCAGAAACTCGATTCCCTTGGAGCACACGATTCTGCCGACCCAGATCCAGTGCGGGAGCGCGACGGATCTGACGAGTTTCACATCGCGCAGGAACGCTCGCGTCGAGTCGGAGATCGCACCGTTGACCCAGACCCACGGCAGCAGGGCGGTGAGGAGGAAGACGATGTATGGCTGCTCGCCAACGGTCCGCTGGAACACTTGGGTGAAGACGAACCAGTAGATCAAGCTCATCAAGAGCGGGTCGAGGATCGACCAGAGGTACCCGAGAAGGGAGGTCGCGTAGCGCACCTTGAGATCGCGCCGTGTCAGCAGCCAGAGCGACGACCATGCGCTGACGCGTCGGGTTCGAAAACGAGGTGAAGGGGTCACATTGCTATTCTGCCGTCTTCCGGCGGTCGGCGAGGCCACACGGACGCACACCGAACCTTTGCTAAATTAGTACGCGTGCCGCCCGTGACCCCGTCTGCCCTGCCCGAGCCCGAACCCCAGAGGGGGTCGACGCCGAGTGACGAGACGGTGATCGGCGAAACACCGACGGGAACCGGTGGTGCGTCGCGGCTGCGTCCCAGCCGCACCGCAGGGGGGCCGTCGGCTCCGTCGGCGCCCGCTGCGCCCGTCGAGCAGGACGAGCCGACGCCCCAGACGCGATCGTCTGCTGACGCCCAGCACCCCGACGCTGCACCCCAGGTGCAATCGGTTCCCGAGACGTCGGCGCGCGCGCCGCGTACCGGCCGCATCGAGGTGCCGGTGCCCTCGGTCGTCCGTGCTCGCGAGCGCGGCCGCATCGCTGAGCAGAACCCCGTGGTCTTGCGGACGGAGATGCTGACCAAGACCTACGGATCGCTGATCGCGGCCGGAGACGTGTCGATCGATGTGCACGCTGGATCGTTCACCGGCTTCGTGGGTCCGAACGGCGCCGGAAAAACGACCACGCTCTCGATGATCAGCGGTCTGCTCCGGCCCACCTCCGGGCGGGTCACCGTCAGCGGAGTCGACGTCTGGACCGATGGTCCGGCTGCGAAGCGGCTGATCGGCACACTGCCGGATCGCCTGCGTCTGTTCGACCGGCTGTCTGGCGCGCAGCTGCTGTACTACAGCGGCGTGCTGCACGGCGTGCCGGAGGCCGCAGTCGCGACGCGTTCTGCCGAACTCGCCGAAGCGTTCGGACTCGAATCCGCGCTGGGGCGACTCGTGTCCGATTACTCGGCCGGTATGCAGAAGAAGATCGCCCTGGCCTGCTCCATGATCCATGCCCCTGAGGTGCTGGTGCTCGACGAGCCGTTCGAGGCCATCGACCCGGTGTCAGCGGCGAACGTGACGGAGATTCTCGAGAAGTACGTCTCCGGCGGCGGCAGCGTGGTGATGTCGAGCCACAGTCTCGATCTCATCCAGCGCGTGTGCGACCACGTCTCGATCATTGTCGACGGTAGTGTCATCGCGCAGGGCACAGTAGATGCCGTACGCGATGGTCTCAGCCTCGAGGAACGATTCGTGCAGCTGACGGGTGCGAGCGACGCGAGGAAGGGGCTCGAGTGGCTTTCCGGCTCTTCCGACTCCGAGTAGCTCTGCTCGGCGGCGGATTCCGCGGCTCGTTCGGAAAAGCTCTGCGCACTACGCTGCTCTACGCGCTTCTGGCTGCTGCTGCCGCGCTGCTCGCATTCGCACCGACGGTACTCGTCCGTGACGCGCGCGAACGCTCGGTCGTCGATCTGATCATCGGTGCGGCGATCCTGCTCGGAGTGTTCGCGGTTCCGTTCTTCGAGAACCGTCGCATGCTCGAGCCCAGGCAGCTGGTGCAGTACCCGGCCGCACCTGGGGCAATCGCGGCGAGCCTGCTGCTGTCGACCGTCGTCACCTGGCCGTTCGCGCTGCTGGTCATCTGGCTCGGTGCGCTCGTGGCGGTCCGCCCCGAGTGGCACGAGCCTGGATGGGCCGCTCCTGTGGCGTTCGTGCTGGCTGCGCTCTTCGCAGTGACGAGCGCCCGTGTCACTTCCCTCATCTCCCGCTTGCTCGCGGGTGAACGTTTCGCGGGCGCTCTGCGCACCGCAGGAGTCGTGCTCATCGTCGCGCTTCTGCCGCTCGCGGTGTTCGCCGGCGCCACGGTGTTCGCGCCCGGTGGTTTCGACGCCGCAGAGCAGGTCGCTGATCGGCTCGCCTGGACCCCGTTCGGTGCGCCCTTCGCTGCAGTCGAGGCGGCTGCGGCAGGAGACGTCGACGCCGCGGGTACGTTCTTGGCGATTGTTGCCGGTGCGATCGTCGTGCTTCTCGTGATCTGGTTTCCACTCGTCGCCGTCTCGAATCGGCGCATCGAACGTCCGCTCTCGCCCGGCGTGGCGCGCAGCGGCCTCGGTTGGTTCGAGCGATTCCCGGCACGACCCGCGCAGGTGATCGCTGCACGCCAGCTCACGTACTGGGCGCGCGATCCTCGGTACCGTGTGGCGCTGTTCGCCATTCCGCTCGCACCGCTCTTCATGCTGCTGGCGTTCTGGGTGGCCGGAGCGCCGCTCGCGTCGCTCGCGATCGTGCCGCTCCCGGTCATGCTCCTCCTCCTCGGCTGGTCGCAGCACAACGACATCGCGATGGACTCGACCGCGATCTGGGAGCATGTCGCGAGCGGCACTCGTGGCCGCTCCGATCGAGCCGGGCGCCTCGCACCGGTGCTCATGATCGGCCTGCCGCTTGCTGTGATCGGATCGAGCGTCACCGTCACGATTGTCGGAGATTGGCGGATCCTCCCCGCAATCGTCGGGATGAACATCGGCGTGCTGCTCGTCGCATGCGCTGTGTCGTGCGTCTTCTCTGTGCTGACGCCCTATCCGGCAACGCGCCCCGGTGACAGCCCGTTCGTGCAGCCGCAGGGATCAGGATCCGGATCGGGACTCGCGCAGACCATCGCGATGATTCTCGCCCTGGCACTCGCCGTGCCGCCGGTCTGGTTCGCCGTCAGCGCCATTCTCGATGTCGAGTTCACCGCGAACATGTGGGCGCTCGGCTTCGGAATCGGTTACGGTCTCGTGGTGCTGACGCTCGGCGTCGTGATCGGTGGATGGCTCTTCGATCGCAGTGGGCCCGAGCTGATTGCGGTGACGCAGGTGTTCGACTGAGTTCGCCGGTTGCGGAGGAATTCGCGGAAGAATTCGCGGAGTAGACTGAATTCATGGGCATCTTCACGCGCAACGATTCCGACACCGCTGGGGGCACCGACGTCCTCGACCGCGAACTCGAACAACTGCTCGAGGATTCGCAGATCGAGGACGGAGACCACGAACGGTTCTCGCACTACGTCCCGAAGGAGAAGATCATGGAGTCCGCGGTCACGGGCAAGCCCGTACGCGCGCTCTGCGGCAAGAAGTGGACGCCGTCGCGTGATCCCGAGAAGTTTCCGGTGTGCCCCGATTGCAAGAAGGTCTACGAGCAGATGCGCAAGTAGCCCGGGCGCGGTCGAGCGTCGCTGGGGGAGCGAGTTCGAGAGATCAGTGATCGATTAGCGGTACTCGGTGGGAATCGCGGGATCGCCGCGCGTCAGGCTCATGGCGACCGGTGGCAGCTCTGCGACACTGACGCGGTGACGCTCGCGAGCGGCGATGATGCCGTCATGCCCGGTGTGCCCGGGCTGGATCGTGCCATCGACGACGAGCGGTTGCAGCACGGTTCGACCATCCGCATCCGCACCTTCGCTCGTGCCTCCAGGTCCGTCGCCGAGCAGTACGAGCTCTGCAGTGGCGACGCCGGTGGCGGTGAGTGCGCGACGAACGCTCTTGCGCCCGCCGACCGAGGCTTTCTCCGCCGACTTCTTCGCCACTGACACCCACGCTCCGGATGCATCCTCGTGTGCGACGAGTTTGTAGACCATGCCCATGGTCGGCGTTCCGGAGCCCACGACCACCGAGGTGCCGACACCGAAGCTGTCGACCGGGGCGGCTGCGAGGGTGGCAACGGTGTGCTCGTCGAGGTCGTTCGTCACGGTGATGCGCGTGCGGGTGGCGCCGAGGTCGTCGAGCAAGTGCCGTACGCGCCGCACGACGACGGGGAGGTCGCCCGAGTCGATGCGCACGGCTCCGAGATCGGTGCCGGCGACCTCGATAGCCGTGCGCACCCCCTGGTCGATGTCGTAGGTGTCGACGAGGAGGGTCGTTCCGGTGCCGAGCGCCGCGACCTGCGCTGCGAATGCGGCCCGCTCGGTCTCGTGCAGTAGCGTGAAACTGTGTGCCGCCGTGCCCATCGTGGGGATGCCGTAGCTGCGACCGGCCTCGAGGTTGGATGTTGCTGAGAAGCCGGCGATGTAGGCGGCGCGCGCGGCGGCGACGGCGCTGTACTCACCCGTGCGTCGTGAGCCCATCTCGGCGAGGGGCTTTCCCGCTGCCGCGTGCACCATGCGCGAGGCAGCGGTCGCCACGGCGGAGTCGGAGTTCAAGATGCTCAGTGCGAGTGTTTCGAGGAGGACGCCCTCGGCAAAGCTCGACTCGACGGTGAGCAACGGTGAGCCGGGGAAGAAGACTTCGCCTTCGGGATAGCCCCAGATATTGCCGCTGAACCGGAAATCGGCGAGCCAATCGAGCGTCGGCGCGCTCACGACCTGGTGCTCGCGCAAGAAGGTGAGTTCGGCATCCGTGAAACGGAAGCGCTCGATGGCCTCGAGGAGGCGGCCGGTACCCACGACGACGCCGTAGCGACGAGCCCCGGAGAGCCTTCGTGCGAACAGTTCGAATACGCTGCGTCGGTGTGCGGTACCCGCTTGCAGCGCCGCATCGACCATGGTCAGCTCGTAGTGATCGGTGAGCAGCGCCGTCGAGGTATGCACGCAGTCAGCTTAGTCGGTCGGCCATCGGCGGCGCGGGCGGGCGTCGATCAGCGGAAATCGCGGGAGTTCACACCGATCGGGGCGGCGAGCGGCTCGAACGTCTGCGCGATCACGTTGACCACGCCCTCGGGCGACCGTTCGAGCACGCCGCGGATGATGAGCGCGGGTGACGCCCGGGCGACGAGTCGGTTGCGCGCCCAGACCTGCGCCCAGGTGACGATGTTGACCGTGCCCGACTCGTCTTCGAGCGTCAGGAACGTGATTCCGCTTGCGGTGCCGGGCCGCTGCCGGTGCGTGACAAGACCCGCCACTTCCACAACCGATCCCTGTGGCGTGTGCCGCGTGCGATCGGAGCGGATGATGCCGCGCACGTCGAGCCCGTCGCGCAGGAGTGCGAGCGGGTGCGTCCCGGTGGCGACGCCGGTCGTCCAGAGGTCGAGTGCAGTCTGTTCAGCGGTGCTGAGGACGGGAAGCAGCGGCGGCTGCACGTGCACCGCGATGCCGGGAAGGAACCGTTCGCGGTTGTCGGAGGCGGGGGCGGCCGCCCAGAGCGCCTCGCGGCGGTCGAGCCCGAGGCTTTCACAGGCGCCGGCGGCCGCGAGCGCCTCCAGGCGCGTGCGATCGAGATCGGCTCGTCGAGCGAGGTCGGCGAGGTCGCGAAACGGGGCTTCAGTGCGAGCGCGGGCAATGCGTTCCGCGGTGTCGCGTTCGATACCGCGGACTTCGGTGAGGCCGAGCCGCACTGCGAACGCGCCGTCTCTGCGGTGCAGGGCGCTCGTGTCGGGGGAGTCGCGCACGAACGGGCCGGGGTCCGGGTGGTGAGATGCCAGGCAATCTTCGGAGCCGGTCGGGGGTCGGCGATCCTGCGCAGCGTCGCTTGCGGATGCGAACGGCTCTGACGGCTCGAGCGGCTCGAGCGTCGAGAGCGTCTCCGAACGCTGCACATCGGGCGGGCGAACTTCGACACCGTGTCTGCGCGCATCCTCGGTGAGGGATCGCGCGTTGTAGAACCCCATGGGCTGCGCGCGCAGCAGCCCGGCGAGGAATGCGCCCGGGTAGTGCAGCTTGCACCAGGAGCTGACGTAGACGATCAGTGCGAAGCTGATCGAGTGGCTTTCGGCGAATCCGAATCCGGCGAACGCCTCGATCTGCTCGTACATGCGCGTCGCCTCGTCGCCCGTGATGCCGTTTGCGGCCATGCCCTCGAAGAGCTTGGCCTTGAGGCTGTCGATGCGCTCCTGGCCGCGCTTCGACCCCATCGAACGGCGGAGGAGATCCGCGTCTTCGCCGCTGCACCCGCCGACGGTCATCGCCATCTGCATGAGCTGCTCCTGGAAGAGCGGTACGCCGAGCGTGCGTTCGAGCACCGGCACGAGCTTCGGGTGCGGGTAGACGACGTCCTCCTGGCCGTTCTTGCGCCGGAGATACGGATGCACCGCGCCGCCCTGAATCGGGCCGGGTCTGATGAGTGCGATCTCGATGACGAGGTCGTAGAACCTGCGTGGGAGTAACCGGGGAAGCGTGTTCAGCTGGGCGCGGCTCTCGACTTGGAAGACGCCGATGGCGTCGGCCCGGCAGAGCATGTCGTACACCCCGGCCTCCTCCTTCGGCACCGTGTCGAAGGTCCACTGCTCGCCGGTCGACTGCGCGATGATGTCGAAGGTGTGCCGCAGCGCGCTGAGGATGCCGAGTCCGAGCATGTCGAACTTCACGAGACCCATGGTTTCGCACCCTTCTTTGTCCCACTGCAGCACGGTGCGGTGCTCCATGCGCGCGTGCTCAATGGGGCACACCTCGCCGACCGGACGTTCCGTGAGCACCATGCCTCCGGAGTGAATGCCGAGATGCCGCGGCGCCTTCTGAAATGCCTGGGCGAGGCGTTGCACGGAGACCGGAATCGGGCTCTCCGGATCCTCCTCGATGGTGCGATGACGCTCGAGACCGCGCGTCCACGCGCGTTGCTGGCCCGCACTGTATCCGAGCGCCTTCGCGGCGTCGCGGATCGCCGCCTTCGGCTGGTACGTGATCACGTTCGCGACCTGCGCAGCATTGCGTCGGCCGTAACGCTCGTAGACGTACTGGATGATCTCCTCGCGTCGTTCGGAATCGAAATCCACGTCGATATCGGGCTCCTCGTCGCGCAGGCTCGAGAGGAAGCGCTCGAACGGGAGCCCGTAGAAGATCGAATCGACCGACGTGATGCCGAGCACGAAGCAGACGGCGGAGTTCGCCGCCGATCCGCGCCCCTGGCACAGAATTTCTCTGCTGCGTGCTTCGCGAACGAGGTCGTGCACGATCAGGAAGTAACCCGGAAAATCCTTCTGCTCGATGACTTCGAGCTCGCGTTCGATGCGAGATCGATGGCTCTCGGGCAGTGCGGTGCCGTAACGCCGCTCGGCGCCCTCCCAGACGAGGGATCGCAGCCAGCTCATCTGCGTGTGGCCGTCTGGCACGTCGAGCCTCGGGAGTCGCGGCCGGGCCGCGCGCAGCGGGAACGCCAGTTCTGCGGCGAGCGGTACCGTGCGCGCGATGGCATCGGGGTAACTGGCGAAGCGTCGCAGCATTGCAGCGCCGCTGCGCAGGTGAGCGGCGCCGGAGGCCGGGAGGTGCGGATCGAGTTCTGCGAGGCTGCGCCGTGCCCGCACCGCCGCCATCGATTCGGCGAGCGGCGCATCGGCTGCGGTCGCGTAGTGCACGTTTCCGGTCACCAGTGTGGGAAGGCCGAGTGCGGCTGCGAGTTCGGCGAGCCGGTCGTTGCGTGGATCGTCGCCCGGGTGCCCGTGATGGCTGAGTTCGACGTGCACATTGTCGCGCCCGAAGAGCGCGGTGAGTCGGTCGAGCTCGATGAGCGCTTGCGCATCTCCCGCGGCGCGGGTGGGAGCCCCTTCGAGGGCGCGGCGCACGGAGCCCTTGCGGCAGCCGGTCAGGATCGCCCACTCTTGCCCGCCCGCAGCGGCGAGGGCTTCAAGATCGTAGACCGGCCGACCCTTTTCGCCACCTCCGAGTTGCGCCTCGGTGATGGCAGCTGCGAGCCGGTGATAGCCGCTCGCACCGCGGGCGAGTACGAGCAGGTGCGTGCCCATGGGATCCGCGGCTCCCAGTTGAGGCGCATCGAGGCCGAGTGAGAGTTCGGCGCCGTACACCGTGAGCGGGGTCGTGTCGGGGGACTGTCGAGCACGAGCGTCGGCGGCGTCGGCGAAGGCTGCGGCGCCGTAGAAACCATCATGGTCGGTGAGGGCAATGCCCGAGAGTCGCAGGCGGGCGGCCTCGTCGATGAGCTGCTCGGGGGAGGACGCCCCGTCGAGAAAGCTGAAGTGCGAGTGGGCGTGGAGCTCGGCATAGGGCACGACCGAGTCGGTGCTCGGCGCAGCACGGGCGGTCGGCTCGGCGGGGGCCGCTCCCGCATCCTCGTCGCTGCCGACCGAGTCGGGGGCGCGACCGGAGAGTCGTCGTTCGAACTCGTTCCATGAGAGCGAAGAATTACTCCAACGCATGAGACCTCCAAACACAGATGGATCGGGCAGGGTTTCGGGATGTTTGAGTCATCGGCGAATCAGTCGTAGCGACCCTCTGCCGCCCACACCCCAGTGCTGAAGATCAGTAACCAGGCGTCCCCATCGGCGAGCTGCACCTGCACGCGGAAGCGAGCGGGAGCCCCCTCCCACCACCGTTCCCGCACTGCCCAAGGCGGCGACCATGCCGCTACGGGCGCGTCGAACTCGGTCGCGGCCACACGCAAGCGCGCGGGATCTGCGGACAGGAGGTCGTCTGCATCGATGTTCACGGGGGCGCCGGAAGTGTCGAGAAGTGCTGCCGGAATCACCTCGGGGAATACGCTGCTGGGCGCCGGGCCGGTCAGCGCTCCTGGCCACGGACCCGAAGCGGAGGCGCGCGCGTGTGCGCGTTCGACGCGCGTGGTGCTCCAAGGAACAAATCGCTGGCGATCCGAGAGGAGGCGCCCGCCCGCGAGCGCGACTGTTCCGACACCTGTATGGCCGAGGCGGCTCTGCGCCCGACTGAGATGGTGATGCACGCGCTCGTCGGGCTCCGTGCTCCACAGGCCGGGTTCGTGAGCTGCGACATGATCGGTCTGTACCGGAGTGATGCGCACTCTCGTGACGCCCGCACCGCCGCGCTCGGTCTGCTGTGCCGTTGCAGCAGCCTGCCAACGGATACGACCCACGGTGTCGGCCGCCGTGAAATGCCGCGGATGGGCCCATTCGCGCTCGTGCTGTGCGCCGACATCGTCGGTGAGTTCGACGCGCAAGGCGGTGCACACCAGGCGGTCTTCCGTCAGACCGCCGATGAACCGTTCCGCCAATGCGCTGCACGCGAAGGCCAGGTGGTCGGCCGCGTCGATCGGTGTATCGAATGACAGTTCCACCGAGAGCTCGCGAACCGGTTGTCGTGGGCGCACCTCGGCGCCGTGACCGGCTCCGGAGGCAGATGCGCGACGGTGCGCAGCCAGACCCTGGGGTCCAAAACGCTGGCGAACTGCATCCTCCGGGAGCGCGGCAAACGCGCCGAGCGTGCGTATGCCGAGCCCCTGCAGGGTTTCCGCAAGCCTCGCATCCATGGCTCGAGCAACCGGGAGCGGGGAGAGGAAAGCGGGAGAAGCGCCGGGCTCGACGATGCGGAGCCCTTCTGCTGGAGCGGATATGCCCGGGTCGGTCGATGCTGAGCGCGCCACCTGCTCGGCCGTGAACCGACCGTCCGCGATCCCGACTCGGGTGTCGGGAAGACCCAACTCGTCAGCGAGCCGCAGTACCGCTGCTCCGGCGGGGACTTCTCCGCCGTAGTAGCGCGATGGCCCTCGGGCGCGCATGGCGCAGAGCCCGGGACGCACCACCTCGACGCCGGGCACGAGCTGTTCGAGTGCTGCTGCAATGGGGGCGAACCGTCGTTCGTCGGTCTCGGGGTGGTGCGGGTACACGGCGAGTTCGGGGCAGCGCGTCTGTGCTTCACGTTCCCTGAGCCCGGTGCGGACGCCCTCCCGGCGCGCAGCTGCTGAACAGGCGATGACCACGCGATTGGCGATGAGCGCGAGCGGGGCGTCGGGAGAGAGCCCGTCGGCTCCGTCGTCGCGCAGGAGTGCGTGCACGGGCCAATCGGGAACCCAGAAGACGAGAGTGCGCTCTGCGGTCATCGCGGACCCAGGCGTCTGACCGGTGCGGTGCCTGGGGCGACGACGGCGCCGTGCTCGAACTGCACGGTGTGCCGCCTCGCACCGAGGCGATCCTGCGATTGAACCACCAACTCGCGGTTCGCGAGCACCCCGTGACCGCGACCCAGGCCACTCCACCGCGACGCAGTGACACGCCACGTGGATTCGGGTCGCGGCCATTCACCGGCGACGACCAATGCGGCGTCGTGCTCGCGCAGACGTGCTGAGATGCGCTCCGCCTCGCCGGGGCTCGGTCGAGTGGTCGGGGTCAACAGCACGACCGTGAGCACTTCGGCGAGTGCTCCGGTGAGTCCCATCGCATCTTCGCCGGGGTTCGGAATCACGACGCATCGGTCGAGTGCGATGCCGAGCGCCGCAGCGGCTTCGGCGCCGAACGACGGATCGCCGATCACCCCGCACCAAGCCCCCGATGCCGATGCCTCTGCGAGCATTGCGAGCGCCAACTGCCGTGACCCCTGTACGGCATAGCTCGCTCCCATCCGCAGTGATCCGCCGGGCAGTAGCGGCCGCAAGCCCTCCAATGTGGGGAGTACGCGAGCGTCGAGCCGCAGCGGCTGCATCTCGGAGATGCGCTGCTGCAGCGAGCGGACGGTCGCGGGGGAGTTCATGCAGGTATATTCGAACATATGTTCGAATAAGTCAATCTCGGATTCGCTGGCGCGTCGCGCTGGCCGGACCGCTCGAATCCCGCTGCGCAGACGGCGTAGGATGGAGGGGATGAACGAGGACGAGCTAGACGATTACGAGCGCGAAGCCGAACTGTCGCTGTTTCGCGAGTACCGCGACATCGCGAGCCAGTTTCGCTACGTCGTCGAGACCGAACGACGTTTCTACCTTGCGAACGATGTTGATCTGAAGCGTCAGGACGCGGGAAGCGATTTCTACTTCGAGCTCTCCATGACCGATGTCTGGGTGTGGGACGTGTACCGCGCTGATCGCTTCGTGAAGTCGGTGCGGGTGCTCACGTTCAAAGACGTCAATGTCGAGGAGCTCTCTGCCCGCGAGTTCTCCCTGCCGCAAGAGCTCGCGCTCGACGAGTAGCTTCGTCAGGAGCGTTTTCCGCTCACACAGTGCGCAGTGCAGCGCGCACCACCGACTTCTCCACATTGCGAGTAAAGCCGCTCCGCAGCCCCTCCTTTCAGCCCATGCTGGGACGCCAGGAGGTGCATCATGGAGCGCACAACGCTACACACTGGCGGCACGGCAAAAGACGTCGACGACGGGGAGGCGCATTCCCGCAACCAGACGCTCGGGGCGCGCGGCGAAACGATCGCGGGCGCGTACCTCGAAGGGCTCGGGTGCCGCGTTCTCGACCGGAACTGGCGAAATCGATATGGAGAGCTCGACCTCGTTGTCTCTGACCACGGCGTCGTCGTCGCGGTAGAGGTCAAGACTCGCAGCGGGGCCGGGTACGGCAGTCCGCTCGAAGCCATCACCGCACGCAAGACGGCGCGGTTGCGTCGCCTGCTGCTGGACTGGGCGCGAGCGCATCCGCATTCGGGATCGGGCCTTCGCGTCGACGCGATCGGCATCGTTCTCCGTTCTGGAGCGTCTCCGCGCATCGACCATGTTCGGGGAATCTCGTGAGCGGGGTCGTATGTCGGGCAGCGTCCATTGCGCTCACGGGGCTCCACGGCACCACGGTGATGGTCGAATCCGCCATTTCGCAGCAGCTGCCGGGAATCGCGATCATCGGCCTTCCCGACACATCGCTGACCGAAGCGAAGCTGCGTGTGCGCACGGCGACCGCCCAGGCAGGGATGCCGCTTTCCGATCGTTTCATCACGGTGAATCTGGCACCCGCATCGCTCCCCAAGCACGGCTCGGGATTCGATCTGGCGATCGCGCTCGCCGCGCTCGCCGCATCCAGGCACCTCCCTGCGACCGGCCTTGCCGACGTCGTGCACCTGGGAGAGTTGGCGCTCGACGGAGCGCTGCGCCGACCGGCCGGCCTGCTCTCCTCGGTGGCGGCGGCACGGGCGCTGGGATTCGCGCGGGTCATGGTGCCCGAAGCGTGCTCGGCAGAGGCGGCTCTCGTGCCAGGCATCGAGGTCATCGCGGTACCCGACCTCGCGGGTGCTGTCGCCTGGTATCGCGGCGATCGAGATCGTGGGCGCATGATTCATGCATCAGCTCCGGCAGCTGCGCCGGGTGAAGCCGGCTTCCCGGGCTCGGCAGTCGATATGGACGAGGTGGTGGGGCAGCCGGAAGCGGTTGAGGCCATGGTGGTCGCGGCCGCAGGCAGACATCACGTGTCACTGCTCGGACCGCCTGGGGCGGGAAAAACGCTGCTCGCGACGCGTCTGCCGACGCTGCTTCCCGAACTCGACGACGACGCGGCGCTTGAAGCCAGCAGCATTGCCTCGCTCGGAGGATCGCCGTTGCTCCGGCTCGTGCGTCGGCCCCCGTTCGAGAGTCCGCACCATACGGCGTCGGCGGCATCCATCATCGGGGGTGGCCAGGGAATCGAAGTGCGCCCGGGCGCCATCACGCGCGCGTGCCATGGCGTCCTATTTCTCGACGAGGCGCCCGAGTTTCCGCGAACGGTGCTCGATGCGTTGCGGCAGCCGCTCGAGACCGGGAAAATTGAGATCCACCGCTCCCGCATCCGCACGGTACTCCCCGCACGCGTGCAGCTCGTGCTCGCTGCGAATCCGTGCCCCTGCGGAAACGCGGGCTCGCCCGACACCGCGGTGAGATGCACCTGCACGCCGCGCGTTCGGGTGGGGTATCGGCAGCGCATCTCCGGGCCGCTCTCAGATCGGATCGACCTGCGACTGTCGTTGCACCGGGTGTCGAAGGTGCTGCTCGATGATCCCCACGAACGCCGGGTCACAAGTTCTCAACTGCGCGAGCGCGTGGTCGAAGCTCGAGCCGTCGCCGCGGAGCGCTGGGCCGGCACCGGGTGGACCGTGAACGCCGAGGTGCCCGGAAGCTGGCTGCGCAGCGCGCGACTGCGCCTGCCGCGCGCCGACACCGCGGTGATCGACCATGCGCTGGCACGTGGAGCGTTGACGCTGAGGGGCTACGACCGGGTGCTGCGCGTCGCGTGGACGGTGAGCGACCTCGCTGGCGTCGAGCGACCGCGCCGAGCGGAAGTTGCGCAAGCGCTCGCCTTGCGCGGGGGTGATTCAGCGTGAACGCGAAGCGACCGCGCATCCGCCCCGATGCGAAAGAACGGGCGGCGCTCACCCAGCTCTCCCCGAACGCCGAGTCGAGCTTGGAGCAAGCCCGTGAAGGTGAGGCCGGGGTGGCGACCGGACTCGACGTGCTGTATGCCAGGGCCGTGTGGTCGAGGCTGATCGAACCGGGCGATGCGGTGGCCGGGGCCCTCATCGGCGCACTGGGCGCATCGTCGGTACTGGAGATGCTCGCAGATGTCGACGCGCCTCAGCAGCTCGAGACGTCTGCGGCGGCTGCTGGAGTCGATCTGAATCGCCGCACCCTTGCGGCGGCGGTTGCTCGCTGGCGTCACCGTCTCGACCGAGCTGCAACCGCAGCGGATCTCGACCGGGCGATCGCCTCGGGGCTGCAGCTGATCGGTCCCGAATGCTCGTTGTGGCCCGCGGCGCTGAACGATTTGGGTGTCCATGCTCCGCAGCTGCTCTGGGTGCGCGGCGAAGCAGCGTTCCTCGGTCTGCCTTCGCTCGCCGTCGTCGGTGCGCGCGCCTGCACGGGGTACGGGGCTAACGTGACGGCAGAGCTCGTGGACTCCGCCGGCACTGCCGGAATTGCGATCGTCTCAGGTGCGGCGTACGGCATCGATGCGGTGGCGCACCGTGCTGCGCTCGCATCGGGTGCGCCCACCGTCGCCGTCCTCGCGGGCGGAGCCGACCGCGCCTACCCCGCTGCGCACGAATCGCTGCTCGATCGCATTGCGGGCGCGGGAGCAGTGTGCTCAGAAATGGTACCGGGGGCCGCCCCCACGCGGTGGCGGTTTCTCCAGCGCAATCGGTCAATCGCTGCTCTCGCCACGGCTACGCTCGTGACCGAGGCAGGCACGCGATCCGGATCGCTCAATACGGCGGGTCACGCGGCTGAACTGGGACGGGATCTCGGGGCGGTGCCCGGGCCGGTCACCAGTGCGGCGTCGGCCGGTTGCCATCGGCTCATACGCGAATACGGAGCAACGCTCGTTTCGAATTCAGACGAGCTTCGCGAGTTTCTCGGTCTCGACGACGCCGCGGGGCAGTTGATCGACGGGATCGTCGACCGTCAATCGGCGTCGCACCGGCGGGTGCTCGACGCACTGCCGCTGCGCGGAATCCGAAGCGCCGGAGAGGTCGCGCTCGCCGCCGGTCTCGGTACCGAGGAGGCTCGCGGGGTGCTGGCCGAACTCGAGATGCTGGGATGCGTCGCTCGTGCAGGGGTTCCCGGAGATCTCGCGCGCTGGCGTCTGGTGCGACGCGAGTGAGCGCATTGAGCGGATCGTGGAGTGCGGCATCGTGCGGCCCGAGCGATTCGGGAAGTAGTGGAGCATTGGGCCAGAGTCAGGCTGCGAGAAGCGGATTGCGCTGCGCCCACTTGGTCGCCTCGCTCTCCGGCAGCACGACGAGCCCTCTCGGCGTGTACGAGATCGCCAGCAGCGCCTTGATCCACGTCGGATTGAGCTGCGGTGCCTTTCCGCCGCTGAAGCGGAAGGCGATCGGAGAATGCTCCGAGACCCAGATCTCGTGTCGACCGCTGCCACGGCTCGCGTCGACCGCCCAACTCAAGAAGAAGCCCTCGTGTTTTGCGAGCTTCATGCCGATCACTGTTCTCAAGTGAGCGAGGGTGCGATCTTCGAATTCGTACTCACGACCACCATGCACGACGTATCCCATACAAAAAGTATGACATAATTTATGTAATACAAGAACATGATTGCGTGGAGTGTGCAGGTCGGGCATGTCGAGTAGCCATCTGTTCCTGAAGCGGGGCGGAGTCGGTTGGTGCGTGTCGCGCTGAGATGGGCCATACAATCGCTGAGGGGATTCAGGGTCGCCGTGCTACGCGGGGCCGAAGTGGAATGATCGTGAGGACGATCGGATGATCGTTGGAGAGGCCGCAATGGATCGCGATGCCGAGATGTTCCGCTATCTCGTGGAGGCCGTGCAAGATTATTCGATCTACCTGCTCTCACCCGGCGGTCTCGTGACGAGTTGGAACTCCGGCGCAGAACGCATCAAGGGATACCAGCGCAGCGAGATCGTGGGAAAGTCGTTCGAGACCTTCTTCACGGGGGATGACCGCGCCGACGGTCTACCCGACAGAATTCTCGCAATCGCGAAGCGGGATGGTCGCCTGGAGACGGAGGGGTGGCGCGTTCGCAAAGACGGCTCGCAGTTCTGGGCCCACGTCACCGTGAACGCGGTGCGCAACGATCAAGACGTGGTGATCGGCTTCGCGAAGATCACGCGCGACGTTACCGTGGCGCGTGAAGCTTCGAACGCACTGCGACGCGCAGCTTCCACGGACCCACTCACGGGAATGTGGAACCGATCGGCGTTTCTCTCGGAGCTCGCGCAGTGGTCTGCGGATGCCGCACCGTTCGCAGTCGCGATCATCGACCTCAACGATTTCAAACGGATCAACGACACACTCGGGCACGCTGCAGGCGACGAACTTCTGCGCGCCACCGCAGAGAACCTACACCGCAGGGAAGACCTCGGAATCGTGACCGCACGACTGGGCGGCGATGAGTTCGCGGCTGCGGCTCTGACACCTGATGCGCGGGCGGTCGACGACTTCGTTGCAGGTGTGACCGCGGCGATGAGCGAGCCGGTGCGCTTCCACGGAAAGTCGAGAATCGTTTCCGCCAGCATCGGCATCGCCGGGTTCCCGGGAGACGCGAGCGACATCTCCGAGCTGCTGGTGCGCGCCGACGCGGCGATGTACGACGCCAAAGAGCGTGGGGCGAGCGAGGCGATGCGCTATCGCGAGGGCTTGCTCGAGCACTCGGCGTCACGCCGGTTCCTCGGCCGCCAGATCATCGGAGCCATCGAGCGTGACGAATTCACGCTGCTCTACCAGCCGCAATCCTCGCTGAAGGATGAGGCGGTCGTGGGCTGGGAAGCGCTCGTGCGCTGGGAGCACCCGATTCTCGGACTGCTGCACCCCGGGGAGTTCATTCCCATTGCCGAGGCGAATGGAACCATCGTGCAGTTGGGTGAATGGGTGCTGCGGCGCGCGTGTTCGGATGCAGCTGGGTGGCAGGATCGGGCCCGCGTCGCTGTGAACGTATCTGCCGCTCAACTCACCGATGAGCAGTTTCTCGCTGCGGTGAGGCGCGCGCTGTCGGAAAGCGGATTGACCCCCAGCCGACTCGAACTGGAGATCACCGAGTCGACGTTGATCTCTCATCGTCGGGAGGTCATCGCGACGTTCGAGGAACTGCAGCGACTCGGCGTGCTCATCGCGCTCGACGATTTCGGCACCGGGTTCTCGTCGTTGGACACCCTGCTGTCATTCGGCTTCGATCGGGTGAAGATCGACCGCTCCGTGCTCTACGAGAGTTTGCAGCCGTCTCGCACCCGCGATGTACTCCGGGCGATTCTGGCGCTCGGCCACGCGCTCACGGCCACCGTGCTGGTCGAAGGCGTCGAGACGGAGCAGCAGCGCGAGATACTCAAGCTCGAAGGCTTCGACGAGATCCAGGGTTTTCTCACTGGCCGGCCGGGCGCCGGCCCCGCGGTGCTCTCGCAAAGCGAACGCATGCGTGCGGCTTCGCCAACGGGGGGCGCAGTGCAGACCGGGCCTGAAACTGATCAGATCTTGCTGCCCCGCCGGTGAGTACGGGGCCGACGGCGTCCTGACCAGCAAATGCGCGAGAATGGGTACATGCGATTGTCCACCGCCGTCGAGCGGTTTCTCACGACGGTGCAGCTGGAGTACGGGTACTCGGAGCACACGGTTCGCGCCTACCAGCGCGATCTCGCATGGTTCGTCACTTTTGCTGAAGAATCGAGACGCGAGCAATTGGACGCCTGCGATATCGAACTCATGCGTGAGTGGTTGTGGCAGCGGCAGCAGCAGGGACTTGCCGCCACGACCATCGCGCGCAACGTGGCGACATTGAAGTCGTTCGGAACTTGGCTCGAGCGCTCCCGTCTCGTGCCGGGCAATCCGGCGTCACGGTTGCGTGCGCCGAAGGCGGGGCGTGAGCTGCCCCGGGTGCTGGCTGATGAGCAGATGCGCCGACTGCTCGCACGCGTCGAGGCGCGCGCGACCCCGGATCAGCCCGAATCGCTGCGCGACCATGCCGTATTCGAGTTGTTGTACGCGGCAGCGCTGCGGGTCTCCGAGCTGTGCTCGTTGCCGGTGACGGGCGTCGACACGGCTGGCCGCACGGTCCGGGTGCTGGGGAAGGGCAATAAGGAGCGGGTGGTGCCCTATGGGGGGCCGGCAGCGCGGGCGCTCGACACGTATATGGCCCTCGCCCGCCCGCAGTTGCTCGTCCGTGCGGCCGCAGCTGCGCCTGCATCCTCTGGGCGGGTTGATCACGGGGCTCTGTTCGCGGGGAACAGCGGCGGGCGCTTGGGCGTCAATGCGGTGTATCGAATGGTGGCGAGAGAGCTCGGGGAGGAACCGGGCGGGGGTCCGAAAGGTCCGCACACGTTTCGTCACACTGCGGCGACTCATCTGCTCAACGGGGGAGCGGACCTGCGAGTGGTGCAGGAGATGCTGGGGCACTCGAGCCTGTCGAGCACGCAGGTGTACACGCACGTCTCGACCGAGCGCTTGGCCCAGAGCTATCGGCAGGCGCACCCGCGCGCCTGAGCGCCGGCCATCGGAAGCTCACCACGGCAGTAGTACTGGTCGTGCGACGAAATAGCGCATTGGATTCACATATGCATCGTCGACGCGGACTCCGAGGTGCACGCATCGCTTTTCGCAGTGCCCGCCCTCGCCCACGGTGCCGATGACCGAGCCGATGCCGATCGTGTCGCCCCGCTGCAACGCGCTGCTGACGGGTTCGATCGAGTACACCGTGTGCGCATCCACGCGCACGGAGATCACCGGCCGATCGACGACCGATCCGACGAAACTCACCACCCCTCCTGCCGGGGCCCGAAGAGACGCCCCCGGCTCTGCTGCGAGATCGATGCCTCGATGGCCTGCGCCGTAGGCGTGTGGGGGAGCGCGGAAGGGCTCGACGAGCGCGAGGCCCGCTTCCAGCGGCGGCAGCCAGCGTTCGGGAGGGCGCTGGGTCGCGAATGCTGTTGACGCGTCAGTGGCTATGAGCCACAGCACCAAGCTGAGCGTCACGCCGCGGGCCAGCGCGTTCGGTTTCGATCGTACGTTCATGGAGCGATCGTGACATCGCGGGCGTCGTGGTGAGGCTCAATCTGCAAGATGGTGGAAACGGGTGGGTGATCCGCCTTGATTCCGTCTTGTGGGCGGACGAAATCGGGGTCCCGCTGGTGTACACTGGTCCAGCACCTTGTGAGAGGTGACTTCGCGTGCCCACGCATCGGAGTGACGCCAACGGTCCGTGTTCGTCTTGAGCACGGCGGCTGATCCCGAGGGCACCAGGATCTGGTCGCGATCGCGACCGATGACAACCGTAATAGGCGCGCCCGCGAGGGTGCGCAGAACAGGAGGACGGCAATGGCCGTCGTTACCATGCGCCAGCTGCTCGACAGCGGCGTTCACTTCGGACACCAGACCCGCCGTTGGAACCCGAAGATGAAGCGCTTCATCTTCACCGAGCGCTCGGGCATCTACATCATCGATCTGCAGCAGTCGCTCGGATACATCGATGCTGCGTACGAGTTCGTGAAGCAGACCGTTGCCCGTGGCGGCAACATCCTCTTCGTCGGCACCAAGAAGCAGGCGCAGGAGGCCATCGCCGAGCAGGCGACCCGTGTCAACCAGCCCTACGTGAACCAGCGCTGGCTGGGCGGACTCCTCACCAACTTCCAGACGGTCACCGGTCGGCTGGAGCGCATGAAGGAGCTCGAGCAGCTCGACTTCGAGGGCACGACGAGCGGCTTCACGAAGAAGGAGCTCCTCCTCAAGAAGCGCGAACTCGAGAAGCTGCAGAAGTCGCTCGGCGGAATCCGCCACATGGGCAAGACCCCCTCGGCTCTCTGGGTGGTCGACACCAAGAAGGAGCACCTCGCGATCGACGAGGCGAAGAAGCTCGGGATCCCCGTGATCGCGATCCTCGACACCAACTGCGATCCCGACGAGGTCACCTACCCGATTCCGGGCAACGACGACGCGATCCGCTCGGTCGCGCTGCTCACCCGCGTCATCGCCGATGCTGCTGCTGAGGGCCTCATGGAGCGCCACCAGAAGCCGTCCGAGGGCTCTGAGCAGGCCGCTGAGCCGCTCGCCGAGTGGGAGGTCGAGCTGCTCGGCACCGACGCTCCCGTCGCAGAGGCGCCGGCCGCCGACGCTGCCGCTGCTGAGGAGGCACCTGCTGCTGAGGAGGCACCTGCCGCTGCAGAGGCACCCGCAGCGGAAGAGGCACCGGCCGAGGCCGCTGCCGAGACCCCGGCCGCAGAATAATCTCTGACCGTTCACCGAACGACCACTGAAGGAGTCACACATGGCTGCAGTAAGCATGGCCGCTGTGAAGGAGCTGCGCGATCGCCTCGGCGCCGGCATGCTCGACAGCAAGAACGCGCTCATCGAGGCTGACGGAGACGTCGAGAAGGCCATCGAGATCCTGCGTCTCAAGGGCCTCAAGGGCGTCGCCAAGCGCGGCGACCGCGAGGCGAGCGAAGGCCTCGTCGCCGTTCGACAGACCGAGGGTGCCGCAACGATGATCGAGCTCGTCTGCGAGACCGACTTCGTTGCGAAGAACGAGAAGTTCATCGCACTCGCTGATCGCGTCCTCGACGCCGTCGTCGCAGCGAAGGCCTCGTCCGTGGAGGAAGCCCTTGCGGCTCCCGCCGAGGGCAAGACTGTCGCGGACGTCATCACCGAGGAAGCCGCCATCATCGGCGAGCGCATCGAAGTTCGCAAGCTGTCGCGCGTGGAGGCACCCGCAACGTCGGTGTACCTGCACCAGACCTCGAAGGATCTGCCGCCGCAGATCGGCGTGGTCGTCGGCTACGAGGGTGATGACGCCGATGCTGCACTCAGCATCGCGCGGCACATCTCCTTCGCGGATCCCCTGTACCTGAGCCGCGAGGACGTGCCCGAGGCCGACGTGGACAAGGAGCGCGCACTCGTTACGGAAATCTCCAAGAACGAGGGCAAGCCCGAGGCCGCACTGCCGAAGATCGTGGAGGGGCGCCTGACCGCGTTCTTCAAGCAGGTCGCGCTCAACGAACAGGTTCACGCGCTCGACGCTGACAAGCGCGAGGTGAAGAAGGTCGCGGAAGCTGCCGGAATCACCGTCACCGGCTTCGCACGCAGCAAGGTCGGCGCTTAGCCACTCACACCGGGACCCGGGCCATTCGGCTCGGGTCCCGTGCTGTGTCCGCACTACTATGGGCTCCGGGTGCAACCGGGGCCCGATGACGCTCAGCCGTCCACGTTCGACTCAAGGAGATACCCCACATGACGAAGACCGCCGATCGTAAGCGCCGAGTACTGCTCAAGCTCTCGGGGGAGGCCTTCGGCGGGGGAACGCTGGGTGTCAATCCCGACGTCGTCAGTCAGATCGCCCGGGAGATCGCCGCGGCTATGGAGGACGCAGAGGTCGCGGTGGTGGTCGGCGGCGGGAATTTCTTCCGCGGCGCCGAGTTGTCGCAGCGCGGCATGGATCGGGCCCGTGCCGACTACATGGGCATGCTCGGCACCGTGATGAACGCGCTGGCACTTCAAGACTTCCTCGAGCAAGCGGGCGTCGAGACCCGAGTGCAGTCGGCCATCACGATGACGCAGGTCGCCGAGACGTATATTCCGCTGCGCGCCATTCGTCATCTCGAGAAGGGGCGCGTGGTGATTTTCGGCGCCGGTGCCGGTCTGCCCTACTTCTCGACGGACACCGTCGCAGCGCAGCGCGCCCTTGAGATCCAGGCCGATCAGGTGCTCGTCGCCAAGAACGGCGTCGACGGCGTCTACACGGCCGATCCGCGTCTGGATCAGAATGCGACGCTGATCGAGAAGATCACGTATAACGATGCACTCGTTCGCGGGCTGAAGGTCGTCGATTCGACATCGTTCAGCCTGTGCATGGACAACCGCATGCCGATGCGCGTCTTCGGCATGGAGCCCGCGGGCAATGTCACCGCGGCCTTGCGCGGCGCGGAGCTCGGCACACTCGTTCACGCCTGACACCGGCCTCGCGGGCCGTGCCCGCTAAGCTGGAATTCCGAGCGTTTTCACTAAGGAGTACACCGTGATCGAAGAAGTCTTCGCCGACGTCAAGGACCGCATGAGCCGCGTGGTCGAATCTGCGAAGGAGAGCTTCGCCACGGTTCGTACGGGACGTGCGAACCCGTCGTTGCTGCAGAACGTCCAGGTCGATTACTACGGTACGCCCACGCCCCTGTCGCAGCTCGCATCCGTGCAGAACCAGGATGCTCGAAGCCTGCTCGTGACCCCGTACGACAAAGGTGCGATGAAGGGCATCGAGCAAGCCATTCGAGATATGCCGAATCTTGGCGCGAACCCGTCGAACGACGGCACCGTCATTCGTCTATCGCTGCCTGAGCTCACGACCGAGCGCCGTAAGGAGTTCGTCAAGATCGTGAAGAGCAAGGCAGAGGATGCTCGGGTCGCGGTGCGCAACGTGCGCCGCTCGGGTAAGGATGATCTGGACGCGCTGAAGAGCGACGTCGGCGAGGATGACATCGCTCGCGCCGAGAAGGAACTCGAAGCGGTCACCAAGCAGTTCATCGAGCAGATCGATGAAGCCTCCAAGCGCAAAGAAGCCGAGTTGCTGGAGGTCTGATCCGGATGGCGGGCTCGGAGAAACGCGACGAGATTCGGAGCGCGCTCGAATCGACTCGCGCGCAGCTCGAGGCGACGAATGCTCGTATCGAAGCGCGGGCCGGCCGCAACCTCGCCTTCGCTATTGCATCGGGCGTGATCCTCGGGGGCGTTTTCCTGGCGAGTCTGCTGCTCGTGAAGCAGATATTTGTGGTGCTCGTCGCCATTCTGGTGGGAATCGCTCTCGTTGAGCTCGCCTCTGCCTTCCGTGTTGCCGGGCGTCGCGTTCCGCGCATCGGCGTCGTCGTGGCGGGGCTCATCGTGGTCGCCGGCGCTGCCTTCTGGGGTGCCGAGGGCATGCTGCTGGGTCTCTTCGCGGGTTCATTGCTCCTGATCGTGTGGCGTCTCGTCGAGGGGCTCGTGCCGCGCTGGGAGGCCCCGGCTCGAACGCTCATGCGTGATGTGTTCTCCGGCTGGTTCACGCTCGTCTATGTGGGGTTTCTGGCGTCGTTCACGGTGCTGCTGGTGCTCGCGGATCACGGGGAGTGGTGGGTCTTCGCGCTCGTGCTCGTTGTCGTGTCGGTGGATGTCGGGGCGTACGCCGCAGGGGTGACATTGGGCAAACACAAGATGACCCCGCGTATCAGCCCGAACAAGACCTGGGAAGGGTTCGCCGGAGCGGCCGTTGTTGCTGCCGGCGCTGGTGTGCTGGTATCGATTCTCGCCCTCGGGCAACCATGGTGGGTCGGCATTATCATCGGCATCGTGGTGCTGTTCACCGCCACCGGTGGAGATCTCACCGAGTCCCTGATCAAACGCAACTTGGGTGTGAAAGATATGAGTTCTTGGATTCCCGGCCACGGCGGCTTTCTGGACCGCCTCGATTCGCTGCTGCCGTCCGCGGTGGGCGTCTACGGTGTGGCGCTGGCGCTGGGGGTGGTGTGATGCCGCGGCGTTCTCAGCGGTCGGACACGACACCCGTGCAGAATGGACGGGTGCACACGTCATTCCCGCTCGCGACCGGTTCGCAGCTCGGCTATCAGCAGGAGCAGGTGGATCGCTTTCTGGAGGACGCCCGTTCAGCGTACGAGGGTGCCGGAGATGAGGCGATGACGTCGATCGCGGTTCGTCGCCGAGCCTTCCCCGTAAAACGCGGAGGATATGCGGCACGATATGTCGACGCCGCGATGGATCGCCTCGAAGAGGTGTTCTACGAGCGCGAGCGACGCGCGAGGGTGCGCGCTGCGGGGGAAGAAGCCTGGTGGGACGAAACCCGCCAGTTGCTCTCCGAGGTGCGCGGTCGCATGAATCGCCCTCGCGGCAAGCGGTTCCGCCGACGAGGTTTTTTTGCGACCGGCTATCGGCGCTCCCAGGTCGACGCCTTTCTCGACCGGGTCTCCGAAATGTTCGAGCGGCGCGAACTCGTCCTGCAACCCGCCGAAGTGCGCGACGTCGTGTTTCACTCGCAGTGGCGCGGCTATGACGAGGAACAGGTGGATGCACTGCTCGATTCCGTCGTCGAGCTGATTCTCGCTACCCGTTAGGGTGGAAATAGCTCAGCGGCACACCGCATCGGAGTTTCAGTTGTCCATTCCATCCCACCGAGATAGAATCGTTACATTGTGGCTATCGTGAAGTTTGCTCCCGTCTCCCGTTGGTCGAAGCTCCGAGCTCCGGTCGCGGTGATCGCGGTGTCCGGATTCCTGGGTGCCGCGATCGTTGCTCCGTTCGCGATGCCGAGTGCGCCCGCCGACGCCGAGACGCTCGCGTTCCAGGAGCGCATCCACCAGGAGTTCATTCCGGCTACGACCGCTGAGGCCGATCTCGTGTACACCGAAGTCGGCGTTGTGGAGCTGCCCGATCCCGAAGAGGTTCGGAAGAAGCAGGAAGCGAAGCGGGCGGCAGAGGCGGAGAAGGCTGCGAAGGAAGCCGCTGAGGCCGCTGAGGAGGCCGCCGGTGCGGGAGGTGCACCGTCGTCTGGCGATGCACCCGGCGCACCGCCGAAGTACACGGGCGGTGGCTCGCCGGCCGAATGGATGGCAGCTGCCGGGATTCCCGAATCCGACTGGGGCTACGTCGACTACATCGCGACCCGCGAGAGCACCTGGAATCCCAACGCCACGAATGCGAGTTCTGGGGCGTGCGGTCTGATTCAGGCGCTGCCGTGCAGCAAGGTTCCCGGTAACGGTTACGATCCGGTCGACAATCTCCGTTGGGCGTCGGGCTACGCTGCCGACCGATACGGCGGGTGGGCCCAGGCGTACGCGTTCTGGACCGCGAACCACTGGTGGTGATCCGGCGTCATGGCGAAGAGCCGACGCCCGAACAAGTACCAGCGCGCCGCGCTGACCCCCCAGCTCGATGTGACGCGCCTCGCGAATGGTGGGGCGCGCACTGAGACTCGGTCAGGCGCGGAATGGTTCGTGAGGGACATCCCGGCCCATCGTGCTGAGAAAGAATATCTCTGCCCGGCGTGCGGAGCTGTCGTGGCTCTGGGTCAGGCGCACGTGGTCGCTTGGAGAGCCGATGATTTCTTCGGTGACGAAGTCGCAGTGCGCAATCGCCGCCATTATCATCTGCACTGCTGGCGACTCGTGTAGTACCCCGCCCCGCATGGATCCCGTCACCGCTCCCTGAGGCGCCTGCCGGGCCGGACGGAACAGTGCCGAGTGGATCACCACAGTGTCGGGGGCGTCGCCGTCACAGGTGCGTCAACAACCGGAGATGCGGGCGTGCGAGCACTGAGGCCTGGCCCCTGGTCGGGTTGCCGACCCGCCTGGAACGCCGTCGCAGCGGCCCGGGCGCGCATGTCTGCCGCCTCATTCAGCGGGTGGCCCGCGTGACCCTTGACCCACTCGAACGAGACGTCGCGGCCCACCATTGCAGTGTCGAGGAGTTCGAGCAGCTCGCGATTGAGCACTGGCTTGCCGTCGGCCTTGCGCCACCCGCGCCGTTTCCAACCCGCCATCCACTGCGTGATCGAGTTGATCACGTACTGGCTGTCGCAGAGGATGTGCAGCGGCTCATCCGCTCGGTCTGCAGTGGCGGTGAGCAGGTCGAGCACCGCCATCAACTCACCTTGGTTGTTCGTGGCGCGCGGCCATCCGCCAGCCCGCCACTGGTCGTCGTTCATGTACCAGGCCCAGCCGGCCGGGCCTGGATTGCCAAGTGCTGAACCGTCCGCTGCTGCCGTGAGTGCCATGGATTCCATCTTGCCAGAGGCTGAGCACCGTCCCGGATAGGCTGGTGGGGTTCGACTGAATCGAAGGGTGTGTGTAGTGGTGGAGATCTCGAGTAACACGGTTCTGCAGTCGCGTCGGGAGGAAATCGAATTGCAAACGGCCGACGGGCTCACGCTGTACGGCGAGCTCGCGCTTCCGTTTGACCGAGAGCCACGCGCCACGCTCGTCACCCTGCACCCGTTGCCGACGGCCGGCGGCTTCATGGAATCTCATATTCTTCGGAAGGCGGCGAATCGGCTTCCCGAGCTGGCCGATATCGCGGTGCTTCGGTTCAATACGCGTGGCACGTCGTCGCCGCGGGGCACGAGCGAGGGCGCATTCGGGGATGGCGTCTCAGAGGAGCACGACGTGGCCGCAGCCATGGCGTTCGTAGCTGATAGAGCGCTGCCGATTCCCTGGCTGCTCGGCTGGTCGTTCGGCACGGAACTCGCGCTGAAGTACGGTCTCGCGCACCCGATCGAGGGTGCGATCCTCCTTTCACCGCCGCTGCACCGGGCGACCGCCGAAGACGTGGAGGCCTGGCAGCACGCGAAACCTGAGCTCGTCGCACTGATTCCGGAGTTCGACGACTACTTGCGTCCGGGCGAGGCAGCCGAGCGTTTCGCCAGCGTTCCACGCATGACGCTCATTCCGATCGAGGGCGGCCGACACCTGTGGGTGGGGGAGAAGCAGACTCGGCGCGTGCTCGATGAGATCGTCACCGCAGTGGGTACTGCAGCCGCTCCGCTACCCACGGAAGTGGACGAGGAGCGGCTGCAGCGCTAACCGAACTGTCTGTCGCGGCTAGGGAGTGCGCGGGCCTTCGGGTTCTGATGCCGTTTCAGTCGCCGCGTCAGCGGCAGCACTGCTCGCATCGGCTGCAGTGCCCGCATCGGCTGGTTGAAGCTCGTCGACCGGCACCGCTTCGGCGATGGGCTGTGCGACGAGTCGCCCGGCCACGGTGCTCATCTTCTGCGCATTCGTGATGACCTCGCCGAGGCTCTCGAAGTACCGGGCGACGGCGCCGCGCTCGACCTTCAGCTGCGTCATGCGATCTTCTGCTGCTGCGAGTACCTTGGTTGCGCGGTCTTCTGCCGCCGCGAAGGTCGTCTGCGCGCGCTGCTCGGCCTCCATGATGATCTCAGCGGCCTGGCGCTCCGCCGCTGCACGCACATTGCGCGCGTCCTGATTCGCTTCGGTACTGAGACGCTCATACTCATCGCGCGCGAGCTCCAACTGCGCTCTGAGTTCCGCGAGTTCGGTACGGGTGGCTTCGAGCTCGAGCTGAGCCGTTTCAGATGCGGCGCGTTGACGCTCAGCGAGGTCGCGTTCGAAGGCTTCGCGCTGCTGAGCCGCGTCAGTGCTGAAGGCGGTGCTCTCCCGTTCAATGCGCTCGGTCATCTCGCGCACGGCATCCTCGGTCTGCTCACGCAGCTGCGCGAGGCGTGCTTCCTCAGACGCGCGGTGTTCGGCGAGCTCGGCCACCGTATCGGCGCGCAGGAGGTCGGTTTCCT
Organism: Leucobacter sp. NPDC077196; assembly: GCF_040687075.1. NCBI lineage: Bacteria > Bacillati > Actinomycetota > Actinomycetes > Micrococcales > Microbacteriaceae > Leucobacter > Leucobacter sp. NPDC077196. The sequence continues at coordinate 749,187 of NZ_JBFBML010000001.1, forward strand.
CGGTGACGGCAGCGCGCTTCGCTGCGACCTCCCGCTCGATCGCAGCAGACTGCTCCTCGCGTTCGCGCAGCAGATCGGCTTCGTGCTGAGCGGCAGCGGTCGCGAGTACGCGGTCGTGCTCCTCGCGCTCCCGGACGAGGTCGTCGGTGAGCCGCGCTCGTTCCCGCTCGATCTGCAGCTCGAGGGTCTCGCGCTCGAGGCCGAGAGCCTCGGCGATCTCGTCGCGCTGGATGCGCAGTCGCTCAGTTTCGGCGGCACGCTCATCGGCGAGGCGTTGTTCGTGCTCGCGGGACTGAGCGGCGAGGCGCTCCTCGTGAACGGTCGTTTCGTCCGCGATCCGGGCGGCGTGGGCCTGCTGCTCGCGATCCTGCTGACGCGCGAACGCGTCACGCGCCTCGGCCATCTCTCGCTCGTGCGCGGTGACCTCAGCGGCGATCCGCGTTCGGTGCTCATCCCACTCGGAGATCACGCGATCCTGATGGGCGGCGAGTTCTGACCCGAGACGGTCCTCGTGCGCAACGACCTCGGATGACAGGCGCGCGTCGTGAGCCGACCGCTCCGAGGAGAGTTCGCTCGAAAGCGCTGCTCGAAGCGCGTCCTGCTCCTCGGCGAGTTCGGCACGCGCCGTGGAGATCGCCATATCGTGCTCAACGCGCTCGCGCTGGATGCGGCTCTCGTGCTCCAGCAGCTCTTCTGCGAGTGCGGCATCGTGAGTTTCTCGCTCGCTCGCGATGGTGGCGCGGTGCGCCTCCAGTTCTTCGGCGATGCGCGATTCGTGAGCCGCGCGCTCCGAAGTTATCGAAGTATCGTGGGCCTCGCGCTCGGCAAGGAGATCCGCGTCGTGCTGCGTGCGCTCCTGGGTGATTGCGGCTTCGTGGGCGGTGCGCTCTGCCGTGATCGACGCCTCGTGCGCGTCGCGTTCCTGAGCCAGGCGCGATACATGGGCGGCGAGCTCGTCCGAGAGACGCACCTCTTGCCGTTGCCGTTCGTCCTCGAGACTGGCCTCGTGCGCGGCGCGCTCCTCGCGCACCGCGGCGTCGTGCGCGGCCCGTTCGGAGCGCACTGACGCCTCGTGCTCAGCTCGCTCAGCGGCAATGCGGGTCTCGTGCTCATCGCGTTCGCGAGAGATGAGATCACGGTGCTCGGCCAGCTCAGCGGCAAGAGCGGCATCGTGCGCGTCGCGCTCATTCGACAGCGTCGACTGATGCGCTGCAGCCTCGCGCGCCAGCAATTGGTCGTGGTCCTCGCGCTGCGAGGCGAGGCGCGCATCGAGTGTTGCGGCAGCCGCCGCGCGGTCCTCGGCGGCGACGGAATCGGCGCGCTGGCGCTCGCGTTCGGCCTGGGCGGCCTGTGTCGCGAGCTCGTGCTGGAGGGCTTCGCGATCCCGCGCGATATCCGCCTCGTGCTCCGCGCGCTCCTGAGCGATGCGATCGGTGTGCGTCTGCATCTCAGAGCGCAGCCGGCGCTCTTGCGAGTCGCGCTCCTGCAGCAAGGCGGCGTCGTGCTCCGCACGCTCTTGCGCGATGCGGCCGCGAAGCGTCTCGACCTCGGTGGTGAGCGCGCGACGCTGGGCGTCGATATCGGCCTCGAGCGCGCGCTGCTGCTCGGTGTAGCGCTCTTCGAGCTCGGCTTCTTCGCGCAGGCGCCGCGCTTCGAACTCTGCGCGTGCGCGCTCGCCCTCCTGCACGAGACGGGCACGCTCGAGTGCTGCCTCGCGCTCATTCTCTGCTCGTTGCCGCTCGAAGGCCTCGGCCTGCAGCTCCGTGTGTGCGCGCAGCTCGCTCGCCGCTGCGCGGGATTCGCCGGTGATGCGTTCGGCTTGCGCCTCTGCCTCTGCGAGTGCGGCCTGCGCTTCCCGATGCGCTGTCTCCCGAGCTGAGAGCGCCTCTCGCTCGGCACTACTGCGGGTCAGTTCCGCTTCGCGCCGGGCCTCGTCGAGCAGACGTTCCCGTTCGTCATTCAACGCCGCGCTCTGCGTCGCGACGTCGTTCCGCGCCCCCGTCAGAATAATCTCGGCCTGTTCCGACGCAGAGGTCAGCAGTTCATCGGCGCGATGTTGCGCCTGCGTCAGGACGCGCCGGCTCTCCTCTTCGGACGACCGACGCAGCTTCTCCGCATCGAGGTCGGCCTGAGCCATGAGCCGTTGCGCGTGATCCTCGGCAACCTGCAGGCTCTTCTCGACGCGCAGGCCGAGCCCTGAGTAGCCCGAAGCACCGAGTTCGGCCACCTGCTCTTGCAGGTCAGCGATGAGCTGGCGTTGCTCGTTGCCAGTCTGCGACGCCTGCTGGTGGGCCTGCTGCAATGATTCGAGATGCGATTGCAGCGTCGCGATGTGGCCGGTGAGCGCTCCGACGCGTTCGTCGACCTCATCACGGTTGTAGCCGCGAAATGCAGGGGAGAACTGCTGGGCTGGTTCGGACACGGGCCCTCCGGTTATCTGACGGTCGTCGCGCGCCCGAAGAGGGCAGCAGACGAGAACACAATTGCCCCCCACGATAGCGTAACCGACGGCGCGTCACGGGGGAGCCGGTGCCCCGGCGCGGGCTCTCCGAAGGGCCCGGAATGAAAGCGCTCATGTCACACCCGGAAAGCTCCGGTACCGTTGGACGTTGAAGAACCGTGTTCGTGCCGGTGCGGCTGAAGTCGCTCGTGCTCGGACCGAGGTGAAAGTAGAGGAGATTCCGTGCGACATGCGCTTGCAATCGCAGTGCTCGTGCTGTCAGGCGTGCTTCTGCTCCTGGGGTTGGGGCAGCGTACGTTTCTCGCAGGCCCGGCCGAGATCAGTTTTCCGGTCGACACGCAGTCGGAGGCCGCGTTCGCCGTCATCGACGGAACCGAGTTCGCAAAGCTTCCCGGGCAGGCGAACGTCGTGGTGCGAGGCGCCGACGCATTTGTCGCGACGGCGATGACCCGCGATGCCGACGCCTGGTTGGCGCCCTACCCGCACGCGGAGCTCACGGTCGATCAGCGACAGCAACGGCTCCTCACGGCGCTCATCCCCGGAGCCATCGCAGAGTCGCCGGCCGCGGGATCCGAGGCGCCCGTCGACGAAGCCGAGGGCGCGGGGCTCGACCCTCGCGGCAGCGACCTGTGGCTGGACTCCCGTTTCATCGATGGGGTGGGCAGCTCGAACGAGACTGAGACACTCCGGGTGCCGGTCGCGATCGCGGTCGACCAGTCCGTGCTGATCGCGACGAATGGAACGGACCCGATTCCCAGCGAGTTGTCTCTCGTCTGGGTGCAGGATCGCAGCACTCCGTGGGCCGGGCCGTTGCTCGCAGTGGGAGGCCTCCTCGCGCTCGTCGGGGCGGTACTGTACTTGCTCGCGATCGATCACGATCGTCGTGGCCTGGGCCCGCGGCGCGGTCGTCGAGGCCCGCTGCAGGGGGTGCGGAACGCGTTCGCTCGTCCCGGAGCGCGGAGCCGCTCGGCAACGCCATCGACCGGTACCGGCGGAACCGCCGAACCCCGAGGAGAGCAGATGTCTACAACCGGGTCGAAGCGCCAGGATCTCGCCAGCACGACCACTCCGCGTCGGGTGCGCGCGCTGCGCCACGTCCGTCGGGCGGTTCCGGTGCTCGGTATCGCAGTGGCACTCGGTTTGACGGGGTGCTCAGCCGAATATTGGCCACAGGTCGGCCCTCAGCCCACAGAGGAGACGCCCACGGCGCAGCCCTCGTCGATCGCACCGGTGCCCGTCACCGAAGCTCAGCTGCATCGCATCGTCGAACAGATCTCGGCAGCGGCGAATCAGGGCGACGACGATCTCGATGCTGCGGCGCTCGACGAGCGGTTCGTGGAGGACGCGCTTGCTCAACGAACGGCGAATTACACCATTCGCTCGTCGGTGCCCGAGTATGCCGTGGTGCCGCCGCGCATCACCGATGACGAACTCGACTACGCGCTGGTGCAGAGCACGGAGTCCTGGCCGCGCACCGCGTTCATCACGGTCGCATCGACGTCGGGAGAAACCGATGCCGATGCTGCAGCAGACGGCACTGCTGACGGTTCCGCAGATGCGGCACCAGCGGAGGCCGACGGCGAGGCCGCCGAAGAGGGCAGCGGCACAGAGGAGCAGACCTCCCCATCGCTCGCGCTCACTCTCACGCAGCAGTCGCCGCACGAGAACTTCGAAGTCTCGCGCGTCATCGCGCTTCGCGGCGGCATTTCCATGCCTCAGGCTGCACCGGCAAAAGACGGGACGGCGCTGCTCTCGAACGATATCGAGACGCTCGTGCTCCCTCCAGCACAGGTGGGCGAGGCGTATGCGGCGCTCCTGCAAAACGGAGCGGATGCTCCGGAGGCCGACCTGTTCGATCTCGAGAGCGACGCGCTTCTCGAGAACTACGGCATGGCGCGCGCGGAGGCTGCGCAGCAGCAGTCGGACGACAAGGGCCAGACCATGCAGTACAGCGCGACGGCTCGACAGGGAGATGCTCCCGTCGTCGCGCTGTCAACTGGCGCTGGAGGAGCGCTCGTGGCGACGACGGTCATCGACGAGCAGATTGTCGATGCCGCTGGAGGGCGTTTCAAACCGCAGGCGCAGGGAGCGATCACCGCGCTCTCGGGACTGGAGGGCGAGCAGGAGCGACTCGTGCAGCAGGTCGCCCATCAGATGCTGTTCTTCGTGCCGAGCAAGTCCGAGGATGCGAAGATCGAGCTGCTCGGCGTGACGAGCGAGCTCGTGGAAGTGACGAACTAGTCTCGACGACATGCAGCGATGGCCGCATGGTGCCGCGCGAACGCCGGTCGTGCATGCAGCACATCAGAAAGGATCGACAACGATGACCCAACAGATTCCTCAGCGGCTTCCCGGTGGCGGCGTAGATCTCAGCCACTTGGCGGCGCGTTCCGCCGCTCCGCAGGCGAATGACCCCTCCGCGGAGGGCCCCTCGGGTGGATCCGTAGTCGACGTGCCGTCGCTCGTGATCGATGTCAGCGATGCGACATTCGAACAGGCAGCGCAGCTCTCGAGCGTTGTGCCCGTCGTCGCGCTGCTCTGGTCGGCGCGGAGCGAACCGTCGGCGACCCTCGGCTCGATGCTGGAAGTAGTCACTCGCGAGCTCGGTGGGCGCACGCTACTCGCCAGGATCGACGCCGATGCCAACCCGGGCCTGGCGCAGGCCTTCCAAGCGCAGACGATCCCCACCGTTGTCGCGATCGTCGCCGGGCGGCCGGTGCCGCTCTTCCAGGGGCCTGTGCCAGAGGAGCAGGTGCGGGAGTACTTCGATCAGCTGCTGCAGCTGGCGGAGCAACACGGCGTCTCCGGCCGGGTGAACGCGCCTGATGCCGTATCTGCGGATGACAACGCCCCGACTGAACCGGAGATTCCGACGGCCCACCTTGCGGCCATCGAAGCGGCGGAGCGCGGCGACTATGAGCAGGCGATTACGGAGTGGGAGGCGGTGCTGACCCGCGCCCCTGCTGACGCGGAAGCACGGGCGGCGCTCGTACAGGTCAGGTTGCTGCACCGCCTGCAGGGTCTCACTGCAGAGGAGATTCGTAGCAGCGCCGCAGCAGCGCCCGCCGAGGTCGAGGCGCAGCTTCGGGTCGCCGATCTCGATGTTTCGGGCGGGCATGTCGAAGACGCTTTTCTTCGGTTGCTCGACCTCTTCGTCGACCAGGATGCGGACGGGCGCGCCGTGATCCGCGAGCGGCTGCTCGAACTGTTCGAGGTCGTCGGCGTCGCCGATCCCCGAGTATCCGCTGCGCGAGGGCGCCTCGCAAACCTTCTGTACTGAGCGGCGGCCGATTATGGCTGCAGGGCCTGCGTATCTCGACCACGCGGCGACATCGCCGATGCCCGAACAGGTGCTGCAGGCGTATACCGATGCGCTGCGCACTGTGGGAAACCCGGCCTCCACCCACGGGCACGGGCAGCGGGCCAGCGAGATGCTCGAGGCCGCTCGCGACTGCATTTCGCGCGCGGTCGGATGCGATCACGCCGAACTCATTTTCACAGCAGGCGGGACCGAATCGATCAACCTTGCGATCAAGGGTCTGTATTGGTCACGCCGTCGCTCGGGTTCAGGCCCGGTGGTGCTGATCGCCGAGGGCGAGCACCACGCCACCCTGGAGGCCGCAGAGTGGCTGCGTGATTCGCAGGGTGCGCGACTGATCGGTGTGCCCATCGACGAACATGGGCTGCTGACGCCGACAGCGCTCGAAACGGCGATCGGTGCGGTCGGTGCCGATCAGGTGGCGGTCATTTCATTTCTATGGGCGAATAACGAGGTTGGCACGGTGCAGCCCGTCGACGAGCTGTGCGCGATCGCCGCCGCTCACGGCATCCCGGCACACGTCGACGCCGTGTCGGCGCTCGGTCAGGTGCCCGTCGACTTCGCGAACTCTGGGGCGGCGGCCATCAGCCTCTCAGCGCACAAGGTCGGGGGCCCTGTGGGCGTCGGCGCGTTGATCCTCGGCCGCCGATTCACCGCCGATCCGTTGCTGCACGGTGGGAGCCAGCAGCGATCGCGATCCGGTACTCAGGATGTCGCCGGAGCGGTCGCCTTCGCTGCCGCACTCGAGCTGATCCTCGATGGATCGGGACGTCCACGGCAGACCGCGGTGGTGCGCCTCGAGCGCCTGCGCGACCGACTCATCGACGGCGTGCGAGCTGCGGATCCGTCCGCCGTGCTCCGCGGCGCCCCCGCCGGCGCCGGGCGGCTTCCCGGCAATGCGCACTTCACGTTTCCCGGTTGTCAGGGGGACTCGCTCGTCTTCCTCCTCGACAGCGCGGGGGTTTCGGCATCGGTGGGATCAGCATGCCGGGCAGGGGTCGCCGAGATTTCGCACGTGCTCCTGGCCATGGGGCTCGCGCCAGAGATTGCGGCGGGCGCATTGCGCTTCACCCTCGGCCACGAGACCACCGAAGCCGAGGTCGACGCACTCGTCGGCGCGCTCCCCGCGGCGGTTACCGCGGCTCGAGCCGCCGGGCTCAGCTGACGCCCGATTCCGGTGCGCTGCTGCACGGGCCGTCCCGCACCCGACCAATTCTCGAAGTCGACGCATCACGCACGGGCGACTAGAATGCTCTGGTGAAGATTTTGGCAGCGATGAGCGGGGGCGTTGACTCAGCTGTTGCAGCAGCGCGAGCCGTCGAAGCGGGCCATGAGGTGGTCGGCGTGCACCTGGCGCTGAGCCGAATGCCCGGCACGATTCGCACGGGATCGCGGGGCTGCTGCACCGTTGAGGACGCGATGGATGCTCGTCGCGCCGCGAATCTGCTCGACATCCCCTTCTACGTCTGGGATCTCAGCGAGCGGTTCAAAGAGGACGTGGTCGACGACTTCATCGCCGAATACGCCGCCGGACGTACGCCGAATCCCTGCATGCGCTGCAACGAGAAGATCAAGTTCGCCGCGCTGCTCGACAAAGCCGTCGCGCTCGGCTTCGACGCCGTCGCCACGGGGCACTACGCCACTCTCGCGGACGGCGAGTACGGGCCAGAGCTGCATCGAGCGAGCGCTTGGGCGAAGGATCAATCGTACGTGCTCGGCGTGCTGACCGAGCGTCAGCTCGCGCACTGCTACTTTCCGCTCGGCGACACCCCGTCGAAGCAGCTGATCCGTGCCGAGGCGGCGGAACGCGGTCTCCAGGTGGCGCAGAAGCCCGACAGCCACGACATCTGCTTCATCCCCGACGGCGATACCCGTGGCTGGCTCTCCGATCACGTCGACCGCAGTCCCGGCGAGATTCTCGATGAATCGGGCGAAGTGGTGGGGAGTCACGACGGTGCGCACGGTTACACCGTCGGTCAGCGCCGCGGGCTGCAGCTCGGGCGGCCGGCCCCCGATGGCAAGCCTCGATATGTGCTGTCGATTCGCCCCGTTTCGAATCAGGTCGTCGTCGGGCCGAAGGAGCAGCTCGAGATCGCACGGATTGCTGGGGGGCGCTTCAGCTGGGCCGGAGTTCCCGGGTTCGACCTGGCTGATCGCTTTCGCTGCGATGTGCAGATTCGCGCGCACGCCGACCCCGTGCCGGCGTTCGCCCGCCTCGAACCGATTCGAGAGGACGCGCGCACGGAACTGCATCGAGCCGACGCGACGCACGAGGTCGTTGTCGATATCGATCTCGAACACGCGGAGCCCCTGGTCGGCGTAGCCCCGGGCCAGACTGCGGTGCTGTACGTGGGAACCCGGGTGCTCGGGCAGTTCACGATCGATCGGGCAGTGCCGGTCGAAGCCGCCGCAACCCGCTCCTGAATGTCGGGGCTCGCTCATACACTGGACTCGTGAGCACGAACGCGCAGCAGATTCCCGAAGATTTCGACGCAGCCCGCGATGAAGCGGAGCGTCTCGCCGAGAAGATCGAGCAGCTCAGAGTCGCCTATTATTCCGAGGCGACGAGCCTGGTCTCCGACGCGGAGTACGACGAGATGTTCCATCGCCTCGAAGCGATCGAGCGGGCGTTTCCCGAGCTGGCGACTCAAGACAGCCCCACACGCGAGGTGGGGGCGGCCGTGGTCTCCGGCGGGTTTCCCGAGCACGAGCATGCAGAGCGGATGCTCAGTCTCGACAACGTCTTCTCGATCGAGGAGTTCCGCGAGTGGGCCGTGAAAGCGCGATCGGCCGCCGGCCGCTCCGTGCGATGGCTGTCCGAGCTCAAGATCGATGGCCTGGCGATCAGTCTCGCCTACCGTGACGGGCGACTCGAAACCGCCACAACCCGCGGCGACGGGCGAGTGGGGGAAGACATCACGGAGAATATTGATCTCATTCCCGTCATCCCCCGAGCGCTTTCCGGGAGCGGCTTCCCCGCATTCTTCGAGGCGCGGGGCGAGGTGTTCCTCACCGGGGAGAACTTCGCGGCCCTCAATGAGCGCCAGCATGAGCTGCAGTCGGCATTCGTATCAGAGCAGCTGGCGAAGGGGAGGGATGCCGGCCAGATCCCGGTACGGTATCCCGAGTTCGCCAATGCTCGCAACACGGCGGCGGGCAGTCTGCGCCAGCGCGCGGAGAAGAAGTCGGACGCCGAGCTTGCCTTGATGCGCGACCGCCTGGGTCGATTGTCGCTCTATGTGCACGGCATCGGAGCATGGCCGGATCCCGCAATCGAGAACCAATCTGACGTATACGAGTTGTTAGCCGCGTGGGGGCTTCCCGTGTCGCCGCACTCTCGCGTGTTCGATTCGGTCGATGAGGTCGCCGCGTTCATCGAGGATCGGGGTGAGCACCGCCACGATGTCGAGCACGACATCGATGGCATCGTCGTGAAGGTCGACGAGCTCGCTCTGCACGGAGAGCTGGGGGAGACGAGCCGCGCACCGCGGTGGGCGATCGCGTACAAGTACCCGCCTGAGGAGGTGCACACGCGCCTGATCGACATACGCGTCGGTGTGGGGCGCACGGGCAGAGCCACGCCGTACGCGGTGATGGAGCCGGTGAAGGTCGCCGGCTCTACCGTGCGTCAGGCGACCCTGCACAATCAGCAGGTCGTGCGCGCTAAAGGTGTGCGCATCGGCGACACCGTCGTGCTCCGCAAGGCCGGAGACGTGATTCCCGAGGTCTTGGGGGCGGTGACCGAGTTGCGCGACGGCACCGAGCGCGAATGGCAGATGCCCGAGACCTGCCCGGAGTGCGCGACGCCGCTGCGCCCGATGAAGGAGGGCGATATCGATCTGCGCTGCCCGAACTCGAGAGCCTGCCCCGCCCAGGTGCGCGGTCGCGTCGAGCACATCGGTTCGCGCGGAGCTCTCGACATCGAGGTGCTCGGCGAGATCACGGCGGCTGCGCTGACGCAACCTGAGATCCCCGAGAAACCACCTCTCGAGACCGAGGCTGGTCTTTTCGATCTGACACTGGAGCAGATCGTGCCCATCGAGGTGATCGTGCGCGACAGCGAGACCGGCGAGCAGCGCGTCGATGAGGCGACGGGCGAGTTCGTGCGACGAGCGCCCTTCCAGCGCGTCACCGTCAAGTATCCCCCCGCTGCCCAAGGAATGACGCCTGCCGAAAGGCGCAGGGCCGGTGTGCGAAAGGACCATCGTGTCGTGCTACCGTCGCGCGACGCCGAGACGTTTCTGGCCGAGCTCGAGAGGGCGAAGACGAAACCGCTGTGGCGACTGCTGGTCGCGCTGAACATTCGGCACGTCGGGCCGGTTGCGGCGCGTGCGCTCGCCGACTGGTTCGGATCGCTCGATGCTATTCGAGAGGCGACGCAGGAGGAGCTCGCCGAGGTCGACGGCGTTGGCAGCATCATCGCGGAGTCGCTGACCGCCTGGTTCGAGGTGGACTGGCACCGGGAGATCGTGGATCGCTGGAGCGCGGCGGGCGTGCAGTGGGCGACGCCCGGACACCCCGGCCCCGGCGCCGCGGCCGCTGACGGCGTGCTGTCGGGTCTCACCATTGTCGCGACGGGATCACTCGACGGCTTCACTCGCGAGGGTGCCACCGAAGCCATCATCGCGGCGGGCGGCAAGGCTGCGTCGAGCGTCTCCAAGAAGACCGATTTCGTCGCGGCCGGGCCGGGTGCGGGATCGAAGCTGTCGAAGGCCGAGGAGCTCGGGATCCCCGTGCTCGATGCAGCGCAGTTCGCGCTGCTCGTCTCCCAGGGGCCGCAGGCGGTGACGCCCGTCAGTAATCCGTCCACAGGCGGCGTGTAACCCCAACTGCGCACGAGTTATCCACAAACTTACGTCGAGTGGCGTTGTCGCTCCTCTCGACGAATACGGTGAGATGAGACACCGCGGTTCCCAGCCGCGCAGATCCTCGTGAAGGAGCGCCAATGGCCGAGCACACCGATTCCCCGATACGCGCCGCTTGGGCGACGCAGGACCCGCTACTGACCACCTACTACGACTGCGAGTGGGGTGTGCCGGTGTTCGACGACGATGGCGTATTCGAGCGCATATCGCTCGAGGCGTTCCAATCGGGGCTCTCCTGGCTCACGGTGCTGCGCAAACGAGAGGCGTTCCGTGACGCGTTCGACGATTTCATGATCGAGCGCGTGGCTCAGTACGTCGATGCCGACGTCGACCGCCTGCTCGCTGACGCGCGCATCATTCGCAATCGAAAGAAGATCATTGCAACCGTGGCAAACGCGCGGGCGGCCCTGCAATTGCGCGAGCGAGACGGGGTGGGTCTCGCGGAGTTCGTCTGGTCGTTTCGCCCCGAACGGTCGCCCGTTCCGAAGTGCGACGCCGAGGTACCGGCCGTTTCGCCCGAGTCAAGCGCATTGGCTCGAGAGCTGAAGCGCCGAGGGTTCGCCTTCGTCGGCCCAACGACCGTCTTTGCGCTCATGGCGGCGATCGGCATCGTGGACGCTCACCTCGTGAACAGCCATCGGCGGGGCTGCTCAAGGCTCTGGATGCCTGACGGGACACGCGCGGAAGGAGAGCTGCCGTTCGCCCACCGAGCCTCCCTCGTGCCCGCTGCCGGCTGAGCGTCGCAGACATCTCGAACCTCGGCCGCCGATAGGATGGTGGGCGTTCCCAGATGACCCCTCCCGATGGAGCAGCATGCCTGAAACCAGCGCGGCGAGCACCGAGATCACGGCGGACACCGTCGCACATCTCGCGGGCCTCGCACGAATCGCCCTCACCCCAGACGAGGTCGAGGCGCTCACGAGCGACCTCGATTCGATCCTGACCCATATTGCCAAGGTCGGTGAGGTGACGACACCCGATGTTCCGGCAACGAGCCACCCGCTTCCGCTGAACAACGTCACTCGGCCCGATGTGGTGTCCGACGTGCTGACGCAGGAGGAGGCGCTCGCGAACGCCCCAGAGACCACTGACGGAATGTTCCGGGTCTCATCGATCCTCGGTGAAGAGCAGTGAGGGACTCGATGAACGAGCTCATCCAGATGACCGCGGCGGATCTCGCCACGAAGCTCGCCTCGGGCGAGGTCTCCTCGGAAGAGGCGACCCGAGCCCATCTCGACCGCATCACAGCGGTCGACGGGGCGCTCAATGCATTTCTCGCGACAGATGCAGAATCTTCGCTGGCCGTCGCTCGCGACATCGATGCTCGCCGCGCGTCGGGCGAGTCGCTCGGGGAACTCGCCGGGGTTCCCCTCGCGATCAAGGACGTGCTCGTCACGACCGACATGCCCGCGACCTCGGGCTCGAAGATCCTCGAGGGTTACCGTTCGCCCTTCGATGCGACCGCCGTCGCTCGAGCGCGGGCTGCCGGTCTCGTGTCGATCGGCAAGACCAACATGGACGAGTTCGCGATGGGCTCCTCGACCGAGAACTCCGCATACGGGCCTACGCTCAACCCGTGGAAGCTCGACAGCGTGCCCGGCGGTTCCGGGGGTGGCTCGGCTGTCGCGGTGAGCGCATTCGAAGCGCCGCTCGCGCTGGGATCGGACACCGGCGGTTCCATCCGTCAGCCGGCAGCGCTGACCGGAACGGTGGGCGTGAAGCCGACGTACGGCGGCGTGAGCCGATACGGCGCGATCGCACTCGCCTCGTCGCTCGACCAGATCGGCCCATGCGCTCGCACCGTGCTCGACACAGCGCTGCTGCACGACGTTATCGCGGGGCACGACCGGCACGACTCGACGTCGCTCGACTACGCGTGGCCATCGATGGCCGCCGCAGCTCGCGACGGTGCCGATCCGGGCACGCTGAAGGGCCTGCGCGTCGGAGTCGTGAAACAGCTCATGATCGATGGGGTGCAGCCGGGCGTACAAGCCCGCTTCGAGCAATCGCTCGCGCTGCTCACCGCCAACGGCGCCGAGATCGTCGAAATCGATGCGCCGCATTTTGAGTATGCCGTAGCGGCCTACTACCTCATCCTCCCGGCGGAGGCGTCGAGCAACCTCGCAAAGTACGACTCCGTGCGGTTCGGGATGCGAGTGACCCCGCAGGGCGGCGGCACGGTCGAGGGCGTGATGAGCGAGACGCGCGCGGCCGGGTTCGGCGCAGAGGTGAAGCGACGCATCATCCTCGGCACCTACGCGCTCTCAGCCGGCTACTACGATGCCTATTACGGCAGCGCGCAGCAGGTGCGCACCCTGATTCAACGCGATTTCGCCTCGGCCTTTGACCAGGTCGATGTCATCGCCTCGCCCACGGCGCCGACCACGGCTTGGCAGCTCGGCGCGCATAAGGGCGACCCGATGCGCGATTACCTCAACGACGCGACCACGATTCCCGCGAACCTCGCGGGAATTCCGGGGCTCAGCCTGCCCATCGGCACGGCGAGCGAAGACGGCCTGCCGGTCGGGCTGCAGCTCATGGCCCCCGCATTCGAGGATGCGCGTCTGTACCGCGCGGGTAGTGCCATCGAGCAGCTCATCGCCGACCGCGACGAGGCCCCCTTCTGGGCACAGGCTCCAGAGCTCGACGCTGCATTCCTTGCGACGGCCCAGACCGGAAAGGCGGCGAACTGATGGCCAAGACCAAACTGATGGACTTCGACCGCGCGCTCGAACTCTTCGAACCCGTCATCGGGCTCGAGGTGCACGTCGAACTCAATACGAAGACCAAGATGTTCTCGACCGCGCCCAACGTGTTCGGTTCGGAGCCCAATACGAACCTCGCTCCGGTCTGCCTCGGCCTGCCCGGTTCGCTTCCCGTGCTCAACCATGAGGCAGTGCGGTACTCGATCAGTCTCGGCCTCGCACTCGGCTGCGAGATCGCAGAGGTGTCGGGATTTGCGCGCAAGAACTACTTCTATCCCGACATGGGCAAGAACTACCAGATCTCGCAGTACGACGATCCGATCGCCCATGACGGCTCCGTCGAGATCGAGCTCGCCTCCGGTCGCATCATCCACGTGCCGATCGAGCGGGCGCACATGGAGGAGGACGCGGGCAAGCTGAACCACGTCGGGGGATCGACGGGACGCATTCAGGGCGCCGAGTACTCTCTCGTCGACTACAACCGAGCCGGTGTGCCGCTCGTCGAGATCGTAACCCGTCCGATCTTCGGCGGGGAGTCGGATACGCCCGAGATCGCATCGGCGTACGTCTCGACGATTCGTGATCTGGTCGTGTCGCTCGGCATCTCAGATGCCCGGATGGAGCGCGGAAACATCCGCTGCGACGCGAATGTCTCGCTGCGACCCCGCGGTAATGAGGGAGCCGGCATATCGGTGCTCGGAACGCGCACGGAGACCAAGAATGTCAATTCGCTGCGGTCGATCGAGCGTGCGGTGCGGTTCGAGATCCAGCGCCAGGCGCAGATCCTCGACGGGGGCGGTGCCATTACGCAGGAGACGCGACACTGGCACGAGGACACGGGGGAGACGTCGCCGGGTCGCCCGAAGAGCGATGCAGACGACTATCGCTACTTCCCCGAGCCCGATCTCGCGCCACTCACTCCCGCTCGCGAACTGGTTGAGGAGCTGCGAGCGCAGCTTCCCGAGCACCCCACGCTTCGCAGGCGGCGGCTGCGGGAGGAGTGGCAGTTCTCAGCGCTGGAGTTCCAAGACCTGGTAAACGCAGGCCTGCTTTCGACGATCGAGCAGACCGTCGCCATCGGAGTGCCCCCGCAGACGGCGCGGAAGTGGTGGACGGGAGAGGTCGCCCGCATCGCCAACGAGCGATCGACCCCCTCCGCCGACCTCATCACGCCTGAGCAGGTGGCCTCGGTCGTCGAACTCGTCGACGCCGGCACACTCAACGACAAGCTGGCGAGGCAGGTGATCGCGGGCATCATCGACGGCGAGGGCACCGCGGCTGAGATCGTCGAAGCGCGGAGTCTCGCGATTGTGTCTGACGACGGAGCGCTCATCGAGGCTGTCGACGCAGCACTTGCCCAGCAGCCTGATGTGCTCGCGAAGATCCGCGATGGCAAGGTGCAAGCAGCTGGAGCCATCATCGGAGCGGTGATGAAAGCGATGCGCGGTTCGGCCGATGCGGCGCGTGTTCGCGAGCTCGTGCTCGAACGCGCATCCGCCGCCGAATGACCGTGCAGCTACGCAGCGGCGTCGCCGGATAGCGGTTCAGGCAACAACGCAGAAGGGCGGCAGTTCGATTGAACTGCCGCCCTTCTGCGTTTCACGATCGACTCAGCGCACGTCGTCGTCCACCCAGTCCATCGACTTGGTGACGGCCTTCCGCCACTGACGCAGCAGGCGCTCCTGCTCGGCGCTGTCGAGTTCGGGCTCCCACCGGCGATCCTCCTGCCAGTTGGCCGAGAGGTCGTCGAGTCCCGACCAGAAGCCGACGGCGAGTCCCGCGGCGTAGGCGGCGCCGAGCGCCGTGGTCTCAGACACCACGGGTCGCACCACGGGCACGCCGAGGATGTCGGCCTGGAACTGCATCAGCGTGTCATTGGCGACCATGCCGCCGTCGACCTTGAGCTCGGTGAGATCTACCCCCGCGTCCGCGTTCACCGCGTCGAGTACGTCGCGTGTCTGGTACGCCACGGCCTCGAGTGCGGCCCGCGAGATGTGGCCCTTGTTCGCGTATCGAGTGAGCCCGAGGATCGCCCCGCGAGCATCGGGGCGCCAGTACGGGGCGTAGAGGCCGGAGAAGGCGGGAACGATGTAGACGCCGCCGTTATCGGGAACGCTCTCTGCCAGCTGTTCGACCTCTGGCGCGTCGGAGATGATGCCGAGCTGGTCGCGCAGCCACTGGATGAGCGATCCGGTCACCGCGATGGACCCCTCGAGCGCGTAGTGCGTCGGACCATCGCCGAGCTTGTACCCGACGGTGGTGAGGAGGCCGTTCTTGGAATGAATGATCTCCTCGCCCGTGTTGAAGATCAGGAAACAGCCGGTTCCGTAGGTGTTCTTCGATTCGCCCGCGGTGAACGCGGCCTGGCCGAAGGTGGCCGCCTGCTGGTCGCCGAGGATGCCGGCGATCGGCGTCTCGCGCAGCAGCGAGGAGTCCTCGGCGGTGCCGTAGATTTCGGAGGAGGATTTGATCTCGGGGAGCATCGACCGGGGCACGTCGAACGCTTCGAGGATGTCGTCTCGCCACTCGAGGGTCTTCAGGTCCATGAAGAGCGTGCGCGATGCGTTGGTCACGTCGGTGACGTGAACGCCGTGCTCAGAGCCGCCGGTCAGATTCCAGATGACCCAGCTGTCGGTGGTGCCGAACAGCAGATCGCCGGCGTCGGCGGCCTCGCGCGCCCCTTCGACGTTCTCGAGAATCCAAGCGACCTTCGTGCCCGAGAAGTACGTCGCGAGGGGGAGCCCGACGATGTCCTTGAACCGTTCGATACCGCCATCTGCCGCGAGGCGGTCGACGATGTCCTGCGTGCGCGTGTCCTGCCACACGATCGCGTTGTAGACGGGCTTGCCCGTCTTGCGGTTCCACACGACGGCGGTCTCGCGCTGATTGGTGATGCCGATCGCCGAGATGTCGTGCCGCGTCAGATCAGCGCGACCGAGGGCGATGCCGATGACCTCCTGCACGTTGCGCCAGATCTCGAGCGCATCGTGCTCCACCCAGCCGGCCTGCGGCATGATCTGCTCGTGCTCCTTCTGGCCGACGGAGATGATGGTGCCGCTCTTGTCGAAGATGATCGCTCGGCTGGAGGTCGTACCCTGGTCGATCGCGATGATGTATTCGGACATGGTGTTCCTTTCGTGACAGCTTCGTTGCTCGGGGAGTGGGTGGGTCAAGCCGCTGCTGCTGCGAGTCCCAGCACGAGCGGGGCGATGAGTGCTGCGATCGCGCCGCCGACGAGCGGGCCGGCAACGGGCACCCATGCGTACCCCCAGTCGCTGCCGCCCTTGCCCTTGATGGGCAGGATCGCGTGCGCAATGCGGGGCCCGAGGTCACGCGCGGGGTTGATCGCGTAGCCCGTGGGGCCGCCGAGGGAGGCGCCGATGCTGACGACGACCAGCGCGACGGGCAGTGCGGTCAGCGGCCCGAGGCCCCCGGGAACGCCGACCTGGATGTCGCCGTAATCCGCGAAGGCGAACACGGCGAAGACGAGCACGAAGGTTCCGATGACCTCCGTGAGGAAGTTGCCGAAGGGTGTGCGGATCGCCGGACCGGTCGAGAAGACGCCGAGCTTGGCCGCGGGGTCGGGTTCTGCGTCGAAGTGCGAACGGTATGCCACCCAGCAGAGAACGGCGCCGACGATGGCGCCGATCAGCTCAGCGGCGGTGGCGACGAGGAACTGGACCACGCTGATCTTGCCCGCGATCGCGAGCCCGATGCCGACGGCCGGGTTCAGTATCGCGCCGGAGTATGCGGAACCGAGCACGCCGACGAAAACCGCGAGGCCCCAGCCCCAGTTGACCAGCAGAAAGCCGCCGCTGTTGCCCTTCGTCTTCGCCAGGGCGACGTTGGCGACGACGCCACAGCCCAGGAGCACGAGGAGACCGGTACCGACGAACTCGGAGAGGAAGTAGAAACCGAGATTGACATCTGGCATGTCGTCTTTGACCTTTCAAGAAAGCGAGGGGAATGGCTCGCGATGCGTGGTGAGTGCGGGTGCGGAAGAGATGCTCCGCACCCGCGGGGTCGCACCGCTCAAATATCGACGACGACGCCTCCGCGTTCGACGTCGATGCGATGCGCGGTGCGAAGCAGTGATGCTGTGCGGTCGATCTCTTCATCGACGCGCTCGGCCTGCCAGCCCAGCGCCGGAGCAACGGCTTCAGCGGCTGCGCGCAAGCGCTCGAGAGTCAAGCCGCCGAGGAAGGCGATCGAGGTGCGGCGCAGCAGCAGATCGTCGAGGTGCACCACCTGCTCCGACGCTGCGAGATGCGCGAGCTCCGCCGCCGTGTAGGCGGGAAGCAGGTCGAGCTGCTCGTCATGCTCCGGCGTCGCGGCGAGCACCTCATCGGCGCGCGTGCCGTACCGATCGAGCAGCGCCTCGACGCGCGCACGATCATTGCCGTCCGCGCGTTCTGCGACCCAGCGCGTGCGGGCTGATCGAGTCTTCGGGAACTCCTTGCCGCCGCCGATGGCGAGCGTTTCCGTGCCGACCTTGCGAGGTACTCCGAGGAGCTCCAGCGTGTCGTTCGCGAGGTGCGCCGCGAGGGCGCGGAACGTCGTCCACTTGCCTCCCACGAGGCTGAGCAGCGGCACGCCGGCGCGTTCGGATGATTCGATGCGGTAGTCGCGCGACACGAACCCGGGGGCGGTATCGTCGTGGCGCGGCAGCGGGCGGATGCCCGAGAACGTGTAGACGATCTGAGACCGCTCGACGGTGATGTCTGGGAAGACATGGGCGACGAGATCGATGAAGTAGTCGACCTCGTCGCTCGTGCATGAGGTCGGGGTGCTGGGGTCCGCGTCGATATCGGTGGTGCCGACGAGCACGCGATCCTTCAGCGGATAGATCAGCACGATGCGGCCATCCGAGTGCTCGAAGAAGATCTCCCGACCGCCGGTGGCCGCCAGGAGCTCCGGGTGGTCGAGCACGATGTGCGAACCCTTGGTGCCGCCCATGTACCGAGTTCCGGCGCCGAGAGCTTTGTTCGTGAGGTCGGTCCACGGTCCGCTGGTGTTCAGGATCACACGGGCGGTGAAATCGAACACCTCTCCGGTGGTCTCGTCGCGCACCTGCACGGCCCCATTCTCGAAACCGACGGCGGGCAGATAGTTCGCAGCGCGGGCGCGATCGCCACCCGCTAGGAGCCCGTCGTGCAGCACATCGAGCGCGAGGCGCTCCGGATCGTGCATGGAAGCGTCGTAGTACGTCGCCGTGTACTTCACGCCCGAGTTGAGGCGGGGCAGTTCACTGAGCGAGCGGCGACGTCCGAGGAACTTGTGGCGGGGCACCTGGCCGCCGTCGCGGGAGAAGGTGTCGTACAGCGTGAGACCGATCTTGATCAGCGCCGCGCCGCGCTCTCGGGCCTTGCCGCGACCATGGGTCACTAGCAGGCGGAAGGGAGCCGACAGGATGCCGGAGAACGTGGAGAAGATCGGAATCGTGGTCTCGAGCGGGCGCACGTAATGAGGAGCGGTTCGGAGCAGACGATTGCGCTCGGCCACGGCTTCTTGCACAAGCCTGAACTCGCCGTTCTCGAGGTACCGAACGCCGCCGTGGACCATGTGGCTCGAGGCCGAAGAAGCTCCCGACACGAAGTCGCCGCGCTCGACGAGGGCGACGTCGACTCCCTGCAGTGCGAGTTCGCGGAAGGTCGCGATGCCGTTGATGCCGCCGCCGATGATGAGGACATCGGCGTTCGGGCGATCCTGCAGACTGCGAACTGCGGAGCGGGTGGTCGGCGTGCGATCATTCATGACTTCAAACCTTTCGACGTTCGTGGTCAGCTTCCTCCTCCCGTGCACCGAGTTGCAAGCTGATTGCACGTATGTGCATGATGTGTTCATCGAAGCGAGCGAAGGGGGCAGCGATGACTGCACATTCGTCCAGGTCGCGCGACGCTTTGCGCGCCGCGCAACTGTACTACCTGCAGCATCTCACGATGGAGGCGATTGCGCGGGAAATGCGAGTGTCGCGGTCTTCCGTCTCCCGGCTGCTCACGTATGCGCGCGACTCCGGTCTCGTTGAGATCCAGGTGCATTCGCCGCAGGAGGCGCGCTCTCAGCTCGAACTGCGCATCGCCGAACGGTACGGGATCACCGCGCACGTCGTGCCCTCGGCCGTGCGCGCGTCGGAAGCGGACCGGCTGGAGCGCACGGCGCGAACCGCCGCGCACCGGGTCGCGGCGGCGGTGGGCGACCGCGCGACCGTGGGCGTCGCGTGGGGCGCGACGATGAGCGCCATTGCTCGGCACTTGCCGTCGAAGACCGCGCACGAGGTGCGAGTGGTGCAGATGAACGGTGCAGCCAACGTGCGCACGACGGGGGTGTCCTATTCGGCCGAGCTGCTCGGTGGCTTCGGCAACGCGTTCGCCGCCTCGGTGTACCAGTTCTCGGTGCCCGCGATCTTCGACGACCCGAACACCCGCCGCGCTCTCTGGCGGGAACGCTCGGTGAGTCGCGTGCTCGAACTGCAAGCCTCGAGCGATGTCTACGTCTTCGGGCTCGGATCGCGCATCGGCGATCCGCGATCCCGCATCTATTCCGGCGGATACCTCGATCGCGACGACCTGCAGGAGCTGGTGCGCGCCGGCGTCGTGGGCGACTGCGGAACGGTGTTCTATCGCAGCGACGGGAGCACCGATGGCGTCGCGATGAACGAACGCTCGAGCGGACCATCGCTAGATACGGTGCGACGCATTCCGCATCGGCTGTGCGTCGTGTCGGGAGCGGCGAAGCGCGACAGTCTGCGGGGTGCGCTCGCTGCTCGGATCATCACCGAGCTCGTGGTCGACGAAGAACTCGCGCGGCTCGTCGTCGAAGCTGGCGGCTGAGCCGGCAACGTGGTGGAATAGTACACATGTTCGAGTCGCCGCGTGAGATCGCCTCCGTGCTGCACGTCGACATGGACTCGTTCTTCGTTTCGGTCGAACTGCTCGATCGCCCCGAACTGGTGGGGCTGCCGGTGGCTGCGGCGCACGACACCGCGCGGTCGGTCGTATCGAGCGCGAGCTACGAGGCGCGCCGATTCGGCGTACGTTCGGCGATGCCGGTCGCTCGGGCGAAGCAACTCTGCCCGCAGCTCGTGCTCGTCGATCCCGTGTATGCGAAGTACCGCAGTGCGTCGAAGGCCGTGATGTCCGTGTTCCAGGAGTTCACGCCGCTCGTCGAACCGCTGAGCATCGATGAGGCGTTTCTTGACGTCGCCGGAACGGTGCGGCTCTTCGGCCAACCCGTCGAGATCGCCCGCGCAATCCGGGAGCGCGTGCGCGAGCGCACGGGCCTACCGGCTTCGGTGGGGCTCGCCGGCACGAAGTTTGTGGCGAAGCTGGCATCGCAGCGCGCGAAGCCCGACGGCATTCTCGAGATTCCTCCCGCCCGCACTGTGGAGTTTCTGCATCCGCTGCCCATCGGTGCGATGTGGGGCGTGGGGCAGGCGACGGAGCGCGCGCTGCACGCGCGTGCGATCCGCACGGTCGGAGAGCTCGCACGCGAGCCGTTGCAGTCTCTCGAGCGCATCGTCGGCGGTGCGAGCGCACGGCGTCTGCACGAACTGGCGAACGGCCGGGATGCACGTCGGGTCGAGACCACTCGATCGGAGAAGAGCATCGGGCATGAAGAGACATTCGCCCACGACGTCACGGATGCCGGCACCCTCCAGCGCGAACTGTTGCGGCTCGCGACCCGCACCGGCGAGCGGCTGCGCGGTGCCGGAGTCGAGGCGCGAACGATCTCGATAAAAGTGCGCTGGAGCAATTTCGAGACGATCACTCGATCGCGCACACTCCCAGAGGCGACGGACGCCACGCAGCGGATTTACCACACCGCCAGGGAGCTCTTCGCCGCGCTCGAGCGCGGGGGCCGGGCCGTGCGACTCATCGGGGTGCGCGCCGAGCAGCTCATGCCGGTAGGCAGCGATATCGCCGCCCTATGGAGCGAAGACGATGGCTGGCGGGCCGTCGATCAGGCAGTCGACGATGTGCGCGAGCGCTTCGGCGCCTCGGGCGTCACCTCGGCCAGTCTGCTGACCGGCCGAGGTGCGGTGGTCGATCCGCGTTCTCTGGAATCGCCGAACTGACCGACGCCGTGATGCTCAGGCACCACATTACGGGCACGACTGCTTCAGGCGTCGGAACTCGATGGACCGGCGTCGACGTCGGGGTCGTCGCCCTCGCGTTCTCCCGACTCGACGATGGCGAGCACGGATTCGAGGATCGCGGCGAGCCAGTCGAAGACGAGCACCGTTCCGCGCGTCTCCTCGTCGTCCAGAAGGCGGGGCCGATCCTCAGGAGTGTCGAGTCCGATCCGCGCTGCGATCGCGAGACGCAGCGCGGTTACCGTGCGCACCCACGCGGGAAGGGTCGTGTGCGAGATGTCCACCTCGACGAGGGCGGCTTCGTCCGGCGCCCCGCCGCCGAGGCCCAGTGCCGTGGTGACGTCCATGGCGTCTTGGAGCTTCCGATTGAGCAGTCCCTGTTCGGTGACGCTGCGGAACGCACCGGCGTCGGCGTCCTGCTCGTACGCGTCGGGGAACAGCCGGGCCAGGGCCGGATCATCGGGTGTCGCATCGGAGCCGCCCACCTCCAGGCTCGCGAACAGCGGGTCGGGGTCCAGTGCGGTGCCGCTGTGGCTCTGCAGCAGCTGGATGAGCTGCGCGATCAACTGATCGAGCATCGCCGCCTCGTCGTGATCGAGGAGCAGCCTCAGTCCGTGCCCGGGGAGCGGGAGCAGCTTCATCGTTCGCCCGCCTGGCGCACGGTCGCCCAGAGCCCGTATCCGTGCATCGCTTCGACGTGCATCTCCATCGCCTCCCGAGTTCCCTCCGCGACGACCGCACTGCCGGCCTGATGCACTTGCAGCATGAGCTCCTCGGCGCGATCGCGAGTGAAACCGAAGTGCTTCTGGAAGACGAAGGCGACGTACGACATCAGGTTGACCGGATCATCCCAGACGACTGTCTGCCAGACCGGCGACTCGAGGATCGTCGGCTCCTCGACCCGGCGCGTCTGCGCCTCCGGGTGCACGGCGTGCATCAGCCCCACCCGAGTTCATGTATGCGCTCCTCGGTGATGCCGTAGAAGTGTGCGATTTCGTGCACGAGTGTCACTCGGATCTCATGAACGAGATCTTCCTGGTCTGCGCAATGACCGAGCAGATTCTCGCGGAAGAGAATGATGCGATCCGGTTCTTCTCCGTACCCGTATACCCCGCGCTCTGCGAGCGAGAAGCCTTCATACACGCCGAGAATCTCACTGCCGTCGGTCGGGCGATCCTCCACCAGAAAAATCACATTGTCGAGCTGCGCGAGCATGTCGTCGTGCAGCGAGTCGAGGCCGTCGGCGACCAGCGATTCGAACTCCTCGTGTGAGATGTCGAGCATGTCTTCACCCTACACAGAACCACTTCGGAGCGTCGGGGAAGATTGCGCGAAATGCGGCCCCGCACGCATGACATAATTAGCTGCCGCATTCACGCAGAGAAGCAACACGAATGCGCAGAAGCATCGGGAGAGGGGGCCGCGGTGAAGCGCGTCGGAGTGGCGAAGGGCGACACCGTATTCGCCGCACCCTTCATCGTCTTCGCGCTGATTGCGATCGGCGCCGGTGTCGTGCATCTCGTCGGAACGCCGCCCGCCTCATGGACGCTCGTCTTGGCAGTGGTCGCGAGTGTCATCATGTGCGGGCCGTTCCATATTCGCATTGGTTACGACCGAGGCTTCCCGCAAGCCGGGGTCTCGATCGTCATGCTCTCGATCGAACCGTTGACCGAGGCTCCGTTCATCGGCGTGTGCATCTGGGCCATGGGCGTGTTGATCGCGCAGATCTCGCTGCGCCGCAACGTCTGGTTGGCGTTGTACACGACGGGCCTCGCGACCGTCGGCGCGGTGGCCTTCGTCGCTGTCCGCAACGGTCTCGACGCGCTCGGACTCTGGTTGCCGCTGAGCTTCGTGGCTGCGACCACAGTGTTCTACGGTGTCGTGCTGCTGGGCGAGTTCGCACGTCAATGGGGGCGCGAAGAGGTGGATCGCGGCGTCAGCGCTGCATCGGTGAAGCCTGGTCGCGTCATCTTCCTGGTCGCGGTGGTCTCGGTCACCGCGACCCTGATTCACTACATCGACGCGACGGTGATCTCCTGGCTCGAAGGCGACCCGAACGTCAGCCTGACGCCCTTCGTGGTGCTCCTCGCCGGGTCCCTCTTCTACGTGCTCGCTCAGCGTTCTCGCTCCGACGACATCGAAGCCCGCCTCTCCGCCGTGGTGGACGCTGCGATCGAACTGCCGAGGGAGAGCGGAGAAGCTCTCGGAACGGCGCTGCTGAGTCGGGCCAGGGGAATCGTGCGCGCGAATTCTGTCGAGTTGCGAGACGCCGCCCCGACCAATGACGAGATCGGTGCAGCGGTCAGCCTGGAATCTGCATCCGAGCAGTACCTCGTCGCCTCGCGCAAACTCGGAGGCGGTGCGTTCAGCCGTGACGACCAGCGCGCGCTGGTCTCGCTCGCGCACTTGGCAAGTGAGGCCGCGCGCATGCGATACGAGGTCGATTCGCTCGAGCAGCGTGCCAATACCGATCCGCTGACAGGCCTGCCGAACTACGGTGCATTCCAGCAGGCGCTGATCGAGGCGAACGAGCATCGCCCGTATCACGAGGGCATCGCGCTGCTGTTCATCGACCTCGACAACTTCAAGAAGCTCAACGACAACTACGGCCACCGCGCGGGGGACGCACTGCTGCGCGTCGTCGCGGCGCGCCTCGAACGCTCGTCGGGCGGAGGAGACTTCGTCTCCCGCGTCGGCGGCGACGAATTCGTCGTCATCTTCACGGGTCTCGTGTCGATCGACCAGGCGAAAGAATCTGCCGATCGTGTCATCGCCGCACTGAGCGAGCGGATGGACCTCGAGGGGCACGATCTTCGGCCTCTCGTGAGCGCCGGGCTGGCATTCTCGAGCCATCGCGAGATCGATGCGCAGTCGCTCGTCGAGGACGCGGATCGCACCATGCTGCAGGCGAAGCGCTCCCGCCAGCAGGGAGCAGTTGGAGCGGCGAGCACGGTGAGCATCTCTTCGCACCGCTCCACCCGTTTGAACGACATCGTTGCCCGCGCGATCGAGGGCAACAGGCTGATGCTCGCGTTCCAACCGATCGTCGACATGTCGACGGGCAAGATTTGGGCGTTCGAGGCGCTGACGCGCTACGTGGATCCCGAGCTGGGCCCGATCTCCGCGCCCTCGCTGATCGCCCGGGCCAAGAGCCTCGGGCTCATGAATGCGCTGACCGAGCAGGTGATCACGAAGGCGCTTCAAGCCGCCGAGCAGTTCCGTCGGCTGGAACCGAGCGTCAGCTGCATGACGGTCAACCTCGACCTCGGCCAGATCAGCGATGCCGAGCTCGGTCCGTTTCTGCGCGATGCGGCGAACGCCCATCCGGATATCACCCTCTGCATCGAGCTGAACGAGCGCTCACTGCGCACCGTCACCGATGAACTCCGCCGCGATGCGGAGAATCTGCAGTCCGCGGGGCTGATCATCGCGCTCGACGACTACGGTTCCGATGATTCCTCGGTGGGCGCTCTCGTGCACTTCCCGATGAACATTCTCAAGATCGACAAGAGCCTGATCGGCAACCTTGAAGACACCCGTCAGCGCGAGCTGATCAAGGCGCTGCAGAGCTTCGGCGACAACCTGGGCCACACCGTCGTCGTCGAGGGCATCGAGAGTGCTGCTGTGGCCGAAACGCTCCGAGCGCTCGGCGTGCGGAGCATGCAGGGCTATCACTTCGGTCGTCCGCAGTCCTTCGCATTGACGCGGGATCGGCTCCGCCGAAGCGGTACACGGGCTGACATCTCCTAGCGGTTCAGCCGCGCGCCAGCAGCGTCGAGGAGGCTCAGTACGACGGATCCGCGTCCTGGCCCGGAGGAGTCACATCGACTCCCGAGCTCAGGCGGGAAATCGCCTCCGCCGCGACGAACTCGGGATCCGGTTCGATGAAGGCGTCGACCACGCCCATAAAGGCGAGCGCCGAAACCGACCAGACGTCGTTCTCACTCGGTCCTGCCGCTCCGTCGAGAGTCTCGTCCGATCCGTCCGTCGGGCCATTGAAGTGGGCTTCGACCAGGGCGGGCACCGTGGCGCGCACAATTCCGAGCCCTTCGATGACCGAGGCCGCTGCGACGACGAAAGGCTGGTAGTCGTTGTGGAACATCGGCTTGAGCCGGTACCCGACGGTGGGAAGCACGTTGCGGTAGAAGCTCTCCATGGTCTCGACGAATGAGAGCTCGCTCGCCTGCAGCGCATCGAGTACGCGAGTTCGCGAGGATCCTTCGGGCCAGGCCATGATGGTGGTCGAGAGCGCAGCGTAGGTGCGCCACTTGCTCGACGCCGTGACGACCTCGAAATTGTACTCGGCTGCCGTGCGGATGATGTCGATCAGCACGCGGCGCCGACCCGCTGGAGTGTGGAGGTCGTCGGTGCGCATGCTGAGGTACTGCCACGTTGTCAGCAGCGTCTCCGTGTCAGCACGATCGATCTGCGCCTGGTTCGCGAGTTCGCAGAAGAGATCGGCCATGAATGCGTCTGCAGTAGGCCAGACCTGTCCGAACTGCTTCGCGGAAACGCCGGCATCGGCGCAGATCCGCTCGATGAGTTCCTGCGAGACGCTCAGGGTGAGTCCCACGGTCTCGACGTGCTTCACCGCGCTGAGCAGCACTTTCGTGCCGACATCTTCGGTCGCCGGGCGCGAGCGAAGACTGCTTCCGCGGTTCCAACCGTCTCCCTGCACCGTTCCCCCCAATTTCGACGTCAGTAGTACACTTATGCTAGCATCCCGCCTCTGGCGCCGTGTACCGGCGCGCTCGTCTCGGGAGGATGCAGAAGTGTTCTGGCAGCGCCTGCCCTTCTGCGACTCGCCGCGCCGTCAATGCGATGCGCGAAGAACCGCTATTCGGGCACAATGAGACTTACAGGAGTCGTTCGAGGTCACACCCGGGCATTCATGACGTATCTGCGGTGCTGCACGGCCGCGCTAACAGGAGGATCCCCGGCGTGTCACACATCGACCGTTCCGTGACGAATCACGACGTAATCCCCGTGATCGGGTCTGAGCTCTTCGCCGATCAGCCGTCCGCGCGCATGTGCGTCGGTGTCATCGCAGAGAACGATGTTCCGCGGCCCGGGCTCGAAGCGGAATATCGGGCGCATTTCGAGTTGCGCCGAAAGGTGTACGTCGATCAGACCGGCCAGCTCGACGAGAGCGAGATCCAGGCTGATGGCACCGATCGCGACGTCGACGACGCGCGGTCCATCACCTTTGCGGTCTTCGAGAATCACATCGAAGGGGTGCGAGTGGTCGGCGTCTCCCGTCTCATCGTGCGCGGCGAAGACCTTCCGCTCCCGGTCGAGGAGTTCTGCCCAGACTCATTCGTGGACGATGGCCTCACGGCGCGCAGCGTCGAGGTCTCACGGGTCATCGCGCGCCACGAGCACGCTGTCATGCAGGAGCTTGTGCAATGGCATCTCTTCGCGGTCATGCTCGCCTACGAGGCGAACCACGCGCTGGAGCGCACCTTCGCCATCATCGAACCCTGGTTGGAGCGCCATCTGAGGGGGACGATTGCGATCTCGAGGATCGGGGAGCCCCGATACGTCGAGCACTATCTCGACTATAATCTTCCGATCGAGATCGACATCCCGGTGTCGACGGAACGCGTAAACGCGCGCCAAGGTGGGTTCATCGACCGGTACCGGGCTGAGGACGGCGCGATGACCTTTGTCGGTCGCGCCCCGAAGCGCGCGCTCAGCGAGCAGTCGCGGTGATGCGACGCACCGTCGAAGCTCCCGAGTTCTCCCGCAATTACGGTTTCTGGAGCGAGGATGAGCAGCGGGCGTTGATCGCCGCACGCGTGGCCATCGCGGGTGTCGGGGGAGACGGGTTCCAGTTGGGCCTGAAGCTCGCGCGTATGGGGGTGGCATCGTTCAGCGTGGCGGATCCTGAGGTCTTCGAACCAGAGAACGTCAATCGCGTCGAAGGCGCGAGCACCTCGACTTTCGGTCGCCGCAAGGCCGAGGTGTTTCGCGAGCGCGTGCTCGATATCAATCCAGAGGCAGAGGTGCGCACGTTCCTCGACGGAGTGATTCCCGAGAACGTCGAGGAATTCATGCACGGCGCCTCGCTCGTGCTCGATGAGTCGGAGCTCACGAAGCCGGAGATCGGATCGCTCATCGCCCGCCGCGCGCGATTGCAGGGTATCCCCGACCTCCTGGTCATGAACGTGGGGTTCGCCGCTCAGGTCACTTCATTCGCACCCACCTCGCCGTGGACGTTCGAGCGCTTCATGGGCTTCGATTCGGGGATGCCTCTGAATGAGATCGCGGACGCGGGCGTGGATCTGGCGCGCTGCCTCCCGTACATCCCGTCGTACACCGACCTGCGGTCCTTGCAGGCCGTCGCGGGGGAGGAGGGCCACTCGCCTGCCTCGCTGCCGTCCATCTCCATCGGCGTCGACGCGGCATCGGCGATCGGCAGTGCGCAGGCGTTCCTGCATCTGACCGCCGACGTGGCGAACCAGCGCCGTTCTCCGATCTGGGCACCGCGGATCGCGTACACGGACGCCTACCGGTTGCGCACGCGGATCGTGCGGGCGGGACGGACGCCGCACGTGATCGGACTGCTCATCGCCCACGCCAGGCAGAAGCTGAATCTCAACCCGCTCGGCAGCTACACGCTCGCCGATATTGCACGTAGACGCTCGTAAGCAGGTGCGCGGCGGGCGCGGGTTCCTGCGGCCGATCACGGGTGGACCTTGACGGGCGTGAGGTGGCCCGCGCGTGAGGTGAACTGCATAAGCCTGAGGCCCGCATCGCGCCGGATCAGATCCGTAAGTGCGCGAGGCGGGCCTCAGGTATTCATTGGGGTCCCTGCGTAGAAAGTTCTCAAACCCCACCCCGAAGCTGAAATCGTTGATTTCTCGCTGGAAACGAGGGGTATACCGGGTATCGCAGCGGGCCGATAATACCCCGATTCACGACGTACGAGGGCCTTGCGTAAGGAGGATTGGAAAACCTCAAACCTTTCTCACCCCCGCAGAAGTAGATCGACTTGTCGACGATTACCTCACTGGTTTCAGCGTCGGATACCTCGCTCAGAAGTATGGTGTGCACCGTGCAACCGTCTCGAAGCATCTCACCCGGAGCAACGTCGTGCGCCGCCAGCACGGCCTCACAATCGAGGAAGCCGCAGAGATAGTGAAGCTGCACGGCGGTGGCATCTCAATGCGCGCTATCTCACGCACTCTCGGTGTCGACCGTAATCAGGTTCGCATCTCCTTAGTCGCAGCTGGTGCACTCGTCGATCAAGCCTCGACCATGAGAATTTAAACGAAGCCTTCCTCGACAAGCACACAACCGCTCTCGGTAATGACATGGGCCTGGCCTGAGCCGTCAACGACTCGGCTCCAACTCTCAACCAGCAATCGACCCTTGAATATCGACATCGAGAAGCCGCCGTACATACCTGGATAACCAAAGTACAGATTGTCCAATGTCTCCAACGCGATGATCTCGGAAGGGATTGGCCGAATCTTTACGGGCTCCAAAGACTCGGTACGTTCCTGAATCAGTTCAGATAGGTGCTTGTCCCATGCAGCAAACTTTCGCAACTGGTTGTCGCTCAGATCACGCACGGTCAGAGCATCAGCAAGATGCTGATGATTGCGTTTCAAAGCAATAACGATTGGACGATCGCCTTCAGCGTTCCGTAACGAACGCCATGCTCCGCGGCGGATGAGTTCATCCACGACCTCCGATGAGGCGCCGAGCCAAGCTGCCTGGTGAAGTGGTGTGAACCAAGAGTCACCAGCGATTCTCTATTGATTTACGCTCAGAAATCGCTCTCGATCAAGAAGACGAAATACCGCCTCCCAATTGCCGACTCTGGCAACGTCCGCAAGACGGTTGATGTTGTCGACGTGACTCTCCCTGAGAAGTCCCGCCTCTATCACGCCTGGCCAATCAACTTCCAACTGCCACCCTACGCTCGACATTCGGACGGTGTAACCAGAACTACTGCTGCCGGATCTACATCACTTGCCGTTGCAAGAGTCGGCAACTCGGCGGAATCAAGACCAGCAAGTTCAAGTGCTGCCTGTCCAGCTAAGTGAGCCGAACGCACAGACGGGAGTGCTGCACGGATAGGTGACAGTTCTAGTCACGCCGCCAGTGCGACGGCACTCGATCTCCTCTGCAACCCGTCAGACTTTGACCGAACCTTTTTCGACCGGCGCACGGCAAAGTAGCGCTTGGTACTTCTCAACAGCTTCTGCCATTCGCTCTACAAGTCTGGGTCGGAAGACGAACTGCTTGAAGGTCGGTGAGTAAAGGCAGTAGCGCGGCGATCTGCGGAGCGCTGTCGATGTGATCCGACTCTGACGCAAGACGCTCGGCACCATCAAGACGAACCTGTCTTGGGCGTTCGCCTATAACGTGGCAGCGATTCCGGTCGCAGCGTTCGGTATGCTCAACCCAATGATCGCCGGCGATGGCGTTCTCGAGCGTCTTCGTGGTTGGCAACAGCCTGCGTCTGCGCGGCTTCACGTCCATCACCAAGCAGGCTGCCTAGCACACCGGGCCCGGTCGCCCAGCCGAGAGGAGACACCCATGACGAAGCCACACTCGGGCCACGGGCACGACCACGGGCCTCACAGTGGCCACGAGCACCACGAGCGCACTGGGCACGAGGATCACGGTGGTCACGCTGGCCATATGGGCCACTGCGGTCACGGCAGCCACGGCGATCATGTGGCACAGTTTCGGCGCCTGTTCTGGGTGAATCTCGTGCTCGCGGTGCCAGTCGTCGCGTTCTCGCCAATGTTTGCCATGATCCTCGGCTATTCAGTACCAGGCTGGGCCACGTGGATCGCACCTGTTATCGGCACCGTGATGTATGTCTGGGGCGGCTCCCCATTCTTGAAGGGCACGGTGAGCGAAATCAAGGCCCGCAAACCGGGCATGATGCTGCTGATCGCCCTGGGCATCACCGTGGCCTTCCTCGCATCGTGGGGCGCAACACTCGGGCTGTTGCATCACGAGCTCGAATTCTGGTGGGAACTCGCGCTGCTGGTGGTCATTATGCTGCTCGGGCACTGGATCGAGATGCGTTCGCTCGCCCAGACCACTTCTGCGCTCGACTCCCTCGCTGCGCTTTTGCCCGACGAAGCCGAGCGGGTCGAGGGTGAAACGGCCGTCACGGTGAGCCCGGCGGAGTTGCGCGTTGATGATCTCGTGATCGTGCGCCCGGGCGGCAGCGTGCCGGCCGACGGCATGATTGTTGACGGACGTGCGGCCATGGATGAATCGATGATCACCGGCGAATCGCTCCCCGCGACCCGCAGCGAGGGTGATGCGGTGACCGCCGGCACGGTCGCGACCGATTCGGGGCTGCGGGTCAGAGTCACCGCCATCGGAGACGACACGACACTTGCCGGCATCAACCGACTCGTCGCCGACGCACAAAACTCGTCGTCTCGGGCGCAGCGCATCGCCGACCGGGCTGCAGGGTGGCTGTTCTGGTTCGCCCTCGCCGCAGCGGTCAGCACCGCGATCGTTTGGATGCTCGTGGGCGACCCAGATGCGGCCGTGATGCGCACCATTACCGTGCTAGTGATCGCCTGCCCGCACGCGCTCGGCTTGGCGATTCCGCTCGTGGTTTCCATCGCCACCGAGCGCGCGGCTCGCGGCGGGGTGCTCGTGAAAGATCGTTTCGCGCTCGAGACGATGCGCCAAGTCGACGCGGTGCTCTTCGACAAGACGGGCACACTCACCAAGGGCGAACCGGTTGTCACCGGTGTCGCGCCAGTCGGCGATGTTGACGAGCACGCCCTGCTGGCCCTGGCTGCCGCGGCCGAGGCCGACAGCGAGCACCCCCTCGCCAAAGCGATCGTCGCCGCGGCGAGCGACCGAGGCCTCAGCCTTGCACCCGCCACCGGGTTCTCTTCTTCACCGGCGGTTGGCGTCACCGCCACCGTGGCCGGCCACGAGATTCGGGTCGGTGGGCCCCGGCTTCTGGAAGAAACCGGGCAGCCCGAGATCGGTGCAGCCGATGCCTGGCGGGCCGAAGGTGCCATCATTCTGCATGTCGTTCGTGACGGAATCATGATCGGCGGGCTGAAGCTCGCCGATGAGATTCGCCCGGAGTCGCGCGATGCCCTCGCCGCACTGCATCGGCTCGGTGTTGAGGTCGTGATGATCACCGGTGACGCTGCAGCCGTCGCGGGGGAGGTTGCTCGCGAACTCGGTATCGACCGTGTGTTCGCGGGCGTGCGCCCCGAAGATAAGGCCGCGAAGGTGGCCGAGTTGCAGCACGAAGGCACGGCTGTCGCGATGGTCGGCGACGGTGTCAACGATGCCCCCGCCCTCGCGCAAGCCGATGTTGGTATCGCTATCGGGGCGGGCACCGATGTGGCGATCGCGTCGGCAGGGGTGATCCTCGCCAGCTCTGACCCGCGTTCGGTGCTCTCAGTGATCGAACTCTCACGTGCTGCCTACCGCAAGATGAAACAGAACCTGTGGTGGGCGGCGGGGTACAACTTGATTTCGGTGCCGCTTGCCGCCGGGGTGCTCGCCCGCGTCGGGTTCGTGCTGCCGATGTCGGTCGGAGCGATTCTGATGTCGCTGTCGACGATCGTCGTGGCGCTGAATGCCCAGCTCTTGCGCCGCATCGATCTCAGTCCAGAAGCCAGCACTCGCGCCGTGCTCGAACGCACGAACTGACCTCACGCAGGTCAGGATCAGCACATGTCATCAACCACTGAATCGCACGCGTCGCACCACGGGTATATCGGCGATAAGAAGCGCTACCTGCAGCGCATGAAACGAATCGAAGGTTTGGCCCGGGGCATCGCGAACACGATCGACGAAGAGCAGTACTGTGTCCACATTCTGACCCAGGTCAGTGCGCTCACCCGCTCGCTGCAGGGGGTGGCGACGGGGCTGCTCGATGATCACCTGAAGCACTGTGTGCTCGATGCCGCCAAGCTTAGCGACGAGGCCGCCCACGAGAAGATTCAGGAGTCCACTGCCGCGGTCAACCGGCTGATCCGATCGTGACTGTGTGAGTCGGCCTCGCGGGTTAGCCTACCGGCACTTCCCGCCGAGCAGGGCTCTCGCGCCGCGCACCCCGGTGCGCTCGGAGCGCGCGGAGCGCCGACAGAATGGCCACAAGGTCAACAATCTCTTGCAGCAGCGCTCCCACCACCGCCGGCAAATAGCCGAATGCGGCGACGAGCATCAAACCGACTGAGATGATGATGCCCATCCAGATCGACTGCAGGGCGATCTGCACCGTGCGCCGCGAGACATAGGCCACATCTGCCACTCGCGCGATGTCGTTCGAGGTGATCACCGCCGCTGCTGACTCGCTCGCGACCGTTGCACCCCTGCCCGCCATCGCAACACCGACATCGGCGGCCGCCAGCACCGGGGCATCATTGATCCCATCGCCGACCATGAGTACGGGTCTCGGCCGCATCGCCTGCACAATCCGCACCTTGGTCTGGGGAGTGGTCTCAGCGTGCACCGTCTGAATGTCGACCGCGTGTGCGACAGACTCCGCGGTCGACGTGATATCACCGGTCACCATCGCGATCTCGGCTACGCCTGCTCGGCGAAGACGGGACACCGTGTCTGCAGACTGCTCACGAATCGGGTCGGACAAGATGATCACTCCGGCGAGCTCGTCACCGACCGATACGTAGACGGCCGTCTCCCCAGCTGAGAGTACGGGTCGATCGATCGGCCCGGTCACCTCTTCGATAAATGAGGGCTTGCCCACTCGCACCGAAGTGCCGTCTGCCAGGGAGGCGAGGACACCGTTTGTTGCCACCTCGTCGGCCGTCACCACTTCGGGAAGCTCAAGTTGCTGTGTGCGTGCCGATGCCACGATCGGATCGGCGAACACGTGCACGGAGTACTGCTCGGCGGCGGCCGCGAGCTGCAGCGTCTCGTCTACGGTGCGAGCAGCAGGGTGAATCTCGACGACGTCGGCTTTACCTTCGGTCAAGGTGCCGGTCTTGTCGAATGCGACTGCACGGACCCCGGCGAGCACCTCTAACACGCCACCGTCTTTGATGATGACGTTGAGCTTTGCCGCGGAACTCATCCCGCCCATAAACGCGACCGGGGTGGCGATGAGCAGCGGGCACGGCGTCGCCACGACGAGCACCTCGGCAAATCGCACCGGATCCCCGCTGAGAAACCACGCGAAGCCCGCAATCAGCAATGACACAATGGTGAACGGCACCGCATAACGGTCGGCGAGTCGCACCATCGGTGCCCGGGAGTCCACGGCCTCCTCGACCAACCGTACGATCGAGGCGTAGTTCGAATCGGCTGCCACCTTCTGCGCGCGCATCGTGAAGCTCGTCGTGCTGTTGACCGTTCCAGAAAGCAGTGGGTCGCCCGCGTGGTAGTTCACCGGGATCGGTTCACCGGTCACGGATGATTCATCAATCGTCGCGTGATCCGATAGGAGCACCCCGTCGACGGGGAGGATCTCTGAGGAGCGCACCAGCAGTTCGTCGCCGACTTTCACCTCTTCGATCGCGATGCGTTCGACCTCACCTGTTACCGGGTGAATTCGACCCGCGAATGCTGGGGCTCGGTTCAACAGTTGGTCGAGTTCTCGGCTCGCGCGGCGAGCGGCGAGGTCTTCGAGTGCTTCCCCTCCGGTGAGCATCAACGCGATGATGAGCCCCGCGACATATTCCTGTACGGCGAGTGTCGCGATCATGGCGATGACCGCAAGAATGTCGAGCCCCCAATGCCCGCGCATCAGATCTTTGAACATGTCGATCGCGGTGATCACGATCACGATACCGAGCACCAAGTATGCGGTGACCCCGAGAGCCATCTCTGCGCCGGTAAGCCAGAGCATAACCCCGGTCGCCAAACCGACGAGCACGAACATCATGAGCTTGCGGTTGCGAAGAAATTCCACCGTCGATGACATTGCGTGTGACGCTTCCGAGGTACGTGGGGCGATGGTCTGGGCTGGCACGGTGCTGTTCTCAGTCTCTCTTCGAGAGGGTTGAGAGTGCGGTGAGCGCGGTCACATCAGTGATCGTGATCCGCCCCTGTTCCTGTTGTGAGATCACCCCGGTGTCGGTGAGTTTGCGAAGTTGCCGACTGAGGGACTCTGGTGTCGTGGACAGGAGCGAAGCGATGTCCTTCTTTGCGAGCGGCAGCGTCACGTCGATGGCTCCTCGCGGCCCTGGCGTCGCAGGGAGCGAGAGCAGGTAATCGGCGAGACGAGAGCTCACGTTTCCCGAGATGACAGAAGCCAGTCGCGCCTCAGTATCATCCAAGCGCTGACTCACTCCTTGCAGCATGCGCAGCCCGATGCTCGGATGCTTCTCGACGAGACGCCCGAGATCGGCATGACGGAACACGCACAGTTCGGTATGCACGAGCGCTTCTGCTGCGTGATCGGGTCTCGTGCCGGTGAGAAACGCGGATTCTCCGATGAAGTCGCCCGGCCCGAGGACCCGGATCACCTGCTCGTGCCCAGCCGCACTTGTGCGAGCGATCTTCACCTGACCGGTGTGCACCACCATCAACTGCGACATGTCCGAGCCTGCTGTATACGCCTGCTCGACAGCGTCTAATCGGACGGTACGTGCAAATCCCGCAACTTCCACTTGCTGCGCATGTGTGAGCCCTTGAAACAGTGGTACACGGGCCACGCAGAGATCATTTGCTGGATCAGCATCCACATCGGTTGAAACAGCCAACGGCATCCTTCCCTTCCCTTCTAGTATGGCGACTCGTGGCACAACACCCGCGCTTCAGCTGAAGCCAGGGGTGGCGCGTGCAGTGATGTGCGCGTGGGGCGTCCGCGGGTTCGAGCGCTGCCCGATCACCTCGAACCCGGCGTGGGTGAGGGCTTCGACCATTTTGTTCATCGGCCACCGGTATGCGGCGGCGATCGGATGGTCGAATGCCTCTAGCCGCGGCCCCGCGAAAAAGGACATCAGCAGCGATCCGCCGTCACCCAGCCGAGTGCGCAGTGTTGCGAGCGCGTGTAGGAGCTCTTCTGAGCTCATGTGAATGGTCGAATACCAGGCGAGGATCCCGCCCCAGCGGGTCTCGCAACGGGCGAGATCGTCGATGGAATCGTGATGGAACACAACCGCGGGATGTCTGGCTCGGGCAATCGTGATGAGGCGATCCGATGGCTCGAGCCCTTCCACCGCGTGTCCGAGGCGTGCGAGGTGACCGGTCCAACGCCCGGTACCCGCGCCGACATCGAGAATGGGGCCATCGACTGCCGCGGCCCACGGCTCGATGACCGCACGATCAGGGTCATCCGGTGAGATCTCGGCACCGAGAATGCCCTCGATATCAACCTCAGGCGACCCGTATGCATCGGCCACCCGGTTTATTGAGGCCACAGGATCAGACGTCCGTGCTGCTGTGAATACGGCGTCCGTCGGTGCCTCAGGCCGCTGGGTCATGGTTCGATGATCACTTTGCCGGCAGTGTGCCCGGCCTCCACCATGGCGATGGCTTCCGCAGCCCGATCGAGACTGTACCGGTCCGTCACCTGCGGATCGACGAGACCGTACTGGGCGACGCCGGTGACCTTCTCGAGCCCTTCACGCGTGCGCACCACCGCTACGCCACCGAGTTGCTGCACGGTGGTCGGGTCTGCGGTACTGATGATGACGCTCGGGTCTTTGGCGACGACCGCGAGATCACGAAGCGCCTGCCCACCGACCAGGTCGATGAGCACATCAACACCCTCCGGCGCGATGGCACGCACCCGGTCAGCCGCACCCTCCCCGGAGGCAACGAACGTCGCACCGGTCGACTCCACCAGTTCCTGCTTCGCTGCACTGGCCACACCGATGACCGTGAACTTGTGCACATTGCCGATCTGCGCCGCCATCAGCCCGACCCCACCTCCGGTGCCAAGAATCAGCATCGTCTGACCAGGTTCCAGCTCGATCTGATGCGTCACGTCATACGCAGTCGCCCCTGCGACAGGCAGTGCTGCAGCGTCAGCAAAGGAAAGCTCTTCGGGCTTCTGGACGGTTTGTGCCGCATCCAACACCGTGTGCTTCGCGAACGTTCCCTGTCCTTTGGCCGCGAGGCCGAGCACCATGTCACCGACAGCGAAGTTCTCGACCTCTGCGCCTACGGCGGTGACGACACCGGAGGCCTCTCGGCCCATCGGTGCGGGAAGCGGCCAGTGGGAGCCCATCTGCCCCGCACGGATCTTCCAGTCAGCAGGGTTCACCCCGGCCGCTTTCACTTCGATCGCGAGCTCTCCAGGCCCAGGCGCCGGAGCCGGGCGTTCAACGAGTTCCTGCGTCTCGGGGCCGCCATAGGCGGCGAAGACCAGCGCTTTCGACATTATTGACTTCTCCTCGTTCTCCAGGTGAGTGACACTTACGTGGTTGCCTGTGGCGGAGCGTCTTCACCCGAAGCCTCTGCCGCATCAGCGAGTTCCTTCGTGGCATACTCCGCGTCAATTGCGTGCTCCGGAGGTGAATAGACGGTGTAGAGCACCAAAGGCTCATCGCCAGTGTTGCGGAAGTTGTGGCGAGTACCGGCCGGGACAGCGCACAGGTCGCCAGCATCAACGGTGTGCGTCTCGCCGTCAAGGTCGGCCTCTCCGCTGCCCGACACAAAACTCAGCAACTGGTCGGTGGTGTCATGCACCTCGTCGCCGATCTCCCCGCCCACCGGAATCGTCATCGCAACGAGTTGGGAATGCTTTCCCGTCCAGAGCACCTGACGAAAATTCGTGTTTGCTTTCGCGACCTCGTCGATGATGAAGTGCGTCGCCTTCTCGCCGACGCTGAACTGGTTCTCACTCATGTGTGTGGTCCTTTCTTAAGATGGAAGTTCGGATGAACTCTGGGCCGTGGCTGGTTCGACCGGGCGGCCTGTTTCATGTGCGGCTCGGGCGCGTTCACTCCTCGACAACGCAGTGGCTCCTTGGGTGTTGCGCAGCAGGCGCATCGCGTTGAGGATTACGATGAGCACCGATCCCTCGTGCACGAGCATGCCGATAGCCATCGTGACACCCCCTGCGAAGACCCCGACGAGCAGCACGACAACGGTGATGAGCGCGATCCAGATGTTCTGGCGCATGACGTTCACGGTGCGTTTGGCGAGGCTGATTGCTTCGGGCAGTTTCAAGAGGTTGTCGCCCATCAGGGCAATGTCTGCCGTCTCCACGGCCACCGCTGAGCCCGCTGCACCCATGGCAACACCAATGTCGGCGGTCGCGAGGGCCGGGGCGTCGTTCACGCCGTCGCCCACCATCGCGACCGTGTGCCCCTCGCGCTGCAACCGCGCGACAGCGTCGAGCTTGTCCTCGGGTAGCAACGAAGCATGGATCTCATCGATGCCGACCGCCTCACCGATGGCTTCGGCGACAAGGCGCGTATCTCCGGTGAGCATCACCACCTTCTGCACCCCGCTAGCGTGCAAGCGCCTGATCATCTCGGGGGCATCCTCGCGGATCGTATCTGCGACACCGATTACGCCAAGCACGCTCTCATCGACCGCGACAATCATCGGGGTCTTGCCTGCCGCTGCCAGTTTCTTCGCAGCCACAGCCGCCCCCGCGTCGTTCACGATCCCGTACTGTTCGAGCAGCGGCACGTTACCGATGAGTACCCGCTTGTCGTGAGCGTCGGCCACGATCCCCTTGCCCACGACCGGTGTGACCGATCCCGGAAGGCCCTCGGGGGCCACTCCTTCTTCTCGTGCGGTGTCGAGGATCGGGCGGGCAAGTGGGTGCTCGGACCCTGCTTCTGCGGCGGCTGCCCAGCGAAGCACCTCGCGCCGATCCGCTTCAGGATTGAGCACAACGATGTCGGTGAGTACCGGGCGGCCCTCGGTGAGAGTCCCCGTCTTATCGACTGCGACGGCCGAGATCTTGGCCGAGGTTTCGAGGTACTCGCCGCCCTTGATGAGAATCCCGTTGCGGGCCGAGCGGCCGATTCCCGCTACGATCGCCACGGGAATCGAGATGACGAGCGCGCCCGGGCAACCGATCACGAGCAACGTGAGGCCGAGCACTACGTCACCAGAGATGAGGCCCGCCGCAAGCGCGAGTACCATCACCGCGGGCGTGTACCACTTCGAGAATCGGTCGATGAATGCCTGCGTTTTCGCTTTCGCATCCTGCGCTTCTTCGACACGGTGAATGATGCGCGCGAGCGTCGTGTCGGCTCCGATGCCGGTCGCCATGACCTGTAGGAATCCGCCCCGCGAGATCGTGCCCGCAAACACGTGATCTGACTTCGTCTTTTCGACAGGGATCGACTCACCTGTGATCGATGCCTCGTCGATCGCTCCGGTGCCTGACACGACCTGCCCGTCGACGGGAACTTTCGCTCCGTTCTTTACGAGCACGATCTCGCCCATGCGCACCTGATGTGCGGCGATCTCGACCTGCTCACCGTCGCGCATCACGACTGCAACGTCGGGGGCCACCGCGACCAACTCAGCGAGCGCTGCACGGGTCTTGTTCATCGTGCCGGCTTCGAGTGCGTGACCGATCGCGAAGAGGAACGTCACGGCGGCAGCTTCCCAGAAGTTGCCGATGAGTGTCGCGCCGATCGCTGCAATCGATACGAGCAGGTCGATACTGATGAACTTTACGAGCAGTGCCCGGACGGCCTTCACGACGATTCCGTACCCCGCGACAATTGCTGCGGCGAGCATGAACGCGTTCGCAAGGGTAAACACATGACCAGAACCGTGGGCGTGTTCGCCAGCGTCGATCCACCATTGCGGACCGACCGTGACGTTCCAGCTGCCGCCGAAGAGCTTTTCGACGCCGAACGACACGAGAATGAGGAGGCCCGAGACAACGGGAATGAACCAGTTGCCATACCGCCACTTACGGAACGCGTTCACGAATGTGCCGCCTTTCGAATTGGTGAACTTAGTGCGTGAGGAGCCGTTTGGCTAGAACGCGGAGGCCTTCGACTTATAGCCGGCCTTATCGACAGCAGCAATGAGATCGTCGACGGAACTTCTTGTCTCATCGTGGTCGATCTCAACGCGACCCGAGGCGAAGTGCACCGTCACGTTCTCGACGCCATCGAGCTTGCCGACCTGCTTCTCGATCTTGGTCACGCACGACGGGCACGAGAAACCCTCGGCGCGCAGCAGAGTGTGGGTGGTGTCAGTAGCGTTCGCCATGATGAGTCCTTTCGCTTCACCCCGAAACGGGGATCGACCAGGAGGTTCCTGGCCTTCACGACCCAGACTATTGTGTTGACAGAGCCTCAGCCTTGACCTAGATCAAGTCGTGCTCGGAGCTCCTCTCTGTGGCTCACCAGCTACTTGGGTGCCGTGAGTCGCTTCTTGGTTGATCTGCTGGGCGCCATGAAGGTCTACAAGACCGAACTGATCCGTCAGCAAGGCCCTGGCGGACGGTCGAGCAGGTCGAGCTTGCGACCCTCGAATACGTGTGGTGGTGGAACCATGAGCGGCTCCACGGGGAACTCGATATGCGTACTCCGATCGAGGTCGAACAGGCGTACTACGCTGAAACCGAGACGCTTCTGTCACCGACCGGCTGACAGGGAAACCGGTCGGAACAAGAACCAGGCCAATTCATGTGCACCCCGATCGAGATCGAGGAAGCATATTATGCTGAGCAAGAGAAGCTTCCGTCGCTGACCGGGTGACGGACAAACGGGTCGGAACTAAACCCAGGTCGAATCACGAAGCACCTCACTCGAAACAACGTCGTGCGACGTCAGCACGGCCTCACAAACGAGGAAGCCGCAGAGGCCGTGAAGCTGCACGGCGGTGGCATCTCGATGCGCGCGATCGCCCGCACACTTGGCGTTAACCGAAAGCAGGTACGCGTTTCCCTCGTCGGCCCTGGCGCGCTAGATCTACAGCAGAGCTTAAACACCCCGATTGAATAGTCGCCTGATCGGGGTGCGCAGCGTCCGCGGCGCCCTACACGAGATAATCGCGAAGCCGGTCTGATCGCGACGGATGGCGCAGCTTCGCCATGGTTTTGGACTCAATTTGACGAATCCGTTCTCTTGTCAAACCAAAGATTTCCCCAATTTGCTCGAGTGTTTGGGGTTCAATCCCACCCAATCCAAAGCGCAGTTGAATGATACCGGCCTCACGCTCAGGCAATGAATCAAAGAGGTGCACAAGTATCTGCTGCAGCATTTTCGACATCACATTATCTTCTGGTTCCAGCGCCTCGGTATCTTCGATGAGGTCGCCGAATGAAACTTCCTGGGTGTGCCCTGGTTCAAGGAGCCATGCTTTTCTGTCAATGCTCACCGGTGCCTTGTCCAGTTGAAAGAGAGCATCCAGGTCACGTACCGTCATCTGCAGCTGATTCGCTACGAGGGCGAGCGCAGTGCTCTCATCAGCATGCACCTCTGCATCCTTCTTGAGGCTTTGCGCCTTCTTCAGCTCTTCGACTTTGTGAACTGGGATACGGATTGTGCGAGATGTATCTGCTGTTGCGCGCGTGATGGCTTGCTGCACCCACCACGTTGCGTAGGTGGAAAGCTTAAAGCCCTTTCGGAAATCCCATTTCTGTATTGCCCGTTCCAACCCAAGATTTCCTTCTTGGATGAGGTCCAGTAGATCCAATGTCCCCGCGCCAGCCGTGTATTTCTTTGCAATGCTGACCACCAGGCGAAGGTTAGAGCACAAGAACCTCGTATGTGCGTTTCGCCCCCGTTTGATTAGCCATTCCAGATCTCGGCGTTCTCGTCTGAGGCGATAGTTTTGAGCATCGAGTTGTTCTTGCGCGAGCAGACCCACCTCGATCTCTTTTCCCAGTAGCACCTCTTCTTCGGCTGTGAGTAGTTTGAACTTACCAATCTGTTTCAAATAGAGGTGAGTGGAATCTTTACCGAGGAAAGCGATTCCACGTAATTGTTCCGGTATCTCACCGTCCCAAATTTCAATCTCTTCAAATTCATCCTCACCCGCAGAAGAGTCGCCCGGACCGCTGGCATCTCGAGAAACGCGCCTGTCTCGGTTCTTCTTGCTCGGGCCTTCGTTGCTCTCAGCGTCCCCGCGGTTCCCAGGTTTGGCACCTGACTTGACCTGCAAATCAACGAGTGGGCGAACGCGCAAAGCGGGTCTGATGCACGTTGAGGTGACAGTTTGGTTAGGCAGCGAGTGCGACCTGTTTGTTCATGATGGTCTCGTACTCGAGCGGCGTCAAACGCCCC